>JAOPVP010000051.1 GCA_025966135.1 Frankiales bacterium
CAGTCGGCGCTGGGGGGCACCGAGTGCCTGCTGGGCTACTGCGCCGGCGTGCAGTCCTGGTACAACGAGTGGGTCCAGCCGAGCCCCGCGAGCAGCGAGACGGCTCCGGATGGCAGCCCGATGTTCTTGTCCTTCGGGCTCGAGGAGGTGTGGGGCGGCAGCGCGGCCATCCCGACGATCCCGAACACCTCCACCTTCGGCGTGTTCGGTCGTTACTTCTCGGGTTCGACCTGCGCCGCCCTCAACGTCCCGGCACTGATGGGCTTCTGCCCCACGACCGGGACCGGCAAGCAGGGCTCGACGGTTCACCCGGACCAACACGCCGTGATGTACGTGCCGGACGGCGCCAAGGCGACTCTCGTGGTGGGCAACGACGGCGGCGCGTACAAGCAGGAGCAGCAGTCCCTCGGCACGACCACGCCCTACGACAACGACCACTGGGACACCGGCATCAACCACGGCATGCACACGCTCCTGCCGTACGACGCACAGATGAGCCGGGACGGCACGGTCTGGGCTGGGCTTCAGGACAACGGCGAGTTGAAGATCACGCCGGAGGGCAAGCAGATCTCGGCGTACGGCGGGGACGGCTTCTTCTCGGCTGTCGACCCGAACAACTCCAAGGTCGCCTATGAGGAGTACGCCGGTGGCGACATCTCGGTGACGACCGACGGCGGCCTGACCTGGAGCGACATCCAGCCCTGCTACGCGGAAGCGCAGTTCTCGGCGCCGTTCACGATGGACCCCGTCAATGCCAACCACCTGGTGGCAGGCGGGAGCGACATCGAGGAGACGAGCTCCGGTCCCCGTACCACCACCGCCGCCTTCGTGGGGCTGACGGGCACGGACAAGAGCGCGACGTGCGGCCCGGGTGCCGCCGTGTTCGGCTCCTCGACTGACTGGGTACCGGTGTTCAGCCTCGGCACGACCAACGGCTACACCAACACCGCGAGCGCGGTGGACACCCGGGGGGCCAACACCTACGTCGGGTTCTGCGGTTCGTGCGACATCGTCACGGAGGGGTTGCCCTTCCACTCCGGTCTCGCGACCAATGTGGGTGGCAACAAGCCGGCGAAGCAGATGACCTCGGACGGCTGGCACATCGCGGCGGCGATCGGCCTGCCGCAGCGCATCATCAACAGCGTCACGCTCGACCCTCAGGACCCCAAGACGGTCTACGTCACCCTCGGCGGGTACGGCCGTCGCTGGATCCCGCCGGGTTCGCTCGGCGACGACGTCAGCAAGGTCGGCGCCGGCCACGTGTTCGTCAGCAACGACGCGGGCCAGCACTTCCGCGACATCTCGGGGAACCTGCCGGACCTGGCGGCCAACTGGGCCGTTCTGCATGACGGCGACCTCCTCGTCGCCAACGACCTCGGTGTCTACTCCGTCTCGAACGTCGCCACGGTGACGAACAAGACGGCGGACTACAGCGTCGTCGGCACCGGCCTGCCGAAGGTGCCGGTGGTGCACCTGCAGATCACGCCGCGCAGCCGCGACGAGCTGCTCGCGGCGACGTACGGCCGCGGCGCGCAGGTCATCTCTCTGAGGGCCGGCAGCATCCCGGGCGGGTCGACGAGCGGCGTGGAGACGGCTTCCGGCGGGGGGAGCACGAGCAGTGCCGGCTCGCTCGCGGCCACCGGCTCGTCCACCTGGCTCGCCGCACTTGCCCTGCTGCTTCTGGTGTCCGGTCTTCTGGTACGGCGACGCTCAGCAGTTCCTTACAGCACGCGCTCGTAGCACCGGGAGATCGGCGAGCCGGCGTACGGGCCGAAGTTGTCGATCGGCGCGTAGCCCTCGCGTTCGTAGAAGCGCATGGCTTCGGGCTGCTCGGTTCCGGTCTCCAGCCGCAGCATGCGCCAGCCCTGCGCTGCGGCGCGATGCTCGAGGGAACGCAGCAGGGCCGTGGCTACCCCGGTCCCGCGAGCCTCGGTGACGACGTACATCCTTTTCACCTCGGCAGAGGTGTCGTCGAGCCGGCGCAGGGCGCCGCAGCCCAGGGGACGGCCGGACTGGGCGTCGCGTGCCACGAGGAAGACGGCGATGTCCTCGGCAGTCGGTGGCGTGCCGGGTTCGTGGTCGTCACGACCGTAGCGGGCATCGAGCTCCGCTCGCTGTGCCGCGCGCAGCGTGGCGCCGTCAGCTGCCGCCCAGGGCTCGTCGGTGATGGTCACGTGGAGTGCGTTCGACACCGGACAAGTGTGACTGATGCCCGGGAGGCGCCTGTCCTTGGCTCAGTCGGCGGCGCTGGGGCCTTGGACGCTGGCGGTCTGCGTTTTCGAGAGCTTGGTACCTCGCCCCCCGTTGGGGTCGGTGGTCCAGCCGTGTTGGCTGAGGTAGCGGCCGTTGCGGAGCTGGACTGTCTTTCCGTGGTGGAGGTCGTGGTGCAGGGTGTCGCACGCCCAGATGGTGTCGTGCACGTTGGTGGTGCCGGTCGCGGCGTAGGCGTGGACGTGGTGTGGTTCGAGGGTGACGGTCGGGTCGTCGCGTCGGCCGGGGCAGCAGCCGAGGCCGGCGCAGCGGCGTTCGGTTTGCAGGTCCAGGGCTTGGCGTTCGGTGGCGGTCAGGGTGCGGCCGGTGTGTTGCACGCCGAGTGGGATCCAGCCGCGGCTCAACAGGAAGGTCGTGGTGCTGGCGTTGCACCACCAGCGTTGGATCAGGCTGCGTGGGAGCCGGGCGCCGGAGGCGGCGGTGGCCGGTGATGCTCCCGGGACCTGGTCGATGACATCGGTGCTGACGGTGACGCTGATCCGCACCGGTTGCTTGTGACGGCGGCCGGCGAGGTCGGCGCCCAGGTAGCGCTGGAGCAGGTTCTTCAGCGCGTCGTGCAACCTGCGGCCCTTGCTTCGCGGCCACCGCAGGCTGGTCCGGTCGGGGACGTCGAGGTGGTCGGGGTCGTAGGGGTTGAGGCCCTGCTCGCGGAGCGCTTGGGCGCTCGCGGTGTCGTCGGGGTTGTCGGGGTCGCGGTTGGCCTCAGCCGCGAGCAGCGTGAACAGCAGCTCCCCGCACTCGAGGTCGAGCTCCGCCTGCAGGTGCCAGCCGCTGCCGTCGAGGTTGCGTTGCAGGTGCACCTCCGCCTGCTCCGCGCCCCGCTGTGCGCGATCCTCGAGCAGGTTTGGCAGCACCGCGCAGACCTGCTCGTCGAGGCAGTCGGCGAGCGCGCTGGCAGGGACGTGCTCGGCGAGCAGCGTGAAGGCCTGCTCCAGCTGCTCCAGGTCACTCCCGGCAGTCGCGATGATCTGCTCGGTGGCAGCGACGAGTTGCGCCAGCAGCGGGTGGTCGTCGTGCAACCCGAGCCGGTTACGGCAAGTCAGGTCCACCACGTTCCGGACCACCGCCGCGATCACCTCACCGGCGGGTTGACCATCGATCAACCCATCGGCGCTGTCGACATGACGCCGGAGCTTCCCCAACGCGGCGACGACCTTGCTGGCGGCCCCCAGCGCCACCAGCTGGGCCTCAACCCGGTCCTTGAGGTGGGGGAAGCCCCGGAGCTTGCGGGCCAGCGGCAAGTCCGCACTGCAGGTGTCCGGCTGGGCACTGCTGATCCAGGCCCGAGCGGACCGGAACCCCGCGTAGTCGTGCAGCTTGCGGGTCTCCACATCGGCCAACCGGTCCAGCGAGTGCACCCGCAGCTGCTGCAGCGTCCCGAGCAGGGCTTGTGCGTCGACCAGCGCCTGCGGCCCCGGCAGGGCCGAGGCCTGCACCCCGACCAACCGCGCGGCCAGCACCTGCAGCTCCGCCAGCAGCGGGCTCGGCCCCGGCAGAGCCGGGAGCGGCGCCTGCTCCCCGAACCGCACGCCCGGGACCGCCCAGCCACCGACCGGCTTCACCTGGTGCTCCGACCACGCCTCACGCACCGGCTCAGGCTCCACGCAGCACGGGCAGTCCGGCACCTGCCACACACTGTCGCCACCCGGCAGCCCCGCCATCCAGGCCGGCGGCTCCGGCACCACATCCGGACCCAACGCATCGGTGTCCAGCAGCGGCTCGGGCCAGAAGGAGTCGCGATCGTCGTCCACGCAATCCTCCCGCAAAGGCGTCATCCAGCAATAAACCACTCTAGCAAATACATACGACA
>JAOPVP010000058.1 GCA_025966135.1 Frankiales bacterium
CCCAGGCCGATGCCGCGCGGGCGGTGCTGGCCGCGGTCGCCACCGACGAGGCCGACCAGGCCCGGCTGTTCGCCCGCCGGATGCGGAACCGGGCGCAACTGGACCGGATGCTCAACACCAGCGCCGAGCAGTTCGGGATCATCGAGCTCGCCGGCACCGCCCGGATCGGGCAGTGCCGAGCCAGCACCCAACTGTCCGACGCCCGCCGCCTCGACGAAGTCCTCACGCGCACCCTCGCGCTGTGCGCCCAAGGGGTGCTGTTCCAGGCCACCGCCGAGCTGCTGCTGTCCCTGACCCGGCACTGCACCGAGGCCGTCCAGGCCGAAGTCGAGGCCCGGGTCCTGCACCAGATCACGACCGTCACCACCACCGACGCCCGGCGGATCATCGAACGCGTCATCCCGCAGGTCGAGGCCGACCTCGACCCCACGCTCACCAAGGAACGACTGGACCGGGCCCGCCGGCACCGCGCCGTGTGGATCTCGGCCCGCCCGGACGCCATGGTCCAGATCAGCGCCGACCTGGACCTGCTCCGCGGCCGCCGCTGGGCCCTGGACTTCGAAGAACTCGTCCGGGCCCAAAAGGTCGCCGACACCACAAGCGGCATCGTCCGCACCCAAGACCAGCGCCGGGCCGACGTGTTCGCCGAGCTCCCCAGCCGACTGCTCGCCCTCATCAGCGCCATCCAGAACGGCCAGACCACCGAGCTCCTCGCCCTCGCCCAACAAGACCCCGACGCCGCCCACGACCTCGCAACCCTCGCCGCCGCCACCACCGACCTCACCCCCGACGACACCCACGACGACACCCTCGACCACCCCGCCGACGCCCCCGACCCCACCGACCAGGCCGTCGCCACCGACCCCACCGACCAGGCCGCACCCACCGCACCCGCCGCGCCGGCCACGGACTGGCTGAGCAGCCACGGCACCAGCCACGAGTGGGACGACTGGGACACCTACACCGGCCAGGAACCCCACTGGGAAACCCCACCCGCCCCAGCACCCAACCCAGAGCCACCACCGGACCCACCCGACCCACCCGACCCGCCGGACCGGCTCATCGCCCGCACCATGCAGGAACTCACCATCGAGGTACTGCGCCTCCCGATCCGCAACCCCGCCGTCCTGAACGTGCACATCCCCATGAGCACCGTGCTCGACCTGGACCACCGCACCGGCTACGTCGAAGGCCTGGGACCCGTACCCGCGCAGCACGCCCGCATGCTGCTACCCGTCGCCGGCCTCCGCCGGCTGTTCGTCGACCACACCAGCGGCGTCCCACTCGGCCTCGACCCGAGCATCACCCCACCCCTGACCAGCCCCGAACAACTCACCCTCCTCCACCACACCCAGCACACCCAGGCGCTCGCCCAGACCGTCCGCCACCGGCTCCTGACAATGCTGCGCCCCGCCACCCTCGCCGACACCACCCAAACCCAACATGACCCCAGCCCGGCCCTCACCCGACTCATCGAGATCCGCGACCTGCACTGCACCGGAATCGGCTGCACCCAACCCGCACACCGCTCCGACAAAGACCACGAACTGCGCTACCCCGACGGACCCACCGCCGCCTGGAACCTGTCCAGCAAGAGCACCCGCTGCCACCGCGCCAAACACACCGGCTGGACCGTCACCCGACACGACAACGGCCACACCGACTGGACCAGCCCCCTCGGCCACACCTACACCCGACCCGGCGTCTGGCAAACACCCCCCTCATCCCCCACCAACCTCACCCTCCCCCCACCACAACTCCAACAGCCCGACGACCACGACCCCCACCCCCTCAACCTCCCCCTCTGGAACCCCAACCAAGACCACACCCCGCCCGCCTGATCCAAAGCCTGCGGAGGAAGCCGCCGGAGGCCTAGTTCGGGCGTAGTTATTTCGGGTCACTCCGAGGGGCCGGCTGACAGGCGCGGGAACGTCGCTCACGCCTTAACCCAACGTCTGGCGGAGCGCCATTAACCCAGCTGGCGCAACGGTGACGGGGCCGCCCTAGTGAACTCCCCCGGATGGCTTTACAGCGCTTTGGCAGTTGTGTACCAACAGGGTTGATCACGGCGAATGCCGCATCCCGCCCGAAGGGCAGGAACGCGACACCTAGCCGGATCACGACAAGGCACCCCCACCGAGAGGTGGGTCCGCAAAGCCACGGGTCCTCAGGCAGCGCAGCTGCACGGACGGCCGGGCTACCGACGATCCGAGCAGGAGCACAACCGATGAGCATCGCCACCGCCGCCGTTCTCGCTTCCACCCCCCTTCGCGACACAGCTTCTCCTCGCAACAGGGGGCTCGTCCTGGTGTGCGCCACAGGCGCTGTCCCAGACGAGCCGCAGGTCGTACTCGCCGATGGCGCCTACGAGACCACCGACGAGCGCGTCTTCTGGCGCAACCAGCCCACCTGCGAGGTCCTGCGCCTCCCCCTGGCCGCGCCGGTCGCCACGCGCCCGGTACGGCACTTCGACACCCCGCCCGCCTCGGCGCCGGGTGAGCTGGCACTGCTCGAGGCCGTCCGGGCCAGCCGCCGGAAGGGTCAGCTCGCCGGCAGCTGGGCTTCCGGCAGCGCGAACGTCACGAGCCGCCTCCGCTAGGACGCGGCTCGCCGCGGCCGGCTGTCGCCCCCGACCCGCCGGCACCAGGTCCTCCGCGACCTCCCCACCACCCCGGCCGTCCCCACGGCACTCATCACCTCGGCAGGTCCGCACACGCCCCCAGCGTGCGCCGCCGCCTGCCCGCATCCAGGAGTCACACCATGCGCATCCGCCCACTTCTCGCTCTCTCCCTGGGAGCCGTGGCGCTGCTCGGAGCTTCCGTCCCCAGCCACACGTCGATGAGCTCGGCCCGTACGACGTTCTCGGCGTTCTCCGAGGCGGATGCGGTGACCGCAGGATCTCCCCACGCCGCCACGGGCAGCCCGTACAAGTTCACAGCGCTGGTCAGCGGCAAGCCGGTGCGCTGGAACCCGTGCACACCCATCCACTGGCAGTTCCGGGCGGCCGGTGCCCCTAAGCACGGACGCGCCGTCGTCAACGCCGCCGTCGCCCGGATCGCCAAGATCACGGGAACCCGCTGGGTCTTCGACGGCGTCGTCAGCAACACGCCAGGCACCCCTTGGCTGCCGAGCAACCTCGACACCATTCGCCCCGTCCTCATCGGATGGACCGACGGCAAGCACAGCGACCTGCTTCGCGGTCGGCCTGCCGGTGTGCTGGGTGTCACCCGCACGGCCTGGTTCGGCTGGACGGACAACGGGACGACGGTGGCCTCGATCCGCGCCGCTGTCATCGCTCTGGACCGCACCGACCGGCTGCCCTCTAACGGGCCGGTGTCTTGGAAGACCGTCCTCCTGCACGAGCTGGCCCACGCCATGGGACTCGATCACGCGGGGAGCTCGCACGAGCTGATGTTCCCGGTACTGCAGCGCAGCCTGCCCGATCTGCAGAAGGGCGACGTGCAAGGCCTGACCAAGGTCGGCCGTCGCGCTGGCTGTGTGAACGCCTGATCCGGTCGCACGCCGCTCCCCAGCATGCCTTCCCCCCACGCCTCAGCCAGGAGTCACACCATGCGCGTCCGCCACCTTCTGCTTCTCACGCAGGTCAGCTTGGTCCTCACCGGCGTCGCCCTCGCCGGGACGGCGCACACCACGACCACCGCCCCGACACGTCCCGTGGCTGCGGCAGTGATCACCGAGACGGTCACCGCCGTCCGTCCGGTCACCCGGGGTCTCGTCGCCAAGCCTCAGCCGGCACGCAAGGTCGTGGCAGCCCCCGCCGCCGCACCGCGTCCCCACATCACCAAAGTTGCTGCCGTGCGCCACGTCGCGCCCCGCACCCAGACGATCCGCCGTCACGTGCAGGCACCGCGGCCGACGCAGCGCCAGCTGCTCGACCAGGCCATCGCGCGCATCCCTGGCTACCAACCGGGCGTGATCACGTGGCTGCTGCAGGCCAAGGACGGCTACTGGGGCACCGCCGACTGGTACCACAACGTCATCTGGATCTCCCCCGCCGTCCCCGCCAACCGCATGTACGACGTCGTCATCCACGAGTGGAGCCACATCAAGTCCGTCCAGGTGTACGGCGGTGACGTCAGCCTGGCCATGCAGGAGATGAACCGCGCCTTCGGCGGCGACAACGTCACCGGAGCCGAGCGTGCCGCGGACTGCATGGCCCGGGTGCGAGGCGCCACGTGGACGCACTACACCGACTGCCAGAACTCGAGCTGGCGTTCCGCCGCTTCGCGGCTGCTCGCTGGGCAGCGGCTGTGACCGAGACGAGCAGCGTCCCCCTTCAGCCGGGACCGAACGCACGCCAGCAGCGCCTCGAGGCCGACTTCGCCAGCCTCGCCGCCAAGGAGCGCAACCAGGACCGCCACCGTCACGAGCTGGTTCGACGAGAGCAGGAGCTGCTCGCCCGACAGCAGGCCTGCGACGAGCTCGAGGCCCACCTGTCCTGGCGTCTGCAGAAGCTGCTCCTCCAAGGGGAGCTTCTCGAAAGGACCGCATCGGTTCTCTACTCGCCAGGAACGCGGTCCGGCTAGCCCTACTGGGCGCGTGATCAGCGCAACGCCTGCAACTCCTTCTCAGTCACAGACAGCCGGGCGTCGGCACAGGGGTCTCCCGCTGAGCCCCGCTCATGAGCCGGACGGCTGCACTACGTCGACCTGAGCCGGGACATCCAGCCCGATCGGGCACGAGACTCCGGTGCCGCCCAGACCGCAGTACCCGTTGGGGTTCTTGTGCAGGTACTGCTGGTGGTACGGCTCCGCGTAGTAGAACGGCCCCGCCGGCAGGATCTCCGTGCTGATGGTGCCCTTGCCGGCCTGCGTCAGCGCCGTCTGGAACGTCTCACGCGAGGCCTTCGCCGCGCTCAGCTGCGCCTCGCTCGTGGTGTAGACGGCTGAGCGGTACTGCGTACCGACGTCGTTGCCCTGACGCATCCCCTGCGTCGGGTCGTGGTTCTCCCAGAACAGCTTGAGCAGCGCCTCGTACGACGTCTTGGTCGGGTCGTACGCGACCAGCACCGCCTCGGTGTGCCCGGTGTGTCCGGAACAGGTCTCCTCGTACGTCGGGTTCGGCGTCTGACCGCCTTGGTAGCCGACGGCAGTGCTGTAGACGCCCGGTGCCTTCCAGAACACCCGCTCAGCGCCCCAGAAGCAACCAAGGCCGAACGACGCGACCTCGACGCCCGCCGGCCACGGCCCGGTGAGCGGCGTACCGAGCACCTCGTGGGTGGCGGGCACCCGCATCGCCTCAGCGCGACCCTTCAGGGCCTCGTCAGCAGTGGGCAGCTCGAGCTTGTTCCCTATGGTCCACATGCCCCCTGCAACACCTTCCTGGTTGTCGGCGTTCCCGTCAGCGCGGCGGGAGCGGGTAGCTGTGCATCGCCCACAGGATGACCACGATCAGCCCGACGTACGCGCCGCCGATGTTGAGCCGTTGCTGCATGGTGAGCGTGAAGTACGCCTTGCTCGCCTCGCTGTTGCGACCCTTCCAACGGCGGTAGAGCTCGAACCCGCCGATCAGCAAGATGATCGGGATCATCGGGCTGGGCCGCCAGACCTCGTATCCCAGCAGCATCAGCAGGCCGGCCAGCCAGATCTTGGGGCTCAGGGACGCCACCGTCCGACCGCCGTCCAGCGGGAGGACGGGGAGCAGGTTGAACAGGTTGATCAGGAAGCCGAAGTAGGCGATCACGCGCAGCAGGTCGCTGTGGTAGACACCGGCGAGCCCGAGGGCGCCGAACGCGCCGAGCACCCCGAACACGGGGCCCGCGATCCCTGACAGCGACTCGTCGTAGGCGCTCTTCGGGGCCGACTTCATCGACACGAACGCCCCCAGGAAGGGCAGGAAGACCGGCAGCCCGGCCTCGATCCCGCGCGCCCGCAGGACGATCACGTGGCCCATTTCGTGGATGAAGATGAGGAGGACGAAGCCGAGCGCGAACTGCCAGCCGTACAGCAGCGCGTACGCCCACAACGAGGCGACCATGGAGAAGACCAGGGTGAAGGCCTTGAACTTCAACAGAATCGCGCCGTACTTCGCAACGCCCACCACTGCAGCGATCACAGGCGCGGCCAACCGCCTCAGCCGCTCGGTCAGCGTCGGCGGTGCTGGGACGGGCGCGCCGTAGGGAACGGGTGGCGGGTACGTCGGCTCCGTCGGGGGGCCGTCGGGTGTGGTCACCCCTTCAGCATGCACGCTGCCCCTCAGGACGCGGCGCCGTGCCGCGCAGCAGCACCGCGAAGACCACTGCCGCGGCAACGGCCGAACCCGCGATCACGTAGGCCAGCGACCGCTCCCCGCCGAGCCCGACCAGTGGGGCGAGCACACCACCGACCGCATACTGCAGGACGCCCAGCAGGGCCGAGGCGCTGCCGGCGTTGCGGGGGTGGTCGGCCAGGGCGAGCGCGGAGGAGTTGGACCAGACCAGCCCGACGCTCATCACCACGAGGAACAGCGACGCGAGGACGCCCGCCAGTCCCACGCCGGTCAGCACACAGACCAGAAGGGCCAAGCCGCCTGTGGTGGAGGTGGCCACCCCGGCGCGCATGAGGGTGCGTGGAGGAATCCGCCGTACCAGGACGGCGGAGACCTGGCTGGCTGCGATCACCCCGAGCGAGTTGACGCCGAAGACGACGGAGAACTGCTGCGGGCTGAGGCCGTAGACCTGTTGGAGCACGAACGAGGACCCGGCGATGTAGGCGAACATGGCGCCCATGACGAAACCGGCCGACAGGGCATAGCCGACGAAGGCACGTTCGCGGAGCAGCACCCCGAAGGTGCCGACCGTCTCCACGAAGCCGCCGCCGTGCCGCCGTTCCGCGGCCAGTGTCTCGGGCAGCACGAGCAGGACGGACAACCAGATCAGCGCGCCGATCACGGCCAGTACGACGAACACCCCGCGCCAGGACGTGAAGCGCAGCACCTGCGCGCCGAGCAGCGGGGCAAGGATCGGCGCGGCCCCGTTGACGAGCATGAGCAGCCCGAAGAACCTGGCGAGCGCCACCCCGGAGTGCAGGTCGCGGGCCACCGCACGCGCGATGACGATGCCCGCCGACCCCGCCAGCCCCTGCAGGACCCGCAGCCCGGTGAGGGTCCACGGGTCGGGAGCGACTGCGCAGAGCAGGGAGGCAAGGGCGTAGGCCCCGACGCCGATCAGCAGGGGCCGCCTGCGACCGAACCGGTCCGACAGCGGGCCGGCGGCCAGCTGTCCCACTGCAAGGCCGATGAGGCAGCTCGTGAGGGTCAGCTGGACCTGCGAGGCTCCGGTTCCCAGGTCCTTGGCGATGGCCGGGAAGGCCGGGAGGTACATGTCGAGGGAGAGCGGTCCGAAGGACGACAGCGCACCGAGGACGAGGAGCAGCCACAGATCGCGTGGCACCCGGGGGACCGCGACGACATCGGCACCGGTCGCGGTAGCGGGCGCGTCGGTCACCCCGCCAACGCTTGCATGCCGCCGGTTCACGGCTCGAAGCGGTAGCCCATCCCGGCCTCGGTGAGCAGGTGGGCCGGATGCGAGGGGTCAGGCTCGAGCTTGCGCCGCAGCTGCGCCATGTAGACGCGCAGGTAGTGGGACTCGCTCTCGTACGCGGGCCCCCACACCTCCTGCAGCAGGGCCTTTTGCGCCACCATCCGGCCTGGCACCGGACCAGAACCTCGAGCAGGTGCCACTCGGTCGGGGTGAGGCGCACGTCCCCTGCGGCGGTCGTGACGCGGCGCGCGGCGAGGTCGACGGTGAAGGCTGCCGTCGTCACGACCGGCAGCTCCTCGGTCGCAGCACTGGTACGGCGGATTGCGGCGCGCAGGCGGGCCAGCAGCTCGTCCATCCCGAACGGCTTGGTGACGTAGTCGTCCGCACCGGCGTCCAGGGCGGCCACCTTCTCGGCCTGCTCGTCCCTGGCCGACAGGACCAGGACCGGGACCGATGTCCAGCCGCGCAAGCCCTGGAGGACCTCGAGACCGTCGATGTCGGGCAGCCCCAGGTCGAGGACGACCACGTCCGGTGGCCGCTTCGAGGCCGTGGCCAGCGCATCCCGGCCGGTCAGCGCGACGTCGACGTCGTACGAACGTGCTTTGAGGTTGATGGCAAGGGCCCGGGCCAGGGCCCGGTCGTCGTCGACGACGAGGACCCGCGTCATGGGAGGAGGGCCGACATGAGAGTCAGCATGCTAGGAGGACGACCCGCATCGTGAGGCCGCCGCCCGGTGTGTCGGTCGGGGTCACCGTGCCGCCCATCGCCTCGACGAAGCCGCGGACCACGAAGAGCCCCAGCCCCACCCCGCGGTCGGACGTGAAGGGGTCGGGCAGCTGTGCCAGCCCCGGACCGTGGTCGACGACCTCGAACCCGGCCCCCGAGGCCTGGACCGTGACGAGGCCGTCGTCGTGACGGAGGGCGTTGTCGACGAGGTTGGCGATGACCCGCTCGAGCAGCCCCGCGTCGGCGAGCACGGGGGGCAGGGACTCGGGCACGTCGACCCGAACCCGGTCGCGCCCCGCCGTGCCCACGAGAGCCCGCGCGACCACCTCGTCGAGGCCGACCGGGCCGGGCGAGACCGACAGCGCGCCGGCCTGCAGCCGGGAGGCGTCCAGCAGGTTGCTCACCAGGCCCTGCAACCGGTCCGCGGAGTCCTCGATGGTCGCGAGCAGCTCGGCGGTCTCCTCCGCGGTCCAGGCGATGTCGTCCTGGCGGAGGGAGGAGACCGCGGCCTTGACCCCGGCGAGCGGCGTGCGCAGGTCATGGCCGGCCGCGGCGAGCAAGGCGGTGCGCATGCGGTCGACGGCCTCCGCAGCCGAGGCCTGCTGCGCGAGGCGCCGGCCCTCCAGCGCCGTGGCCGCGGCCTCGGCGAAGGCCTGCAGGACGCGCCGGTCCTCGGCAAACAACGCGGGACCGCGTACCACGAGGCGGGCCGCACCAGCCGGTACCGACTGCTCCACGTCGTCCGGCTCGGTCCCACCGACCACGGCCAGCGGTACGTCCAGGTCGTCCACGAGCGCGACCTGGTGGGCGCCGAAGACGATGCGTACCCGGTCAAGAAGCGCGGGCAGGGTCTCCTGCTCCCCCAGCGTCGAGCCGGCGACCGACGACAGCGCCTCCGCCTCCGCCTTCGCCCGGGCGGCCTCGGCGGTGCGTCGGTTGGCCAGGTCCACGACGACGGACACCGCTACCGCCACCGCCAGGTAGACGGCGAGGACGAGCACATGATCGGTGCTGTCGATCGACAGCTGGTGCAGTGGTGGGGTGAACCAGTAGTTCAGCGTCAGCCCGCCGACGACCGCTGCCGGCACGGCGGGCCGCGCCCCGCCGATGAGGGCGACGACGATGACCAGCGTCAGGACGACCAGCACCGGCGTGGCGAGGCTGAGCCCACGACCGGCGTGCACGAGCACGGCCGCGACCGCGGGCAGCCCCGCCACGGCCACCGCGGCACCCGCCAGCTGCCGGCGGCGCGGCAGCCCACGAGGCGGCGGAGGTGGCACGCCGCACAGGGTGTCATGCACGCAGGTGCCGCCACCGGCGCCCTCTGCCTATTCCTACTGATCTTATGTGCTTTACTGGAGTCATGACCGCGCGCGAGCTGCTTGCGCCCTTCTGGGCCGGCCGTCGCGCGGACTCCTTCGACGAGACCTGTTGCTGACCCCTTCTTCCGGTCAGCCCTCCCCTCTCGTCCCTAAGGACTTCCATGAGCACGCTCGTTCGTCCATCCCTGGCTCCAGCCGCTCTCGATGCCGCCGCTCTCGCCGGCCTCGTCCGCACGGTCGCGGAACACCCCGCGCAGTGGCAGCAGCACGTCCGCTTCGACGCCGGCTCCCGGTACTGGCACCGCCTCGCCACCCACCCGGGTGCCGACCTCTGGCTCCTCACCTGGCTGCCCGAGCAAGGCACCGACCTGCACGACCACGGGGACGCGACCGCCGCGTTCACCGTCGTGCAAGGCGAGCTCCAGGAGATCCGGGTGCGTCCTGGCGGCTCCCTGGTCCGCTCCACGCTGGGCGCCGGCAGCGTCCGCACCGTGCCCGCCGGCGCGGTCCATGACGTCGCCAACCGGAGCTCCGGTCCGGCGGTCAGCATCCACGCCTACTCGCCTTCCCTGACGTCGATGACGTTCTGGGAGCCCGCGCCGGACGGGCTGCGTCGCGTGTCCACCGTCAGCACCAACGAGCCCGAGGTGGCCCGATGACCGTCACTGCGCTGCGCGCGTTGCCCGAGCCCCGCACCGTCGACGACCTGCTCTGGGAAGCCCGTCGCCAGCTCGACCGGCTCAGCCCGCAGCAGACCCTCGCCGCCCAACGGCTGGGTGCTCTGCTGGTGGACATCCGCCCGCACGCGCAGCGGGTCCTCGAGGGCGAGATCCCCGGTGCACTGGTGGTGGAGCGCAACGTCCTGGAATGGCGCCTCGACCCGCAGTCGACGGCTCGCGTGCCGGAGTCGTCGTACGACGCCTGGGTGGTCGTGCTCTGCTCCGAGGGCTACACCTCCTCGCTGGCCGCCGCGAGCCTGCAGGTGCTGGGGATCTCGCGCGCGACCGACCTCGAGGGCGGCTTCGTGGCCTGGCGCGAGGCCGGGCTGCCGACCGTCCCGGGCGGGACCGCCGCTGGTGAGCGCAGCGGCGCCCCCGCGCTGCTGCACGTCGACGAGCCGCTCTGGGAGGTGCGCGTCTCAGGCGAGCGTGTGCACGTCACCCGCCAGGAGTTCAAGGTGCTCGCGGCGCTGCACGCCTCAAGCGGCAGGGTCCTCACCCGCTCGACCCTGGCGCAGATGCTGGACGTCTACCCGGCGACGACGCGGGCGCTGGACGTGCACGTGTGCCGCCTGCGCCGCAAGCTGGGCGACGCCGCGCACCTGCTCGTCACCGTTCGCGGCGTCGGCTGGCGGCTCCTGGCCCCAGAGGGCCCTACGGGAGGAGGACGCCGGGATTGAGGGTGCCTGCGGGGTCGAAGGCGCGCTTCACTGCCTGCATCGCCGCGATCTCGGTCGCAGAGCGGGACAGCTGGAGCCACCCGACCTTCGCCCGGCCGACGCCGTGCTCGGAGCTGATCGACCCGTCGAGGGACGCGACCAGGTTCAGCACGGCGTCGGTCACCTCGTCGTGGAGCTCGCCGGTGTCGAGGACGTTGACGTGCAGGTTGCCCTCGTTGACGTGCCCGAACACGACCAACCGGGCGGCAGGGCAGACCCCCTGGACCGTTGGCGCGAGCGCCGCCACCAGCGCCGGGAGGCGGCTGGTCGGGACCGACACGTCGAGCTTGACCGGCACGCCCTCGGCGCCGATCGACTCGGTGTGCGTCTCGCGATAGGCCCACAGGGCGCGCTGCCCCGCCGCGTCGGTCGCGACCGTGGCGTCCACCAGGCCGGAGGCTTCTGAGACCGCCGCGGCGAGCTGCTCCACCGGGTCGGTCAGGTCTGCGCACTCCAGCAAGAGGTAGGCCCCGTGCTCGACCGGGAACGGCGCCGGCAGCCCCCCGTGCTTGCGCACCAAGGCCAGCCCCTCGGCGTAGAACAACTCGGCCGCCGACAGGGAGGGCAGCGACGCCCGCAGCCCTGGCAGCAGGGCCACGGCGGCCTCGGTGGAGTCCATCGCCAGCAGCGCCACCGCCCGCGCGCGCAGCCGCGGCCAGAGCTTGAGACGTACGGCGGTGACGACCGCCAGCGTCCCCTCCGACCCGGCGATCAGGCCGGCCAGGTCGTAGCCCGTGCCGTCCTTGGCGAGACCGGCCATCCGGGAGAGGACGGACCCGTCCGCCAGGACCGCCTCGAGCCCGACGACCTGGGCGCGCATCGAGCCGTACCGGAGCACCCGGATGCCGCCGGCGTTGGTGGCCACCAGCCCGCCGACGGTGGCGCTGTCGCGGGCGGCCAGGTCGACCCCGACGTCAAGGTTCACAGCCCGGGCGTGCCCCTGCAGGTCGGCAAGGGTCACGCCGGCGCCGGCCGTCACCTGCGCGGACGCGAGGTCGACCTCCCCCAGGACGTCCAGCCGCGCAAGGGACAGCAGCACCTCGCCACCGGCAGGCACCCCACCGCCGACCAAGCCGGTGTTGCCGCCCTGCACCACCACCTTCGCACCCGCAGCGGTGCACAGCCGGAGCACGGCCGCGACCTGTTCCGTCGTACCCGGCCTGACGACGCAGGAGGCACGACCGGTGAAGCGGCCGGTCCAGTCGGTCTCGTACGACGCCTTGACGTCGTCGTCGAGCAGGACGTGCTCGGTACCGACAACGGCCTGGAGGCCGGCGATCACGCCAGGACCCGCAGCTTGACCGTCTCCGTGCGGGCCTGCAGTGCCGCGACGACGTCGGGAGTCGGTGCGCCGCCGATGTCGGTGACGACGTAGCCCAGGGTCCCGCGGGTCGACAGCAGCTGGCCCTCGATGTTGACGCCGTGCTCGGCCAACAGGCCGTTGACGGTGGCGAGCACCCCGGGGGTGTTGTGGTGCAGCAGGAGAAGTCGGGTCTGACCCGGCTCGCGGCGAAGCGTGACGGGTGGCAGGTTGACCGACAGCGACGTGTTGCCGTCGGCGACGTAGTCGCGCAGCTTGCCGGCCACGAAGTGCCCGATGTCCTGCTGCGCCTCCTCTGTCGAACCGCCCACGTGCGGGGTGAGGATGACGTTCTTCAAGCCGCGCAGGACGGAGACGAACTCCTCGCCCTTGGCCTTCGGCTCGACCGGGAAGACGTCGACGGCCGCTCCGGCGATGTGCCCGGACAGGACGTGTTCGCGCAGCGCCTCGTGGTCGACGACGAAACCGCGGGACAGGTTCAGGAAGATCGACCGCGGCCGCATCCGGGCGAACTGCTCCTCGCCGAAGATGCCGCTGTTGGACGACCGCCCATCGACATGCAGCGACACGACGTCGGACTCCGCGAGCAGCTCGTCGAGCGTCCCGCAGCGGCGGGCGTTGCCCAGGGCGAGCCGGTCGGCGGTGTCGAAGAACAACACCCGCATGCCGAGCGCCTCGGCCAGGACCGACAGCTGCGAGCCGATGTTGCCGTAGCCCACGATGCCGAGCTTGCGGCCGCGCACCTCGTGGCTACCGACGGCGGACTTGTCCCAGACCCCGTCGTGCATGGCGACGTTCTTGTCGGTGAGCCGGCGGGTGAGGGCGATGATCTCCGACACGGCCAGCTCGACGACCGACCTGGTGTTGGAGAAGGGCGCGTTGAACACCGCGAGGCCGCGGTCGAGGGTCGCGGGCAGGTCGATCTGGTTGGTCCCGATGCAGAAGGCGCCCACCGCCAGCAGCTCGTCAGCGGCCTCGACGGCCCGCCGGGTGAGGGTGGTGTTGGACCGGATGCCCAACACGTTGACGCCCTTGATCGCAGCGACCAACTCGTCCTCACCCAGGGCACGGTCCAGTCGCTCGACCTCGAACCCCGCGTCGCGCAGCGCAAATGCGGCGTCGTCGTGCACGTTCTCGAGCAGCAGGGCGCGCATGCCGTCCTTCCTCAAGGCTGTTCGCAAGCCGCAAAGCGAGGGCCCGTACGCCGTTCGGCGCGCGGGCCTCGCAGGGGCCGTGAGACCCAGGTCAAGGCTACCGGGCGCTGCGGCTCCGTCGTTCCCAGGGAGGTCCGACCTGGCTCACAGGGACCTCCCAGGAACTCGGCGACACTGGAGTCATGACCGAGACGCCGCAGAGCCCCAACACCCCCTGGTGGTCGCAACCCGGTGGTACCGCGGTACTCCCCCCGGAGCCGCCCACCGTCGAGCCGCCGCCGCTATACGTCAGCTCACCCGAGCCGCCCAGGAAGAAGCATGCGAGCACCGCCCTTCTGCTCGCCCTGGCTCTCGTCGTCGGCGGCGGCGTCGGCGGGGCGGTTTCGAGCGCCCTCGACCATGGTTCCACGGGCACGACCGTGGCGGGGACGACGCTGAGCAACACCACCGTCGTCGGCAACCCGAGCACCTCCGTGAACGGCACGCCCGAGTCCGCCGCCGCGGCGATCTCACCGAGCATCGTCACGGTCGAGGTCACCGGGCAGGCCTCGAACAGCTTCGGCGGCAGCTCGGCGCAGTCCGACACCGGCTCCGGGATCATCATCCGGTCGACGGGCTACATCCTCACCAACAACCACGTCGTGAGCGCCGCCGCGGGCGGCGGCTCGGTCCACGTGACCCTCAGCGACGGCCAGACGGTCGTGGCCACGATCGTCGGCACCGACCCCTCGGCCGACCTCGCCGTCCTCAAGATCAATGGCGTCAGCGGCCTCAAGGCCGCGACGTTCGCCAACTCCGAGAACCTCAAGGTCGGCCAGGCCGTGCTCGCGATCGGCGCGCCGCTCGGGCTGTCCAACACCGTGACAGAGGGCATCGTGTCGACGCTGCACCGCCCGGTGCGCACCGGTGACAGCAGCTCCTCGCAGGCCGTCATCGACGCCGTCCAGACCGACGCCGCCATCAACCCCGGCAACTCTGGAGGCGCGCTCGTCGACCTGGCCGGACGCGTCGTCGGCATCAACAGCGCCATCGCCACGACGGGGAGCAGCACCACCGGCAGCGCGCAGAGCGGCAACATCGGTGTGGGCTTCGCCATCCCGTCCACCGCGGCCGCCAAGATCGCCGACCAGCTGATCGCGACCGGCAAGGCCGTCCACTCGCAGATCGGGATCTCGGTCGAGGACGCCCCCAGCACCACCGACGGAGCCCCAGGCCTGGGCGCGATCGTCCGCAGCGTGACCCCCGGAGGCCCGGCGCAGAAGGCCGGCCTGCAGGCCGGTGACGTGGTCACCAAGGTCGACAACCGGCGCGTCACCGACGCCGACACCCTCATCGTCGCGGTCCGCTCGTACGACCCAGGAACCCAGGTCACTGTCACGGTGACCCGCGGTGGGGCCACGCAGACCCTGAAGGTGACCCTGGCAAGCGCCAGCAGCTAGGACCCGAGCGGGGAGGGACACTCCGCTCGACCCAGAGGAACGAGGCCGACACGCGACCCCCGCGCGTGTCGGCCTCGTTTCGTGTGTGACCGGGAGCACAGCCACCTCTCAGGCAGTGCCCAGGGTGTCCCCACACCCGCCCTCAACCGTGGGCACATGACGAACATCACGGCCGACCCGGGTGCCCTGACCGCTGAGGCCGTCTCGCCCGAAGTGCCTGAGACCCTCCTGAACCCTGCCGTGGACATCGCGGTCCCTGTCTACAACGAGCAGACCGACCTCGAGCCGAGCATTCGCCGGCTGCACGCCTACCTCCAGGAGCGCTTCCCGTTCTCGGCGCGCGTCACCATCGCGGACAACGCGAGCACCGACGGCACGTGGGAGATCGCCCGCCGCCTCGCGGACGAACTCCCCGGGGTGCGCGCCGAGCACCTGCCCGCGAAGGGCCGGGGCAGAGCGCTCAAGCACGCCTGGTCCACCAGCGACGCGACCGTTCTCGCCTACATGGACGTCGATCTGTCTACCGACCTGGACGCGCTGCTGCCGCTCGTGGCGCCGCTGCTTTCAGGTCACAGCGACGTCGCCATCGGCACTCGCCTGGCCCGTAGCGCCCGGGTCGCCCGCGGGGCCAGGCGCGAGATCATCAGCCGCTGCTACAACCTGGTCCTGCACGCCGCGCTGACCACCGGGTTCTCCGATGCGCAGTGCGGCTTCAAGGCGATCAGGGCAGACCGCGCGGAACTGCTGCTGCCCCTCGTCGAGGACGACGGGTGGTTCTTCGACACCGAACTGCTCGTGCTGTCCGAGCGTTCGGGCCTGAGGATCCACGAGGTGCCGGTCGACTGGGTCGACGACCCCGACTCCCGCGTCGACATCGTGTCCACGGCGATGGCCGACCTCAAGGGCGTGCTGCGTGTCGGCCGCGGACTGCGGGACGGGACCCTCCCGGTGCAGGACCTGCGCGAGACGTTCGGCAAGGCCGGATCCGCCGGCTCCGGCATCGTCGCGCAGGTCATGCGGTTCGGCGTCGTGGGCGTCGTCAGCACCCTGGCGTACCTCCTGCTGTTCGTCCTGGCCCACCCCTCGCTCGGCGGTCAGGGGGCCAACGCCCTGGCACTGGCGGTCACCACGGTCGGCAACACGGCCGCCAACCGGCGCTACACCTTCGCAGTCCGCGGTCGCAAGGGCGCCGCGCGCCACCAGCTCCAGGGCCTTCTGGTCTTCGGCATGTCGCTCGCCGTCACCTCCGGTGCCCTCGCGGCCATGCACACCCTCACCCACCCGGGTCGGGCCATCGAGCTGCTCGTGCTCGTGCTCGCCAACTTGCTGGCCACCGTGCTGAGGTTCATCGCTCTGCGCGGCTGGGTGTTCCGTCGTCCGGCCTTGGAGGTCAACCCGTGAGCACCGCCACCCTTTCGGACACCACCACCAGGAGCACGTCGTACGACGAGAGCGGGCGCGAGCGGGACCCGGCCTGGGTCCGTCCCACCCTGCTCGCGCTGCTGCTCTCGACGGGCGTGCTGTACCTGTGGAACCTCTCGGACTCCGGCTGGGCCAACAGCTTCTACGCCGCCGCGGTGCAGGCCGGGTCGCAGAGCTGGAAGGCGATGTTCTTCGGCTCGTCGGACGCCTCGAACTTCATCACCGTCGACAAGCCCCCGGCGGCGCTGTGGGTGATGGACGCGTCTGCACGGGTCTTCGGCTTCAACGCCTGGAGCCTGCTCGCACCGCAGGCCCTCGAGGGGGTGCTGGCGGTCGGCGTGCTGTACCTCGCGGTCCGTCGGGTGGCCAGTCCGGCCGCCGGCCTGCTGGCCGGCCTGGTCCTCGCGGTCACGCCGGTCGCGGCCCTGATGTTCCGGTTCGACAACCCGGACTCCCTGCTGGTGCTGACGCTGGTCGCCGCGGCCTACGCCACGACACGCGCGCTCGAGACGGGCTCCACCCGGTGGCTGGCGCTCGCCGGTGCGCTCGTCGGCCTCGGCTTCCTCACCAAGATGCTGCAGGCGATCGTGCTCGTCCCGGTGCTGGCCGGCGTGTACCTGCTCGCTGCACCGACCGGACTCGGTCGGCGGATCCGACAGCTGCTGTGGTCCGGTGCGGCCATGGTCGTCGCCGCCGGCTGGTGGGTCGCCGTCGTCGAGCTGTGGCCAGCATCGTCCCGGCCCTACATCGGCGGGTCGCAGACCAACTCGATCCTGGAGCTCACGCTGGGCTACAACGGCTTCGGGCGCCTCACCGGCAACGAGACGGGCAGCGTCGGCGGCGGCGGCGGGACGACCGGCCGATGGGGGGCCACCGGGCTGCTGCGGATGTTCAACTCCGAGTTCGGCGGCCAGGTGTCGTGGCTGATCCCGGCTGCCCTCGTGCTGCTGGCCGGCGGGCTGTGGGTGACGTTCCGGCGCGCCCGTACGGACCTCCTGCGCGGAGCCTTCCTGCTGTGGGGCGGCTGGCTCCTGCTCACCGGCCTGGTGTTCAGCTACGCCCAGGGCATCATCCACCCGTACTACTCGGTGGCTCTCGCGCCGGCGATCGGCGCCCTGGTCGGGCTCGGTGCCGTCGAGCTTTGGGCCCGCCGCGAGGCCTTGCCTGCACGGGCCTTTCTCCTCGCGGCGCTGCTTGCCACGGGTGGCTGGACGTACGAGCTGCTGCTGCGCTCACCGTCCTGGTACCCGGGGCTGGGTGGGGTCCTGGTGCTCGGCGTGCTCCTCGCGGCTGCGGCCGTTCTGTGGCTGCCGTTTCTGCACAAGCGCGTCGTCAGCGGCGTCGCGGCTCTCGCGCTGGTCACGTCCCTGGCCGCACCCGCAGTGGCGTCGGTCGCGACGGCCGCGACCCCGCACTCGGGTGCCATCCCGTCGGCGAGCCCTGCCGTCAGCGGTGGCATGGGCGGCCCGGGCGGTGCTCCCGGCGGCATGGGCGGGGGACCCCGCGGTGGTCCTCCTGCCGGCGGCAGGGGCGGCGGGGGCGTGGGCAGCCTGCTCAAGGCCTCGACGCCGAGCGCCGAGTTGGTCGCCGCCCTGAAGGCGAACGCATCGTCGTACACGTGGGTCGCAGCGGCGATCGGGTCCAACGGCGCGGCCGGACCGCAGCTCGCCACCGGTCTGCCGGTGATGGCGATCGGCGGCTTCAACGGCAGCGACCCGACCCCGACCCTCGCGGCGTTCCAAGCCATGGTGGCGCAGGGCGAGATCCACTACTTCCTCGGCGGCTCCCGCGGTGGGCCCGGGGGAAGCAGCGGGACCTCCTCGCAGATCAGTTCCTGGGTGGCGGCGCACTACCCCGCCCAGACCATCGGAGGGACGACGGTCTACGACCTCAGCAAGGCTTGATCTCCTGGGTGCCGAGTTGTGGCTGCGACACGCCGGCGTGTCG
>JAOPVP010000068.1 GCA_025966135.1 Frankiales bacterium
CTTCTGCCACTCGAGCCATCGCTCCTCCACCTGCCGGAACATGTTCCCGCGGATGGCGCCGTCGGAAGCTCCGTAGACGCGGTTGTCCTTCTCTTCCTGCATCGGGAAGTACGACCTGAGAACCTGCTTCAGCGGATCCTTCTTGTTCGCCTTCGAGAAGGTGTAGTCCGTGCCGTACTGCGACACGGGTTCGTGATACAGCGGGGCCCACGCAAGTTCTTGGATCTTCTCGTGGGCCTTCGCCACGCTCTGGCGGCTCATCAGGCCTCCCTCGGTCTAGGTTGGTGCCTGGACTTCGATTACAGCTCCTATGCAGGGGATCGGGGGTCTCAACATGAGACAGCTACCGCTCGCCGAGCACCGTTGTACGGAGCGTCTCCAGATGGCTGCGCACCTCGCGCATCACCTGGCGGTTGCCCTCAGCGGCAGGCTCTATCCCCAAAGCTTCGAGGAGCTGCTTGGCCGCAGCTGACGGGTCGCCGCCACCACCGAGCACCGGGTGCAGTCCCTGCTCAGCAAGGTGCTTGAACACCACGTTGACGACGCTCCACGGGTTGTAGGTCTCGGTGTCATCGTCCATGCCGCACCACCTCTGCCGGAGTATCCGTCGACGTCGGCCTCGGCGGGGGGAGTCGTCTCATTTTGAGATGACGGGGCCTCGACCGCGGAGTAGAAAGGAGTCGCACGGGTATTTCATGTGCCCTGCTCGCGATCTCCTTGATGACCCCAGGGAGCTGCTTGATGCAGCACACTCGAGCCGCTACCGATGGCACCGGCCAGGCGGAGACGCGTGTGCGCTTCCTGACCGCGGAGCCGTTGCAGAGCCACCGGGTCTGGGACCCGATCCACGCCTCGTGGAAGTGCTCGCGACACAGCCAAGTAGCGGCCGACCGGGTCGAGATCCCCTACATCTCCGACCCTGATACTGAGAGTTGGCTGGCCCGCAGCGCGGCGCCGGTGTTGCGCCGGCTGCACGAGGACCTCGAGGGCCAGCCGATCAGCATCATCCTGACCGACAGCAGCGGGCTGGTGGTGTCGCGGCTGTGCGGGGACTCGATCATCGAGCGCCAGCTCGACCGCGTGCTGCTCGCGCCAGGGTCCAGCTACGCGGAGTCCTACCTCTGGACCAACGGCATCGGCACAGCCGTCGAGAGAGGCGGTCCTGCGCACGTATTCGGCCACGAGCACTACGCCGAGAAGCTGGAGGACCTCGCCTGCGTCGGAGTGCCGATCCAGCACCCCGTCACGGGCAAGGTCGTGGGGTCCGTGGACCTGACGTGCTGGCGGAGCGACGCCGGCCCACTTCTCATCGCGTTGGCCAAGACCACCGCATCACAAATACGGCAGTCGCTGCTGCTCGACGCGACGATCCATGAGGTCGACCTGCTCCAGGAGTACCTCCGGGTCTGCCGTCGCGCTCCCGGGATCGTCCTGGCGCTCGGCACCGATGTCGTGATGATGAACGACTACGCCCGCAGGGTGCTCGGGCCGGCCGACCAGGCCGCGCTGCTGCTCCAGGCTGGGGAGGCGCTGAAGGAGCGGCGTCGCACGGAGGTGCTCGTGCTCCCGAGCACGACCACCGTGAAGATCTACGTCCGCCCCTTCCCGGGTTCTGCTTCGGCCGGCGTGGTGCACGCCAAGCTCGTCGAGAAGGAGTCATCACGCCCTGCTGTCATGGGCGCCTCGATCCGGATGCTGCTGCCGGGGCTCGTCGGGACAGGTCCTGTCTGGCGGCATGCCTGCGACGAGGTCGAGGCTGCCTACGAGGCCCGCGAGTGGCTGGCCGTCACCGGAGAGCCCGGGGTGGGGAAGCTCGCCGTCGTGCGCGCTGTCCTCCAGCGCCGCAACCCGGCCGGACGCTTCACCGCTCTGGAGGCAACCTCCTTCGAGATCCGGCGGGCCCTTCTCGAAGACCCGCCAGCGGCCGTCGTCCTCCGTCATGCCGAGCGCCTAGGCGCCGCAGGCACCCGGGCGTTGTCGGCCACGCTCCAGGAGGCGGCGCTTCGGCCGGGGATGTGGGTGGCCCTCACCGACCCACCGACGGACGGGGTCTTGCTGCGGCTGTTCCCCGCCACCGCGGACATCTCGCCGCTGCGGCACCACATCGAGGACCTGCAGCTGCTCGTACCGTTCTTCCTGTCGCGCCTCGGCCTCGGAGGCAAGCTCACCTGCTCCCCCGAGGCGATGCAGACCCTGATGAGGGCGCACTGGCCGGGGAACGTGGAGCAGGTGCTGGACACCCTGCGACGCGTCGCGGAGCACCGGCGCAGCGGTGCCATCCAGCCCCAGGACCTCCCTCCGGAGATCCTGTCGATGAGCCGCCGAAGGCTCAGCCGTCTGGAGTCCCTGGAGCGGGACGCGATCGCGCAGAGCCTGACGGACAGCCACGGCAACAAGGCCGCCGCGGCGGCGGCGCTAGGGATGTCCCGGGCAACGATCTACCGCAAGATCCACCAGTTCGGGATCGTGCCGCCGACCACCTAGCCCCGCTGTTGCAGTAGCCGTCTGATCTTGTTCGTCCGACACGGCCCGTACAGCGCGAAAGTGCCTGTCGTTGCTGGGATTGTTGTCTTGCTGATGGACAAGTCTTCCAGCTCCGAGAGGCACTTCGCGAGGGCCGTCTACGACGGGCAGGACCATTCCGGTCATCACGTGGGACGAGACCGGGGTGGTGTCGCACGCCGGGACGGGTCCTGGTCGATGTCGCGGTCGCGATCGCTGACGGGGCCGTGACCATGCCCGAGGACATCACCCCCTCGGAGCGTGGTTGGACAACACCAACGAAGCCCTCGCGATCCTCCTGCGCCCCGGCAACGCCGGCAGCAACACCGCCACCGATCACCTCATCGTGCTCGACCGGGCCCTCACACAGATCCCGGACCGGGGGCGCAGCAAGAACCTGGCCCGGGATGCGCGTCATCGAGAATCGGACATTTCCAAGATCAGCAACCGCCGGTCAGATCCCTACTGAGAGACCGGGGCTAGCGGGTCAGCGGGAAAAGGGGGAAGACGTCCTTGCCCCAGGTGCTGTTGCAGACCAGGGCGAACGAGGTGTACCAGGCGATCGCGGCGGTGACGAGGCCCGCCCAGCCGGCGGCCTTGATGATGCTGCTCGTCGTGGACAGCGTCCCGACGGTCAGCAGCACGAAGGTCACGAACAGGGTGACGAACACCGCGAGGAAGGCGCCGTTGGTCCGGATGGCGACGACCGTCAACATGAACGTGAAGATGGTCCAGGCCAGCAGGTACGTGCCGACGGCCCGGTAGGCGGTGGCGACGGGTAGGCCCGGTGCCACGAACTGGGCGAAGGCGGCATAGGACAGCCAGAAGGATCCGTACGAGGCGAACACCAACGAGCCGAAGGTGTTCGCGCGCCGGAACTCCCACATCCCGGCGAGCACCAGCATGATGCCGCCGTAGAACAGCGCGACCGGGAGCACCACCGCCGACAGGGTGGCACCGACGAGGCCGGCGTTGAACACCGACAGGACGAAGAGCGTGAGCGCGAAGCCCGCCAGTCCCAGCGGCGCCGGGTCGGCGATGGAGCCGCCGCCGGTCGTCGTCTCGACAGGCACCGTGTGTTTGGTGGGCTCTCCCACTTCCGGGAGACGGATCTCGGTCCGAGTCTCTGTGCGACTGTCCATGACGGTCCTCCTTAAGAGTGATCTGCGTCACCTCAGGAGTACCACACCCAGTACGGGGAAAACTTTGTCGCTCACCCGCTGCTGCATGACTTCCGCCGATCCGTTC
>JAOPVP010000083.1 GCA_025966135.1 Frankiales bacterium
TCCCGTCCTGTCGTCCGCTACGTACGCGCCTGAGCCTCACGCGGCCTGCGTCGCGTGCCGCGTTGGCGTCGGTGTCTGCGCGGGCAGGGCGAGCAGCAAGATGAGCCCACCGAGGAGGGCGCCGCCTACCACATCGGAGACCCAGTGGGCATGGACCCAGACCATGGCAAGGGCGACGACCGCCGACCAGGCCAGCGCGAGGCCGAGGACCGCGCGTCGGCCAGTGAGTGCAGCCAACGCACCGGCGCACACCAGGTTGGTTGCGGTGTGTCCTGACGGCCACCAGCCGAGCAGCTGAGGTGGCGCGGAACCGGGAGGCCCGGGCCGGTGCAACGCGAGCTTCAGCAGCACGACCGAGACCGAGACGGCAACCACCGCCGGAATCACCGTCCGTACGGCCTCGGACCGACCACGATGGGCAAGAGCCAGCGCCACCACGACCGTCACCGGCACCACCAGCCGTGGGTTGGCGACGAGGATCACTGCGTCACTCAGCCCCTGCGTGATCCCAGCGAGCCCGCTTGCGTGATCCGGCGGCAGCCGATCCTCGATCCAGGTATCGAAGCCATCCGCCCATCCCGCAGCGACGAGGATCAGCAGGCCACCCAGTGCAACGCCGAACGCGAGTGCGGATCTATGTCGGGTGCGGGACATGGCCTCATCACCCTACGGCGGGACAGCTCGCCGCTACCTCTGCTGCGTCGGCGGTCTCGGAAAGCGCGTCTCCGGACAACCACGAACCGGCTGCGCCGACATCGAGACGTCTGGCAGGAGGTCGTTTGGGAGCGCGACGATGACGACGGGACCGGCAGGGTTCGTGAACCGCGCCGCCCCTTGCCGTCAACGGGAAGTGGCGCCGTAGACCTGCCGCCGTGACGTCAGTCCAGATGCTCCGCGAGCTGGTGCAGCATGTTGTCGTCGTAGGCGATGTCGCGGGCCACCTCGGGAGGCGGCGTCCAGCCCTCCGAGATGAGCAGTCGGTACAGCGCGATCCGGGCTTGGATCACCGCCTCTGCGGCGGTGAGGGTGCGGTCGTAGAGGTCAGAGTCGATCTCGCCCCGACGCAGCCGGGACTCCACGCCGTCTCGGCGTTGCACCGCCGCGTGGAACGCCCACACGGCGGCCTGCAGCCGGTCTTCGATACCTCGCGTCACGCGGACCTCCATGACTGACGCATCGGCTGATCGGAGCAACAGGAACAGGGCCATCCGGGTGACATGTCCGTATCCAGTCGTACTGTCGCTGGCATGCCCGACGTCGCCTTCAAGGACCTCTGCATCGACGCCAACCGCCCGGAGCTGGTCGGTCCGTTCTGGGCTGAGCTGCTCGGTCAGGAGGCCGTTCGCCAGGACTCCGGCGACTACCGGCTCGAGGGTGTTCCGCAGGAACGGACGGTCTGGGTCAACACCGTCCCGGAGCGCCAGGTGGGCAAGAGCCGGGTTCACCTCGACCTGCGCCTGCCTGCCGACGACACCGCCGTACCCGGTGCGTCGGTGGTACGGGACCGGGACGACTCGATCCAGTGGCGGGTCATGGCAGACCCCGATGGCCTGGAGTTCTGTGCGTTCGGCCCGCACCCGAGCTACCCCGACGCGCCGGGCGGACCGTTCGAGCTGGTCGTCGACGCGGCCCAGCCGCGCGCCATCGCGACGTGGTGGGCTGACCGGACCGGCGCGACCGTCCACCAGCAGGACGGCCAGCCCTGGGTGTGGCTCCAGGGGGCAGCGGGCCTGCCGTTCCTGTTCTGGGTGTTCACCCCGGTGCCCGAGCCGAAGACGACCAAGAACCGCATGCACTGGGACGTCATGCTGGCCGACGCCTCGCTCACTGACCTCCTCGAGCAGGGGGCAACCCTCGTTCGGGCGAAGGACGACGAGCTCGACTGGGCGGTGCTTGCTGACCCAGAGGGCAACGAGTTCTGCGTCTTTCAGGGTCGTTAGCCGGCCTGGAAGTGCGGGTTGACGATGAAGCCGACGAGAGCGCCTTGCGGGGTGCGGACGGTCGCTGTGACGATCCCCTCGCCCACGTCGCTCGGCGGTGTGTGGACCTCGGCGCCCAGGGCGACCGCCGCGTCCACCGCAGCCTGCGCATCTGCGACGCCCCAGTAGGTCAGCGCCCCCTCAGCTGGGTTGCTCCCGGGCAGCAGCCCGAGCTCGTAGCCGGCCACCTCGAAGCCGACGTAGAAGGGCTGGTCGAAGTACGGGCCGAAGCCCAGTAAAGCCGTCCACCAGGCCTTGGCCGCGTCGAGGTCGTCGACCGGGTGGATGACGGTTCGCAGTCCCTGGAGCACGAGTGCCATGGGCGACAGACTCGCACGGCCGGGCTCCGCGTAACGTGGTCGCCCATGACCACCTACTGCGCGCCGTGCCTCGCCGACCTGGCCCTCGTCCGCGAGGCCGTGACGGCTGTGTCCGGCACCGCGTCCTGCATGGCCCATGCCGTGTTGTTGACGCACCCCACCGACACCCCCCAGCGACGCTTGACCCGCCTCGGCGAGCTGCGGACCCTGGCCGAGGGCAAGCTCGCGACCGCGTCCACCGAGGACGTGCCCGCGATCGAGCTGCTCGTACAGGAGTACGCGCTCGCCGGCGCCATGGACATGACGGTCCCGCTGCGCGACCTCGCCGGTGACCGCACCCCGCGCCCCCCGAAGTCGCGGCGCAACCGCCCCGGTCGCGGTGACCGTCCCGAGGGAGAGCGCGGGCCGCGTCCCGAGCGTGGAGACCGTGGGCCCCGTCCCGAGCAGGCGGTCTCCGAGGGCGCTCCTGCCGACACTGTGCCTGCTGAGGCCACTCCCGCCGAGAGCGCACCCGTGGAGTCTGCACCGACGGCTTCGGTGGACAGCCCGACGCCTGCCGTCTCAGAGGCTCCCGCCGTCTCGGAGGCCCCCGCGGTCGCCTCGGCCCCCGCCGTCTCGGAGGCTCCGCCCACGCCGGAGGCGCCCGCCGCGCCGTCAGCACCCGCACAGCCGGCCCCGGCCCCCGTGGTGGAGCCCGCGCACTCGGACAGCTGACCGGAGCCGCCACTCATAGGCTGGCGGCATGCCCTCCCGCGCCTGGCCCACCGCCGTCGGTATCGCTGGTGGCCTGGGCCTGGATGCGCTGCTCGCCGACCCGCGTCGGGGACACCCGGTTGCGGCCTTCGGCGTGCTCGCCGCCACGACGGAACGCCTGGTGCACAAGGACTCTCGGACGGTCGGGGCGCTTTACGCCGTTGGCCTGACGGGGGCAGCTGGCCTGGCCGGTGCCGGTCTGGTCAGGTCCGTACGGCGACCAGGTGGGCTGGCAGCGCTCACCGCCCTGGCCACCTGGGTGGTCGTCGGGGGGACGACGCTGCGGCGCGAGGCCTCGGCCATGCACAGCCTGCTCGAGGGCGGTGACGTGGACGGTGCCCGCGCGCGGCTGTCGCACCTGTGCGGCCGGGACTCCTCCACGCTGGATGTCCCCGGCCTGGCCCGGGCCACCGTCGAGTCGGTGGCCGAGAACACCTCCGACGCCGTCGTCGGGCCGTTGTTCTGGGGCACGGTCGCCGGGGTACCCGGGCTGCTGGCCTACCGGGCGGTGAACACCCTCGACGCGATGGTGGGCCACCGCTCGCAGCGGTACCTGCGCTTCGGCTGGGCGGCTGCGCGGCTCGACGACGCCGCCAACTTCCTGCCCGCGCGGCTGACGGCTGGACTCACCGTGGCGCTTGCCCCCGTGGTCGACGGCCGCCCGCACGCCGCGTTCCGGGCGTGGCGGCGGGATGGTGGCAAGCACCCGTCACCCAACGCCGGTCCAGTTGAGGCGTCCTTCGCCGGCGCGCTCGGACGCACCCTCGGTGGCCGGCTCACCTACTCCGGGCGGGTCGAGGACCGGCCGTTGCTCGGCAACGGCCCCGGGCCGACGGTCCCGGACATCGCCCGGGCCGCGCGACTGTCCTCGGCCGTGTCGCTTGCCGCGGGGGCGACGGCGGTCGCCGTACGAGGGCTGGTTGTCGGGGGCCGTCGGTGAAGGGCGCGCTGCTCGTCGCGGGCACGACCTCCGACGCAGGCAAGTCGGTTCTGACCGCGGGTCTGTGCCGCTGGCTGGCGCGCCAGGGCGTGAAGGTCGCCCCGTTCAAGGCGCAGAACATGTCCCTCAACTCGGCCGTCACCGTCGACGGCGCCGAGATCGGACGGGCGCAGGCGGTGCAGGCGGCGGCCGCCGGCGTCGCGCCCGAGGCGGCCATGAACCCGGTGCTGCTCAAGCCGGGTTCCGACCGCACTTCGCAATTGGTGCTGCTCGGCAAGCCGTACGCGGAGGTGTCGGCCCTGTCGTACCGCGACCACAAGCCGGCGCTGCTGCAGGTCGCGCTGGAGTGCCTGTCGGATCTGCGCTCCCGCTTCGACGTGGTCATCTGCGAGGGCGCCGGTTCGCCGGCCGAGATCAACCTGCGGGCAACCGACATCGCCAACATGGGGCTGGCACGCGCAGCCTCACTGCCGGTCCTGGTCGTCGGCGACATCAACCCGGGAGGGGTGTTCGCGGGGCTGTTCGGGACCCTCGCACTGCTGTCGCCGCAGGACCAGGCGCTGGTGTGCGGGTTCGTGGTCAACAAGTTCCGCGGCGACCCGGCACTGCTTCAGCCCGGGTTGGACATGCTCGCCAGGTTGACAGGGCGCCCGACCCTCGGCGTCCTCCCCTGGACCGAAGGTCTCGAGCTCGATGTCGAGGACTCGCTTGGACTGGCGGCCCCGGTTGCGCCGCTGCCCGCGGTCGGCCGGGACGTCTTGCGGGTATCTGTGGTCCGGCTGCCGAGGCTGTCGAACTGGACCGACGTCGACGCGCTGCGGTCGGAGCCGGGGGTGCTGGTGCGGTTCGCGACGACGCCGGAGGAGCTTGCGGACGCGGACCTGGTAGTGCTCCCAGGGACGCGGCAGACCGTGGCCGACCTGGCCTGGCTCCGGGCCCGCGGGCTGGACCAGGCGCTGCTGCGACGCGAGCGGCCGGTGCTCGGGATCTGCGGTGGCTACCAGATGCTCGGCAGCTCGATCTCGGACGCCGTGGAGTCGGGTGCTGGGGACGTCGACGGGCTAGGCCTGCTCCCGGTGACCACGGTCTTTGGCTCCGACAAGGTGCTGGCCCGGCCGGTCGGCTCGTGGCGCGGGCACGTCGTGGACACGGCCTACGAGATCCACCACGGGCGGATCACTGTGTCGGCGGGGGAGTCGTTCCTGGACGGCGTGCAGGTGGGCGCCGTGAGCGGCACGGTGTGGCACGGGGCCCTGGAGAGCGACGGCTTCCGCAGGGCCTACCTGTCCGAGGTGGCGGCCCTGGTGGGTCGTGACTGGGAGCCCGGGACCGACGCCTTCGAGGACGTCCGACAGGCCCGCCTCGACCTGCTCGGCGACGTGGTGGCCGACCACCTCGACACCGACGGGGTCGTGCGCCTCCTCGAACACGGCGCGACCCCGGGGCTGCCCTTCATCCCTCCGGGCGCCCCAGCCTGAGCAAAAACCTCGCCGATCATGGTGCTTGTGCTCGGTAGTCACGCTCAGCGCGCGGGCACAAGTTCCATGATCGGCGGGGGAGGGGGCGGGCCGTCAGGCGGGGACGGCCTCCTTGAGGGCGGCGGCGGCGTCCTCCTTGCTGACGCGGACCATCGCGAACATCACCGCTGCGGCGGCGAACAGCAGCCCCGAACCGACGAGGAAGCCGGCGTCCCAGCCGTGCACCGCGTTGGTGTAGTCCGGTCGGCCGTTCGCGATCCCGAGGCCGCCGAGGGCGTTGGTGCGGGCCACCGACACGGCCGTGAGTACGGCGAGGCCGAGGGCCCCGCCCACCTGCTGGCCGGCGTTCAGGAGCGCCGACGCGATGCCCGCATCCTCGTGGGGGACACCCGCGACCGCGGAGCTCGTCAGGGCGACGAACGTCATGCCCATGCCGAACGCAACGCAGGCCAGCGCCGGGAGGATGACGCCGAGGTAGGAGGAGTGGACCTCCAGGCGCAGGCCCAGCTGCAGCAGGCCGAAGCCGGCGAGCGACGGGCCGGCGAGCAGCAGCGGCCGGGGCCCGATCTTCCCGAGCAGCTGAGCACCGATGCCGGCGCTGACGCCGATCAGGACGGTCATCGGCAGGAACAGCAGGCCCGACTTGACGGGGCTGTACTGGTTGACCAGCTGCATCCACAGGATGAGGAAGAAGAAGATCGCGAAGATCCCAGCGCCGACCAGCAGCGACCCGAGGTCTGCCCCAAGGACGCTGCGGTTGACGAACAGGCGGAACGGCACGAGCGGGTTCTTGGCCCGGACCTGAACTGTGCCGAAGGCGAACAGCAGGGCTACGGCCAGGACCAGGAGCCCGATCGTCTTGCCGGAGGCCCAGCCGTAGGCGTTGCCCTTGACGAGCGCGTAGACCAGCGTCATGAGGCCGCCGGTGACGAGCACCGCGCCGGGGACGTCGAAGCCCTTGGCGCGCTCGTCCTTGCTCTCGGGCACGAAGCTCAAGGCGCCGAAGATGGCCACCGCGGCGATGGGGACGTTGACGAACAGCACCCAGCGCCAGGACGCGTACTCGGTGAGCACTCCACCGAGGATGAGGCCGATCGCGGCACCTCCGGCGGTAATGGCGGAGAAGATGCCGAGCGCCCGGTTGCGCTCCTTGCCCTCGGCGAAGACGACGGTGAGCAACGCGAGCGCGGAGGGCGACATCAGCGCGCCGCCGATGCCTTGCACGCCCCGGGCCGTGATGAGCAGACCGAGGTTGCTCGATAGGCCGCCGAGCAGGGACGCGAACGCGAACAGCGAGGCGCCGGTGATGAACACCTTCCGCCGGCCGATGCGGTCACCGAGCTTGCCGCCGAGCAGCAGGAAGCCACCGAAGGTGAGCGTGTAGCCGGTGACGATCCACTGGAGGTCGCCGGTGTTGGCCACCTTCAGGGCCTTGCCGATGTCCGGGATGGCGACGTTCACGATGGTCGCGTCGAGCACGACCATCAGCTGGCTCATGGCGATGATGAGCAGCGCCAGCCCCTTGTGCACGGTGCGCCCGTCGGCGTGCAGCACCTCGCTCGGGACAGGTGCGGTGTGTTGTGCGGTGGTCACGACATTCCCCTCTACGTGCGTTGACTCAACAACCGTAGACCGTTGCGCAACGAACGGTCAACCGCTGTAGAGTGACGTGTGTGACAACGTCTAGCCTGCCTGCCGGGTCCGACAGTGCTGACCGAGAGCAGCGCGGTGACCTGGAGCAGCACGTCGGTACTGAGCGGCTGCCCCGCGAGGAGCGCCGCCGCCGCACCGAGGCGACGATCCTCGAGGCCGCTCGCGAGCTGTTCGCCGAGCTCGGCTTCGAGCGCGCGACCATCCGCGCCGTCGCCGCCCGTGCTGGGATCGACCCCGCTTTGGTGATGCAGTACTACGGCAACAAGGAGGGGCTGTTCGCAGCCTCCGCCAGGTGGCACGTCGACCACAAGCGACTTTCCGAGGCGAGTCTGAGTGACGTTCCTCTCACTGCGCTCGACGACCTGTTCTCCGGCATGGAGGATCCCGAGCGCAGGGACGGCGCCATTGCCCTGCTGCGCAACTGCCTGACTCACGAGAGCGCCCTGGGCGTCATACGCGACGACGTGATGTGCGAGCCGCAGGCGATGATCGCGAAGACCATCGGCGGCGACGAAGGTGAGCTGCGGGCCGGCCTGCTCGGCGCCACCATGATCGGCATCACCCTCGCGAAATACCTGCTGGAGATCCCCGCCGTCGCCCAGGCCTCTCGGGAGGACATCGAGCGCGTCATGGCCCCGGTTCTCACGGCGTTGGTCAATCCCGACGCCTGACCACCGCTGCGGGCACCGTCGCCGGCGATTGCCTGGCGGTCTTCAACGCCCGTGAACGGACCAGCGAGAATGGGCAGGTGACGCTGCTCCTGCTCTCGACCGCTGACACCGACCTGCTCGCGGCGCGGGCGGTTGCCGCCCCGGCGCTTCCGCTGCGGCTCGGCAACCCTTCGCGCCTTGACGGGCCGGTGGACCTCGACGGCGTGAGCCTGATCGTGGTCAGGCTGCTAGGGGGCAAGCGCGCGTGGGACGGTCTCGAGGACCTGCTCGCGAAGGCCCGGGTGCCGGTGGTGCTGCTCGGCGGAGAGGGACTCGACGCGGAGCTCACCGCTCTGTCGACGGTGCCGGCGGGTGTGGTTGCTGACGCCGCGGCGTACTTCCGCGAGGGTGGGGTCGACAACCTGCGCGAGCTGATGGCGTTCTTGTCCGACACCGTCCTGCTCACCGGCCACGGCTTCGCCGCGCCCGTCCCACTGGCTTCGTACGGCGTTCACGGTCGCCGTGCGCGTCTCGACGGCAGGCCCACCGTGGGCGTGGTGTTCTACCGCGCCCACGAGCTCTCCGGGAACACGGCCTTCGTGGACGTGCTGTGTGACGCCCTCGAGGCCAAGGGCGCCAACGCGCTACCGGTCTACGTCGGCTCCCTGCGCCCGGACGTCGACGGCCAGATCCCGGCTGTCAACGAGCTCCTGACCGGCACCGTCGACGTGCTGGTGGTCACGGTTCTGGCGGGCGGAGGCTCCAACGCGGCCGATGCCGAGGGCTGGGACGCGAGAGCGCTGGAAGCCCTCGACGTACCCGTGCTGCAGGGGTTGTGCGTGACCTCCAGCCGGGCGGAGTGGGAGGCCAGCGACGCTGGTCTCGCGCCCATCGACGCGGCCATGCAAGTGGCCATCCCGGAGTTCGACGGCCGTCTCATCACGGTCCCGTTCTCCTTCAAGGAGACAGGCGAGGACGGCGTGCCGGTCTACGTCGCCGATCCTGAGCGGGCGTCCCGGGTCGCCGGCGTTGCCGTGGCGCATGCGCGGCTGCGTCACAAGCCCAACAGCGACAAGAAGATCGCCCTGGTGCTGTCGTCGTACCCGACCAAGCACGCCCGCGTCGGCAACGCTGTCGGCCTCGACACGCCCGCCTCTGCGGTACTGCTGTTCAAGGCCATGCGCGAGGCGGGCTACACGATCGGTGCGTTCCCGGAGGACGGGGACACCCTGGTGCACACCCTCATCTCGGCGGGCGGGCACGACGTCGAGTGGCTCACCGAGGAGCAGCTGTCAGCGGCGGTGGCCAGAGTGCCGTTGGCGACGTACCAGCAGTGGTTCTCGGAGCTGCCGAACGACCTGCAGGAGCGGATGCTGGAGCACTGGGGGCCGCCGCCGGGTTCGCTCTACGTCGACGGCGAGGACATCGTGCTGGCGGCGCTGCAGTACGGCAACGTGGTGCTGGCGATCCAGCCGCCGCGCGGGTTCGGCGAGAACCCGATCGCGATCTACCACGACCCCGACCTGCCGCCATCGCACCACTACCTCGCGGCCTACCGCTGGCTCGCCCAGGACTTCGGGGCGGACGCGGTGGTGCACCTCGGCAAGCACGGGACCCTGGAATGGCTGCCTGGCAAGGGATTGGGGCTGTCGGCGTCGTGTGCCTCGGACGCTGTGCTCACCGACCTCCCGCTCTTCTACCCGTTCATCGTCAACGACCCCGGTGAGGGCACGCAGGCCAAGCGCCGCGGCCATGCCACCGTCGTCGACCACCTGGTCCCGCCGATGGCGAGGGCAGAGACCTACGACGAGATGGCCCGTCTGGAGCACCTGCTCGACGAGTACGCCACCGTCCAGGCCCTCGACCCGGCGAAGCTGCCGGTGCTGCAGGCGCAGATCTGGGAGGTCGTGACAGCCGCCCAGCTGCACCACGACCTGCACGTCGAGGGTCAGCCGGACCAGGACGCCTTCGACGACTTCGTGCTCCACGTCGACGGCTACCTCTGTGAGGTCAAGGACGTCCTCATCCGCGACGGCCTGCACATCCTCGGGCAGCCGCCGGTGGACGGGTCACTCGTCGACCTGGTGATGGGCATTCTTCGTGCGCAGCAGACCTGGGGCGGAGCCACCGGTGCGGTGCCAGGCCTGCGTCGCGTGCTCGGCGAGGCATACGGCCTGAGCGAGACCGAGCGCACCGAGGCCGACCAGCTCGAGGCCATGGCGCGCCGGCTCGTCGAGGGCGTCGCCGCTCTGGGCTGGACCGGCGCGGCGTCCGTCGTCGCAGCCGTGCTCGACCGTCCGGTGCCAGGGGCGCTCGCGTCCCTGGAGTTCGCGTGCGAGGAGGTGGTGCCACGACTTCGACGTACGACCGATGAGATCGACAACCTGCTCCACGGGCTGTCCGGAGGGTTCGTCCCCGCCGGTCCGTCTGGGTCACCGACCCGCGGGCTGGTCGGCGTGCTGCCGACGGGGCGCAACTTCTACTCGGTCGACCCCAAGGCGATTCCCTCCAAGAACGCCTGGGACACGGGGCGTCAGCTCGCGGACTCGCTGCTGGCGCGCTACCTCGCCGACCACGGTGAGTACCCCGCGTCGGTCGGCCTCGTGGTGTGGGGCACCTCCGCGATGCGCACTGCGGGTGATGACATCGCCGAAGCCCTGTGGCTGTTGGGTGTCCGTCCCGTCTGGGACACCGCCTCGCGGCGGGTCACGGGGATCGAGGTGGTGCCCTCGGAGGAGCTGGGCCGTCCGCGGGTCGACGTCACGCTCCGCATCAGCGGGTTCTTCCGCGACGCCTTCCCGCATGTGGTGGCGCTGCTAGACGACGCGGTGCGTCTTGTGGCCGCTCTGGACGAGCCGTCCAACTTCGTGTGGGACCACGTCCGTCAGGACCTGGCTGACGGCGTCGACGAGCGGCGGGCGACCGCGCGCATCTTCGGGTCCAAGCCCGGTGCCTACGGCGCGGGACTGCTGCCGCTCATCGACTCCCGCGACTGGAAGACCGATGCCGACCTGGCTGAGGTCTACGCGGTCTGGGGTGGCTATGCCTACGGCGCCGGCTTGGACGGTGCTCCGGCTCGCCGGGACATGGAGCGGGTCTACACCCGGGTCCGCGTCGCGGCCAAGAACCAGGACACCCGCGAGCACGACATCGTCGACTCCGACGACTACTTCCAGTACCACGGCGGCATGGTCGCGGCAGTCCGCGCGCTGACCGGCTCGTCGCCGGAGGCGTATGTGGGCGACAGCGCCATCCCGGACGCGGTGAAGACCCGCACCTTGCAGGAGGAGACGCACCGGGTGTTCCGCGCCCGGGTCGTCAACCCGCGGTGGATCGCCGCCATGCAACGGCACGGCTACAAGGGTGCCTTCGAGATGGCCGCCACGGTCGACTACCTCTTCGGGTACGACGCGACAGCGGGCGTGGTCGAGGACTGGATGTACGACAAGCTCACCAGCGAGTACGTGTTCGACGAGACCAACCGCGCGTTCATGAAGAAGAGCAACCCGTGGGCGCTCCGGGGCATCGCCGAGCGCTTGCTCGAGGCCGTGGACCGCGGGCTCTGGGAGTCGCCGTCGCAGGAGGCGCTCGAGGGCCTCAGGGCCACCTACCTCGAGCTCGAAGGCGACCTCGAGGACTGATCGTCGTTCCTGGGGGGCTTCGGCGCCAACCGCCGTACGGTGGTGTGGTGGATCTTGTGCTGACGCTCTCCTGTCCCGACCGGGTCGGCGTCGTGCACGCCGTCACCGGCTTCCTCGCCGCCCACGACGCCAACATCCTCGACAGCCAGGAGTACGGCGATCCCGACAGCGGGCGCTTCTTCATGCGGGTGCACGTGACGGGGCCGCCTCAGATGCGGGACGGATTCTCCGCGGTGGCCGAGAGGTTCGGCATGGAGTGGTCGCTGCACGACGTGGCCGTGCGGAAGCGGGTGCTGGTCCTGGTGAGTCGGCAGGGGCACTGCCTGCACGACCTGCTCTACCGGCAGAGCACCGGCTCGCTGCCGGCCGAGATGGTCGGGGTGGTGAGCAACCACGAGGACTTCCGAGGCCTCGTCGAGGGGTACGGGATCGCGTTCCACCACGTCGCGCCGAGGGACGAGGCGCGGTTGCTCGAGCTGGCGGACGGCGTGGACCTGGTGGTGCTGGCCCGGTACATGCAGATCCTGTCGGACGACCTGGTGACCCGGCTGCCGGACACGATCAACATCCACCACAGCTTCCTGCCCAGCTTCAAGGGCGCCCGGCCCTACCACCAGGCCCACGACCGGGGGGTGAAGCTCATCGGGGCCACAGCGCACTACGTGACCGCCGACCTTGACGAAGGGCCGATCATCGAGCAGGAGGTCGCCAGGGTGTCGCACGCTCACACGCCCGAGCAGCTCGCGGCCACGGGCGCGGACCTGGAGACGGTGTGCCTGGCCCGCGCGGTGCGGTGGCACCTGGAGCACCGGGTGCTGCGGAACGGCACGCGCACGGTCGTCTTCACCTGACCGCTAGAGTCGGCTCGCTAGCGACGGACTGGGAGGAAGCCGGGAAGCCGGCGCGGTCCCGCCACTGTGAGTCCTCCTCCACGAGGGCCAGCCAGACACTCCCACCGTCGATGTCCACACTGTTCCTCCTCCGGAACACTCCCAGGGCGCGGACCCTGAGGAAGGCACCTCGTGTACCCGTTCAGCGCTGTCGTCGGTCTCGACGACCTGCGGCTCGCGCTCATCGTCAACGCCGTGTCCCCGGCCGTGGGCGGCGTGCTGGTGCGTGGGGAGAAGGGCACCGCCAAGTCGACGGTGGTACGGGCTCTGGCCGCCCTGCTGCCACCCGTGGAGGTGCTCGAGGACTGCCGGTTCTCCTGCTCGCCCACCTTTGACCCGAACTGCCCGGACCTGGCATCCCACGGGGCCTCGTCCGAGCGGGCTGCGCGTCTGGTGGAGCTCCCGGTCGGGGCGTCCGAGGATCGCCTGGTGGGGTCGTTGGACCTCGAGCGGGCACTGACCACCGGCATCTCGGCGTACGAGCCGGGGCTGCTCGCGGCGGCGCACCGCGGCGTGCTCTACGTCGACGAGGTCAACCTCCTGCACGACCACCTGGTGGACCTGCTGCTGGACGCTGCCGCGCTCGGGACGTCGTACGTCGAGCGCGAGGGGGTGTCGGTGCGCCATGCCGCCCGCTTCCTGCTCGTTGGCACCATGAACCCGGAAGAGGGCGAGCTCCGGCCACAGCTGCTGGACCGCTTCGGGCTCACGGTCGAGGTGGCCGCGACGCGTGATCCCTCGGAACGGGCCGAGGTCGTGCGCCGGCGGCTGGCCTACGAGGCCGACCCGGCCGGTTTTGCTGCCTCCTGGGCTGCGGCCGACGCCTCGTTGGCCTTCCAGATCGCCGAGGCCCGGGACCTTCTCCCGAAGGTGGTCCTCGGCGACCATGCCCTCCGCGAGATCACCACCGTCTGCGCGGCCTTCGACGTCGACGGCCTGCGCGCCGACCTCGTGACTGCCAAGGCTGCCCTCGCGCTCGCCGCCTGGGCCGGGCGTGACGAGGTCACCACCGAGGACGTCCGCGCCGCGGCCCGGCTCGCGCTGCCGCACCGCCGCCGCCGTACCCCGTTCGAGGCTCCTGGTCTGGATGAGGACCAGCTCTCGGAGGCCCTCGACTCGGTCGAGCCCGACCCCGACCCCGACCCTGGCCCCGACGACGACGGCCCCGGTGCTGGCTCCGGCGCTCCCGCTTCCGAGTTGTCAGCCTCTGATGGGGCCGAGACCGCACAGGGTGCTGACAGCTCGCCGGCCGAGGGCGACGGCCCCGAGTTGTCAGCACCACGTGGGGCGCCGACCCCAGCTGGGGCTGACAACTCGCAGCAGAAGCCGGGGGGGACGTTCAAGCCGGTGGCGCTCACGGTGCCTGGCGTGAACAAGCGAGGGGGCGCGGCCGGGCGCCGGTCGCTGGCCGAGGGCGGCAGCGGCAAGCTCACCGGGGCACGCCTGCCGGTGGGGCGTCTGCAGTCGCTGCACCTCACAGCCACTCTCCGCGCGGCGGCTCCGCACCAGGTCGCCCGGGGACGCGCCGGGTCCGGCGTGCAGCTCCGCAGCAGCGATCTGCGGGAGGCCGTCCGCGAAGGACGAGAGGGCAACCTCGTGCTGTTCGTCGTCGACGCCTCGGGGTCGATGGCTGCGCGTCAGCGCATGAGTGCCGTCAAGGGCGCGGTCCTGTCGCTGCTGACCGATGCCTACCAGCGGCGTGACAAGGTGGCGCTCGTGAGCTTCCGGGGGGCGCAAGCGGACCTGCTCCTCCCGCCCACCTCGTCGGTCGACGCCGCGGCTGTCCGTCTCACCGACCTACCGACCGGGGGCCGGACACCACTGTCCGCCGGCCTGCTGCGGGCCGCGGAAGTACTTCGCGTGGAGGCCGTGCGCGACCCCTCGCGCCGGGCGCTGGTCGTCGTCGTCACAGATGGCCGGCACACCAGCGGGCCGTCTCCGGAGCTCGCGGCCGCGCAGCTCGCACGCAGCGGTGCGGCGTGCGTCGTCGTCGACTGCGAGAGCGGGCCCGTTCGCCTCGGCCTGGCAGGTGCTCTGGGGGCGCAGCTGGGTGGGCTCTCGCTGCGGCTCGAGGAGCTGTCGGCCGAGGCGTTGACCTCCGTGGTGAAGGCGGCCTGACATGCCCCAGGGAGTGCCTACCAGTATCCCCGACGACGGCCTGACCACTCGCCAGCGCCGCAACCGCCCGTTGCTCGTCGTGCACACGGGCGAGATGAAGGGCAAGTCCACCGCTGCCTTCGGCCTGGCGCTCCGGGCCTGGAACCAGGGCTGGTCGATCGGGGTCTTCCAGTTTGTCAAGAGCGCGAAGTGGAAGGTCGGCGAGGAGAACGCCCTGCGCGTTCTCGGGGCTACCCGCGAGGGCGGCACCGTCTCCTGGAACAAGATGGGCGAGGGCTGGTCCTGGACCCGTAAGCAGGGCGACGACGAGGACCACGCCGCCAACGCCCTCGAGGGCTGGGAGCAGGTGAAGCGCGACCTGGCCGCCGAGACCTACCAGTTCTACGTGCTCGACGAGTTCACCTACCCCATGAAGTGGGGCTGGGTCGACGTGGACGACGTCGTGGAGACCTTGCGCAACCGGCCGGGGACCCAGCACGTGGTCATCACCGGCCGCGACGCCCACCCGGCGCTCGTCGAGGCCGCCGACCTCGTCATGGAGACCACCAAGGTCAAGCACCCCATGGACGCCGGCCAGAAGGGCCAGAGGGGCATCGAGTGGTGAACGTCCCGCGGGTCGTCATCGCCGCACCCTCGTCCGGCGCCGGCAAGACGACGGTCGCCACCGGGCTGATGGCCGCGCTCCGCAGTCGCGACCTGCAGGTCAGCCCGCACAAGGTCGGGCCGGACTACATCGACCCCGGCTACCACGCGCTCGCCACCGGCCGACCCGGCCGCAACCTCGACCCGGTGCTGGTCGGCGAGGACCTCATCGCACCGCTGTTCCTGCACGGCGCGGCCGGGGCGGATGTCGCGGTGGTGGAGGGCGTCATGGGGCTGTTCGACGGCCGCGGCTCCACCGAGTTCGGCTCCACCGCCCACGTCGCCCACTTGCTCGAGGCCCCCGTCGTCCTCGTGGTCGACGCCAGCTCCCAGTCACGGTCGGTCGCCGCCCTCCTTCACGGCTTCAGCTCGTACGACGAAGACCTCCTGCTGGCCGGGGTCGTCCTGAACCGGGTCGGCAGCGACCGGCACGAGCAGGTGCTGCGCGAGGCCCTCGAGGGGGTCGCGACGGTGCTCGGCGTGATTCGCCGCGACGCTGAGGTGGCCACTCCCTCGCGGCACCTCGGGCTCATCCCCGCGGCGGAGCGGACGCCCGAAGCAGTGGCGACCGTCGAGCGCCTCGGTCGGGTCATCGCGAAGGGCATCGACCTGGACGCCGTGCTCGCGATCGCCCGCAGTGCAGGTGATCTGCAGGCCACCGCCTGGGCGCCGGCGACCGTCGACCGACCCAGCCGGCCACGCATCGCCGTGGCCGCGGGGGAGGCCTTCACGTTCTCCTACACCGAGACCGCCGAGCTGCTGACCGCCGCGGGCGCGGACGTCGTGCACGTCGACCCGCTCCGCGACGAGCGGCTCCCGGATGCCACGGCCGCCCTGGTGCTGGGCGGTGGCTTCCCGGAGGTCTACGCCGAGCAGCTGTCGGCCAACGCGGGTCTGCGGCACGACGTCGCCCGCCTGGCAGGCTCAGGCGCCCCCATCGCTGCCGAGTGCGCGGGGCTGCTGTACCTCTGCCGGGCGCTCGACGGCCACGAGATGGCGGGTGTGCTCGACCTGGACGCCGAGATGACCTCGAAGCTCACCCTCGGCTACCGGACCACCCGGTCGGCGACGAACTCGTGGATGCCGCAGCTCGAGGTGACAGGTCACGAGTTCCACCGCACCGCCGTGGTGTCGCGGAGGGCGGGCCTGCCGGCGTGGGAGCACGGCGAGGGTGTCGTGGCAGGGATGGTTCACGCGTCGTACCTGCACCTGCACTGGGCCGGCGTCCCCGGCGTGGCTGAGCGGTTCGTCGACGCGGCCCTGGGGCTACAACTGGCGGCGGCATGAGGCTGATCGGTGTCGGGATGGGCCCGGGCGATCCGGAGCTCGTGACGGTGAAGGCCGTCCGGGTCCTGCAGGAGGCCGAACTCGTGGTCGTACCCGTGATGGACGCGGGGGAGCAGGGCCGAGCCGAGGCAACCGTCCGGGCGCACATCACCCACGACCGCGTGCAACGGTTGGTGTTCGCCCTCGACGATCGTGGCGGAGCTACTCCGCAGCGGACCGCGGCGTGGGACAACGCGGCTGACGTGGTAACAGATGCCTTGCGTACCAAGGCATCTGTCGCCTTCGCTACGATCGGCGACCCCAACATCTACAGCACCTTCACCTACCTCGCCGACGCGGTCCGCGAACGGCTCCCAGAGGTTGTGGTCGAGTCCGTCCCCGGCATCACGGCCATGCAGGACCTTGCGGCCCGCAGCGGCACCGTCCTGTGCGAGGGAGCCGAGTCGCTCGCGTTGCTGCCGCTCACCGCGGGCATCGACGCGTTCGAGGAGGCGCTGAGCCACTTCGACTCGGTGGTCGCCTACAAGGGCGGTCGGCACATGACCGCGGTCCGTGACGTGCTGGCCAGGCACGGTCGTCTCGGCACCGCCGTGTTCGGCGCAGCACTCGGGCTCCCAGACGAGCAGGTCGGCCCGCTGCCCGCGGAGGCGGCGCCGTACCTGTCGACGGTCATCGCGCCGGCTCGTCGTACCAGTCGTGGAGGCAAGCTGTGAACGGGCGCGTGAGCTTCATCGGTGCGGGTCCCGGTGCGGCCGACCTCATCACGCTGCGGGGCGCGCAGCGCATCGCTGAGGCCGACATCGTCATCTGGGCCGCGTCCTTGGTGCACGAGGACGTGCTGCAGCACGGCCGGCCGGACGCCGTGGTCGTCAACTCGGCGGAGCACTCGCTGGAGGGCATTACTGCGCACTTCGAGCGGGCGGCGCGCGAGGGCCTGCAGGTCGCGCGGATCCATTCCGGCGATCCGGCGCTGTGGGGCGGGACGCAGGAGCAGCACGAGCTGTGCACGGCTCTCGGCCTGGAGACCGAGGTCATCCCCGGGGTGTCCTCCTTCAGCGCCGTCGCTGCCCTCGTGCAACGCGAGCTGACCATCCCCGAGGTGGCGCAGTCGGTCGTTCTCACGCGGCTCGAGGGCGGCAAGACGCCGATGCCGCCGCGCGAGACGGTGCGGGCGTTCGCGGAGATCGGCACCACCATGTGCTTGTTCCTGTCCGCGGCGCGCACCAAGCAACTGCAGGAAGAGCTCCTTGCGGGTGCCTACCACGAGGACACGCCGTGTGTGGTCGCGTACGCCGCGACCTGGCCGGACGAGCTCGTCTTCGACTGCCGGCTGGGCGATCTCGCGGCAAAGGTCAAGGAGCACAAGCTCTACAAGCACACCCTCGTCCTCGTCGGCCCGGCGCTCGGCGCGGGTGGGACGAGGTCGCACCTGTACCACCCGGGGCACTTCCACGAGCACCGCCGCGTCGAGTCGCAGGAGGCGCGCAAGGCCCTCCAGCTGTCACGGGGACTGTCACAGCGGGCGGCTCGTTGAGCGAGCTGCGCGAGCCCTCCCTCCCGCGTACGGCAAAGGTCCGCACGGGCCCTCTCCGCTCGGGCTGGACCACGGGCACGTGCAGCGCGGCCGCGGCGAAGGCTGCCACCTTGGCGCTGCGGGACCAGCTGGCCGTCACGGAGGTGGAGGTCGCCCTGCCAGGTGGGCAGCGGGTCTCCTTCGTCGTCGAGGAGTGCCGGTTCGACAACGAGCAGGCCACGGCAGTCGTCGTCAAGGACGCCGGCGACGACCCCGACGTCACGCACGGGGCGCACCTGACCGTCACGGTCTCCTGGGCGCCGGAGCTCGTCCTCGAGGCCGGTGTCGGGGTCGGGACGGTCACCAAGGCCGGCCTCGGGCTCGAGGTCGGCGGGCCTGCTATCAACCCGGTGCCGCGCGAGATGATCACCCAGGCCGTCCGCGAGGCGACCGACCGCGGGCTGCGCGTCGTCATCTCCGTCCCAGACGGGGAGAAGCGCGCCAAGAAGACGACGAACGCTCGCCTCGGGATCCTCGGCGGGATAAGCATTCTCGGCACCACCGGTATCGTCCGGCCGTTCTCCACCGAGTCCTGGCGGGCTTCGGTCGTGCAGGCGGTCAGCGTGATGGCCGCCCAGCACCTTGACACCCTGGTGCTGTGCACCGGCGGGCGCACCGAGAAGGGCGCGATGGCGCTCATGCCCGAGCTGCCTGACGTCTGCTTCGTGGAGGTGGGCGACTTCACTGGCGCCGCACTGCGGCAGGCGGTCGAGGACGGGTTGACCCGAGTGGTGTTCGTCGGGATGGTCGGCAAGCTCACCAAGCTCGCCGGCGGTGTCCTCATGACCCACTACACGAAGAGCAAGGTCCCGCTCGACGTGCTGGCCTCGCTGCACGCAGGCACCGCCGAGCAGGTACGGCAGGCCAACACCGCTCGGCACGCCTACGAGGTGTGGGAGGCCGCCGGCGTCCTGCGCGAGGCCGGCGACAAGCTGTGCGCCCAGGTCGCCGACGTGCTGCAGCGCTTCGCCGACGGCGCCCTCGCCGCTGAGGTGGCGATGGTCGACTTCACCGGTCGCCGCATCGTGGCGGCCACCCGCTCCCAGTGGGTGACCCCGTGATCACCGTCATCGGGTACGACGGCACCCGGCTGTCACTCGCCGCCCTAGAGGCGATTGCCGACGCCGAGCTCGTCGTCGGGGGCGAACGCCATCTCGCGCAGGTCCCCGCCGGTGTGAAGACCCTGGTGTGGTCGGATATCTCCGGCGGCATCGACGCCCTGCTCGAGCTCGACGGCGACGGAGTCATCGTCGCCAGCGGGGACCCCGGTCTCTTCGGTCCTGTACGACGACTCCGCGAGGTCACCGACGACCTCCAGGTGCTGCCTGCCGTCTCCTCGGTGCAGGCCGCGTTCGCCCGGGCGCAGCTGCCTTGGGACGACGCCCTGGTGGTGAGCGCGCACGGACGCGACCCGCGACAGGCGCTGAACGTCTGCCGCGCCCACCCGAAGGTCGCCGTGCTGACCGGCCCGGCGAGCGGCCCGGAGGTCCTCGGTGCCGCGCTCGTGGGCCACCGTCGCGAGCTGTTCGTCTGCGAGCTGCTCGGCGAGCCTGACGAGCGCTGCACCTGGATGACCCCCGCCGAGGCCGCAGCGGGGTCCTTCGCCGAGCCAAACCTGGTCATCGTCGTCGACCGCACCCGCGAGGTGGCTCCGATGATGGGCTGGATCGCGGGCCGCCACGAGCCGTCGTCCTGGGCGCTTCCGGACGACGCCTTCGAGCACCGCGACGGCATGATCACCAAGGCGGAGGTGCGCGCGCTCGTCCTGGCCCGGCTCGGCCCGCGACTGGGCGACCTGGTGTGGGACATCGGCGCGGGCAGTGGCTCCGTCGGCATCGAGTGTGCCCGGCTGGGCGCCGCGGTGATCGCCGTCGAGAAGGCGTCGCTGGAGCACCTGCAGGCCAACATCGAGGCGTTCGGCGTCGACGTGCAGGTCGTGCACGGCACCGCACCGGACGCCCTCGTGGATCTCCCTGACCCGGACGCGGTCTTCGTCGGGGGTGGCGCGTCGGACGTCGGCGCCATCGTCCGGTGGGCGGTGGCCAGGAGGCCCCGCATCGTCGTGGTCGCCCTTGCCGCTCTGGACCGGCTCGCCGAGGTGCAGCAGGCGCTCGCTCCCTACAGGGTCGAGGGCGTGCAGTTGCAGGCTTCGCGCTTCCGCGCTCTGGGCGAGGCCACCGGCCTTGCCGCCACCAACCCTGTGCTCGTCGTCTGGGGGACCCGCTCGTGATCGGCTTCGTCACCACGACCGCTTCCGGCCGCGCCGCGGCCGCCGAGCTGGCGGAGGTGCTGGGGGACAACCGGACCTACGACGTCCGCGAGATCGCACGGGCCTGGGAGGAGTGCGACGGCATCGTCGTGTTCCTCGCCACGGGAGCGACCGTGCGGCTGCTTGCGCCTCTCCTCCAGGACAAGACCACCGACCCCGGCGTCGTCTGCGTCGACGAGGCCCGCCAGTTCGCGGTCGCCCTGATCGGCGGCCACGGTGGCGGCGCCAACGATCTTGCACAACAGGTCGCGGATCTGCTGGGCGCGGCGCCGGTCATCACGACCGCCACCGACGCGGTCGGCATCCCTGGCCTCGACACCTGGTCGTGGCCGGTCGAGGGCGACGTCGCGCGCGTGTCCGGAGCGCTGCTCGACGGTACCGCCGTACGACTGGAGATGGAGACGGTGTGGCCGGTCCCGCCGCTGCCGGTCTCCAACCAGGGCGAGCTCGTCCTCGCGGTGACTGATCGGCTCACCGATGCCGACGTCGTCGTCAGGCCGCCGTCGCTGGTGCTCGGCATCGGGGCCTCGAGCGGCGTCAGCGTCGTGGAGCTCGATGACCTGGTCTCGAGAACCCTTGAGGAGCATGGACTCTCAGCACGCAGCGTGTCGTTCGTTGCCACGGTCGAGGCCAAGGCCGAGGAGGCGGGGATCCTGGCGATGTGCGCCCGGACCGGGTGGTCCCTGGTCACCCACGCCGCCGCTGAGCTCGCGGCCGTCTCCGTGCCCAACCCCAGCCAGCACCCGCTCGATGCGGTCGGGACGCCGAGCGTCGCCGAAGCCGCGGCGATGCTGCACGGTGATCTGGTCGTCGAGAAGACCAAGAGCGCCATGGCCACGGTGGCCATCGCCCGGATCGTGCCACGCGGCCGGCTTAGCATCGTCGGGCTCGGCCCCGGCGCGCGCGACCTGCTCACCCCGAGGGCCGTGGAGGCCTTGCGTGCCAGCTCGGTCTGGGTGGGTCTCGACCAGTACGTCGACCAGGTCCGCGACCTGGCCCGTCCCGGTACCCGGTTCCTGGAGACCGGGCTCGGGAAGGAGGAGGAGCGCGCGCACTCGGCTGTGGCCGAGACCGTGAAGGGGCACGCCGTTGCGCTGCTGGGTAGCGGCGACGCGCAGGTCTACGCGATGGCCTCACCGGCCCTGGAGGTGGCCGGCGAGGACATCGACGTGGATGTGATCCCTGGCGTGACGGCGTCGCTGGCTGCCGGCGCGTTGCTGGGCGCGCCCCTCGGGCACGACCACGCGTCGATCTCGCTGTCCGATCTGCACACGCCCTGGCCCGCGATCGAAGCCCGCGTCCGGGCGGTGGCCGAGGGCGACCTCGTCGTCAGCTTCTACAACCCGCGCAGCCGGGGACGGGACTGGCAGCTCCCCAAGGCGTTGGGGATCTTGTCCGAGCACCGGCCGGCGAGCACTCCTGTCGGTGTCGTGACGCACGCTTCCCGTGAGGGGCAGCAGGTGCAGCTCACGACTCTCGGCCAGCTCGACGTCGAGCTGGTCGGGATGTACTCGCTCGTCACCGTCGGCTCGTCCCAGAGCACCGTGGTGGCCGGTCGCTTCGTGACACCCCGGGGGTACCGATGGAGTACCTAGTCAGCGACGCGTGCACGGCCTGCGGAGCCTGCCTGCTCACCTGCCCCGAGCACGCCTTCGTCGTCGGTGTCCCGCTGGTCGTGCGCGCCGACCGCTGCACCGACTGCGGCGAGTGCATCGAGATCTGCCCCGCCGACGCGATCCTGCGACGCTCGGGGGTACTCGCGTGACGCCGGGGACGGTGGCGCTGGTGGGGGCCGGGCCGGGGGACCCGGGGCTGCTGACGTTGAAGGCGGCGCAGCTGCTGGGGGAGGCCGACGTCGTCCTCGTCGACCGGCTCGTCGACCCCGACGTCCTACGGCACGTCCGGGAGGGCGCGGAGGTGGTGGACGTCGGCAAGACCAGCTGGACCGGCACCGCGCCCCGCCAGGAGGAGATCAACGCCCTGCTCGTCGCGCACGCGCAGGCCGGCAAGCGGGTAGTGCGCCTGAAGGGCGGAGACCCGTTCGTCTTCGGACGGGGTAGCGAGGAGGCGGAAGCCCTTGTGGAGCACGGGATCCCGTTCCAGGTGGTGCCTGGCGTGACGAGCGCCGTCGCCGCGCCCGCGTACGCCGGCATTCCGGTCACCGCCCGAGGGATCACCCAGGACGTCTGCGTGGTCACCGGCCACTTGGACCCGGACGACCCGGGCAGCCGGGTCCGCTGGCAGGCACTCGCGACCGGCCCCGGCACGCTGGTCATCCTGATGGGCCACGACCGACTGCCTCTCCTGACCCAAGGCCTCATCCGGTTCGGCCGGGACAAGATGACCCCGGCCGCCTGCATCGAGCGAGGGACCACAGCGCAGCAGCGGGTGGTCGTCAGCACCCTGGAGGACCTGGCGGCTGACGTCGAGGCGGCCGGCCTCAGGGCGCCAGTTGCCACGGTCGTCGGCGAGGTCGTGCGGCTGCGAGAGAAGCTGGAGTGGTTCCGCTGAGAGCACAGGTGCACCCCATCGAGCAGGAGAGCTTCGCGATCCTGCGGTCCCGCGTGGACCTGTCCCACTTGCCCCCGCTCAGCCGCGCCGTCGTCGAGCGCGTGGTCCACAGCAGCGCCGATCTGGGGTACGTCGATGATCTCGTGCTGGACGAAACCTCCCTGGCACGAGGGCTCAGTGCGCTGCAGGGCGGCGCTCCCGTGGTAGCCGACGTGCAGATGGTGGCGGCCGGCATCACCAGCCGGGAGGTTGTCTGCCGGGTCCGCGAGGCCCAAGGCAGCGCCACCCTCACCCGCTCCGCCGCCGCGATCAGGATGGCCTTCGAGGAGGTCGGTCCGGGTGCGGTCTGGGTCGTCGGGTGCGCCCCCACTGCGCTGTTCGAGCTCGTCGCGGGGTCCTATGCCCCGGCGCTCGTGATCGGACTGCCGGTCGGCTTCGTCGGCGCGGCGGAGAGCAAGGCCGCCCTCAGGGCGAGCGGCCTCCCGGCGGTCTCCAACGTTTCCGAGAAGGGCGGTTCGGCTGTGGCCTCCGCAGCGCTCAACGCGCTCCTGTACGTGAGGGACAGCGCGTGAGCGCCCTGCTGGTCGTGGGGCACGGCACCAAGGACGAGGCCGGGGTCGCGCAGTTCCGCGAGCTGGTGGACCTGGTCCGCAAGAACGCTACCGGCGATGTCGAAGGCGGTTTCCTCGAGCTCTCCCCGCCGCCGATTCAGGACGCGGTGGCTGCGCTCGTCGGGGCCGGGCACCGCAGCATCGACGTCGTACCCCTGGTTCTGGTGGCCGCCGGGCACAGCAAAGGCGACATCCCGGCGGCGTTGGAGCGCGAGCGGCAGCGGCACCCGGGGCTGAGCTTCCGCTACGGCCGTCCGCTCGGCCCGCACCCGCTCCTGCTCGCCGATCTGACCGACCGGCTGGCCGCGGTGGTGGACCCCACCCTGTGGCCCGAGACCGCCGTTGTCCTCGTGGGCCGGGGCGCCACCGACCCGGACGCCAACGCCGAGGTCGCCAAGACCGCGCGGCTGCTCCTCGAGGGCCGGGGGATCGGCACGGTCGAGACGGCCTTCATCAGCCTTGCCCGCCCCAGCGTTCCCGAGGGGCTCGCGCGCGCAGAAGCCCTGGGGTACAAGCGAATCGTTGTCCTCCCGTACTTCCTGTTCGCGGGTGTGCTGCCCGACCGAATGGTCACGCAGACCGAGGAGTGGGCGCTCGGCCGGGAGCTCGAGGTCTACCCCGCCGGGCTCATCGGACCGTCGGACCGGCTCGCGCAGCTGGTCGCGGACAGGCACGCCGAGATCGCCGGCACGGACATCCGGATGAACTGCGACAGCTGCATGTACCGCACCCTGCTGCCCGGTTTCGAGTCCCGGGTCGGTCAGCCGCAGACGCCGCACGACCACCCGGACGACCCGACCCACGACCACGGGCACGGGCACCATCAGCACTGACCCGCTGCGCCACCACGGGGACGCTGAGCTTGCCCCGGGGCTGCTGGATCTCGCCGTCAACGTCCGCGGTGAGCAACCGCCGCCGTGGCTGCTCAGCCGCCTGGAGCGGTCGCTGAAGCTGCTCGCGCACTACCCCGACCCGACCCAGGCCACGAAGGCCGTGGCGCAGCGGCACGAACGCGAGCCCGACGAGGTGCTGGTGACCGCCGGGGCAGCCGAGGCCTTCGTGCTGCTGGCCCGCGCGCTGCAGCCGCGGCACGCCGTCTGCATCCACCCCAGCTTCACCGAGCCCGAGGCTGCCTTGCGCGCCGCCGGTCACGACGTGGAGCGGGTCACGCTCGCCCCGCCGTACCAGCTCGATCCGGCACAGGTGCCCGACGACGCCGACCTGGTGGTGGTGGGCAATCCGACCAACCCGACTGGCGTCGTCCACGAACGGCTGGCCGAGCTGTGCCGTCCCGGTCGCGTGACGGTGGTCGACGAGGCCTTCATGGACGCCGTCCCGGGGGAGCCCTACAGCCTTGCTGGACAGCGACTCCCGGGGCTGGTGGTGATCCGCAGTCTCACCAAGACCTGGGCGCTGGCCGGGCTGCGGGTCGGGTACCTGCTGGCCGAGCCCGGTCTCGTGATGCGCCTGCGAGAGGCGCAGCCGCTGTGGAGCGTCAGCACCCCCGCACTGGTGGCCCTCGATGCCTGCCTGGCACGCGGCCCGGTCAAGCACGCCGAACGCGAGGCCACCGCAGTCGCGGAGGAGCGGGACTTCCTGAGGGCCGAGCTCGATCAACTCGGCGTCGAGGTCGCCCTTCACAGCCAGGCCCCCTTTCTGCTCTGCCGGGTGCCCGGTCGTCCCGACCTGCGAGAGGCCCTACGTGCGGACGGCATCGCGGTACGACGGGGCGACACCTTCCCCGGGCTGTCGGCCGAGCACTGGCGCACCGCGGTACGTGACCGGGAGAGCTCCGTGCGGTTGCTCGAGGTCCTGACGGCGCTGCTCGCCGCGTCCTGACACCCGGCGGAAGCGGTCGAGTGACCGGCCGGGCTCTCGCGTGGCAGCGGCGTGCGACTAGGGTTGGGGGTGACCCGCGGGAGCCTCGTGCCGAGGCTGAGATGACGGCAGGACCGGCCGTCGACCGTTCGCACCTGATCCGGGTAACACCGGCGTAGGGAGGAGCCCGTCCATGACGGCACTCGACGACAGCCCCACCACCGGTACCGCCTTCCCGGGCAGCCGCAAGACCTACCTGCAGGGCTCGCGTCCCGACCTGCGCGTCCCTATGCGTGAGGTGGCGCTGACCAATGGCGACAGCGTCGTGCTCTACGACACCAGCGGTCCGTACACCGACACCACCCTGCGCACGGACATCCGACTGGGCCTGCCCGCACTGCGCGCCGGCTGGATCGAGGAACGCAGCGACACCGAGGCTTACTCTGGACGTGAGATCCAGCCGATCGACAACGGTCTGAAGGCCCATGACCATCGCAACCTGGACTCCGTCTTCGCCGGTTCCCGCCAGCCGCGCAAGGCGTTGCCTGGCAAGAACGTCACCCAGCTGCACTACGCCAAGCAGGGGATCATCACTCCCGAGATGGAGTTCGTCGCGGTCCGCGAGGGTGTCGCGCCGGAGTTCGTCCGCGACGAGCTGGCCCGTGGCCGCGTCGTGCTGCCGCTCAACGTCAACCACCCCGAGAGCGAGCCGATGGCCATCGGCCGCGGCTTCCTCGTGAAGATCAACGCCAACATCGGCAACTCCGCGGTCGCCTCCTCGATCGAGGAGGAGGTCGAGAAGATGACCTGGGCGACCCGCTGGGGCGCCGACACGGTCATGGACCTCTCGACCGGTCGCAACATCCACACCACCCGCGAGTGGATCATCCGCAACAGCGCCGTCCCGATCGGCACGGTTCCGATCTACCAGGCGCTGGAGAAGGTCAACGGCAAGGCCGAGGACCTGTCCTGGGAGGTCTACCGCGACACCCTGATCGAGCAGTTCGAGCAGGGCGTCGACTACATCACTGTGCACGCCGGCGTCCTGCTGCGCTACGTCCCGCTCGCCGCGTCGCGCAAGACCGGGATCGTCTCGCGCGGCGGCTCCATCATGGCGGCCTGGTGCCTCGCGCACCACCAGGAGAACTTTCTCTACACCCACTTCCGGGACATCTGCGAGCTCATGGCGCAGTACGACGTGACCTTCTCCCTCGGCGACGGGCTGCGTCCCGGCTCCATCGCCGACGCCAACGACGAGGCGCAGTTTGCGGAGCTCCGCACCCTCGGCGAGCTCACGGAGATTGCCTGGGAGTACGACGTCCAGGTCATGGTGGAGGGGCCCGGCCACGTCCCCATGAACAAGATCAAGGAGAACATGGACCTCCAGCTGGAGGTCTGCCACGAGGCGCCGTTCTACACGCTCGGCCCGCTGACGACGGACATCGCGCCCGGCTACGACCACATCACCAGCGCCATCGGGGCGGCGATGATCGGCTGGTACGGCACCGCGATGCTCTGCTACGTCACGCCCAAGGAGCACCTCGGGCTGCCCAACCGTGACGACGTCAAGGACGGCGTCATCACCTACAAGATCGCCGCCCACGCCGCCGATCTCGCCAAGGGTCATCCTGGTGCGCAGGCCTGGGACGACGCGCTGTCGGACGCGCGCTTCGAGTTCCGGTGGGAGGACCAGTTCAACCTCTCGCTCGACCCGACGACGGCTCGCGACTTCCACGACGAGACGCTGCCGGCCGGCGCCGCCAAGACCGCGCACTTCTGCTCGATGTGCGGGCCGCACTTCTGCTCGATGCGGATCAGCCAGGACGTGCGCAAGTACGCCGCCGATCACGGCGTCGGTGACGTCGAGGCGCTCGAGCTGGGGATGAAGGAGAAGTCGCGGGAGTTCCTCGACGAAGGGGCCCGCGTCTACCTGCCCGTCGTCGACTGACCTTCAGGCTCAGGCTCAGGTGTACATCAAGGAGCCCGGGGTGGTGAGGAGTTCGCCGGTCTCGAGCCATGTCTTCAGACCGGAGAGGATCATCGGCCAACCGCCGTACAGCTCGTTGTTCGCGCCCTCGCGCAGCTCGTCGTGGGTCACGGTCAGACGGCAGGAGTCGCCGATCGGCTCGATCTCCCAGGTGACCCGTGAGTGGCCCTCGCTCTTCACCTCGTCGCTCCAGAGCGCCAGCATGCTCTGAACCAGCCGGCGCGGGGGGTCGACCTCGAGGTTCTCCCCTTCGCCGAGACGTACGCCGGCCTCCGGGTGGCCCATCTCGAAGTGCGAGCCGGGCGTCCAGTCCGAGCTGACCCTGGCGCCGAAGTTGTACTTGGCCCGGATCTCGCCGTCGGTGATGGCCTCCCAGAGCCGCTCAGGGGTCGTGCGGATGTAGATCTCGAACACCTTCTCCATGGGTTTCTCCAGTGTGTGCTTGAGGTCGCTGAGGGCAGCAGCCCAGGGCTCGGCGTACTTGCTCACCCACCGGTCGTGGACGAGCCGGATCGGGACCGGGTTCAGGAAGTGGAGCTTCTCGCGGCCTCGCCGCTTGGTGACCACGAGGCCGGCCTCCTCGAGCTGCTTGAGGTGCTTCATCACTCCGAAGCGGGTCATCGAGAAGCGCTCCTCGAGCTGGCTCAACGTCTGCCCGTCTTGGCCGAAGAGCTCGTCGAGCAGGCTCCTTCGCGTGGGATCGGCGAGCGCTCTGAACACCTCGTCCATACCTCGACCATAGGTGACCTTTTAGTCACGTGTCAACGGGACCGCCGTAGTGCCGGGACCGCGGCCGGCGTACTGCGCAGTGCGGACCACTACGGAAGGTCCACCGTGCTCTGGCACGTCGGACCTTCCGCAAAGCTTCGCCAGGGGCGGGGAGCCGGCTGACCCGAACCGGCGTTTGCCGCTCCCAAAAAGGTTCGAAGCCAAGGTTTCTACAAGGTCGCCGTCGGAACCTTCGCCTCCGTTCGCCTGAGTTCGGGGGGGATGCGAACCGCACCCAGCACGACTGAGACGAAGCCATGACAACGCCGTGCGGCAGTGCCCGCCGTACGACAGCAAGGACGGCAACCATGTCCCTCAAGCGATCCAACCGGCGACGCCTTCGAACTCGAGGTGTCGCAACCGCCTCGGCCCTGCTGCTGACCACCGGCTTCATCCCAGGCCTCGTGTCCCCATCCCGCGCGGCAGTCGCACCCGTAGGCCAGGGCTTCACCGTCACGGCCTCCGACCTGGCCTTCATCCTCAAGCAGATCAAGATCTCCGAGCGGCACACGCAGACGCTGACGCCGGCGAACCCGTGCGGGACCCTCGTCGGGACCGGTCCGGACCAGATCCCCGACGCGCTCACCTCGTACGGCCTGCGGACCGTCGACGGGACGTGCAACAACCTCTTTGCTGGTCGCGACACCTTCGCCGCGGCGGACCAGCCGTTCCCGCGCCTCACGAATCCCGTGTTCAGGCCGGCCGAGGTCACGCCTGCCGGGTTCGGCCCTCCCTCGCCGACGTCCTACGCCCAGAAGAAGGGCAACGTCTTCGACTCGCAGCCCCGCGTGATCAGCAACCTGATCGTCGACCAGACCTCGACGAACCCGGCGGCTGTGGCCGCGGCCGCGTTCCCGGTCCGCACCCAGGGCAACCCGGGACTGTTCGCGTGCACGACCGACCCCGACCCCGCCGCGGTCCCGCCGGTCGCCGGAGTCCCCGTGGGCTGCGTTCCGTCGCACAAGACTCTCTTCATCCCCAACGTGACCACGGACGTCGGCCTGTCGCCGCCGTACAACTCGCTGTTCACGTTCTTCGGTCAGTTCTTCGACCACGGCGTCGACCAGACCGTCAAGAGCGGCGGCACGGTGTTCGTCCCGCTGCACGCCGACGACCCGCTGATCGCAGGGCCGGACCACATCCTCGGCAACGCCGACGACCTGCCGCCACAGCTGCGGTTCATGGTGCTGACGCGGGCGCAGAACCAGCCCGGTCCGGACGGCATCCTGGGGGACAACCCGGCGACGGCCGTCGATGAGAGCGCCGACGACATCCAGAACGCCAACAACACCGACACGCCCTGGGTCGACCAGAGCCAGACCTACACCTCCCACGCCTCCCACCAGGTGTTCCTGCGGGAGTACGCGAACAACGCGGCCGGCAAGCCGGTCGCGACCGGCAAGCTGCTGGGCGGACTCGCTCCGAACCAGAGCGGCATGGCCACCTGGGCGTCCCTCAAGGCCCAGGCTGCCGGCCTGCTCGGGCTCAAGCTCGTCGATACGGACGTGACGAACATCCCGATGATCGCCGCGGACCCGTACGGCAAGTTCATCCCCGGCCCCGCACGTGGCCTGCCGCAGTACGTCACGACCAGCGGTCTGGTCGAGGGCGACACCGCCAACCCGGTGGCCGTCCCGGCCGACGTCCGGCACTTCGACACGCCGTTCCTGACCGACATCGCTCACAACGCGGACCCCGGGACAGTTGGGCCATGCACGACGGCGATCGGTGTGACTCCTCGCGCGCCGGCCGGGTGCCTCACCCCTGACGCTGACACGACCGCTTCCGCGGACTTCGCCAGCCAGCCGGCCGGCACCTACGACGACGAGATGCTGAACGCGCACTTCACCGCCGGTGACGGTCGCGTCAACGAGAACATCGCGCTGACCACGATCCACCAGGTCTTCCACTCCGAGCACGACCGGCTGGTCGACGACATCAAGAACACGCTGGCCAATGACACGTCCCCGACCGGTGTGGCGGCCTTGGCGCAGTGGACGCTCGCGGCCGGCACGCCTGACGGCTGGAACGGCGAGCGCCTGTTCCAGGCTGCCCGCTTCGTGAACGAGATGGAGTACCAGCACCTGGTGTTCGAGGAGTTCGGGCGCAAGGTCCAGCCGGCGATCCGACCCTTCCACGTCTACTCGCCCGACATCCAGCCGGCCGTCCAGGCGGAGTTCGCCCACGCGGTCTACCGCTTCGGTCACTCGATGCTGAACGACGATGTCGCGCGCACGAACATCAACGGCTCGGACAACTCCGTCCCGTTGCTGACCGCGTTCCTGAACCCCCCGGAGTACTTCAATGGCGGGACCGCCGGCGTGCTCACCCCAGAGCAGGCGGCCGGCTCGGTCGTCATGGGTTCGTCGGACCAGACGGGCAACGAGCTCGACGAGTTCGTCACCGAGACCCTGCGCAACAACCTGCTGGGCCTGCCTCTGGACCTGCCCACGCTCAACATGACGCGAGCCCGTGAGGCTGGCATCCCGCCGTTGAACGGCGTGCGCAGGCAGATCTTCGCCAAGACCAACGACGGCCAGCTCACGCCGTACACGAGCTGGTCGGACTTCGGGCAGCACCTCAAGCACCCGGAGTCGCTGATCAACTTCGTCGCGGCGTATGGCACGCACCCGACCATCACGAGCGAGACAACGCTCGCGGGTAAGCGGGCAGCCGCAAGGGCTCTCGTCAACCCGACACCCACCGACGTCCCCCCGGCAGATGCTGCGGACTTCATGTTCGGCACGGGTGCGTACGCCAGCACCGCCGCTGGTGTGACGACCACTGGCCTGGACGACGTCGACCTGTGGGTCGGCGGGCTCGCGGAGATCACGAACCTGTTTGGCGGGCTACTCGGCAGCACCTTCAACTACGTGTTCCAGACGCAGCTGGAGAGCCTGCAGGACGGCGACCGGTTCTACTACCTGAACCGGACCCCGGGCATGAACCTGCGAACCCAGCTCGAGGGCAACTCGTTCGCCGAGTTGATCCAGCGCAACACCGACGGCACCAATACGCTGAAGGCCGACGCCTTTGCCACGGCAGACTGCAAGTTCCAGCTTGCGAACCTCAACGGGACTGCTGCCGGGTTCACGGCTTTCGGATCCACGGTCGCTGATGACGTTTCGACGCCAGACTGTGACGAGAGCAAGCTGCTCCTGCGCAAGCCCGACGGGACCATCCAGTACCGCCAGGTCAACACCGTTGACCCCGTCGGGATCAACGGGCAGTCCGTCTACAACGGCACCCCTGGTGTTGATCGCGTCTTCGGTGGCAACGACAACGACACCTTCTGGGGTGGCGCCGGCAACGACATCATCGAAGGCAACGGCGGCGATGACGTCGCTCTGGGTGGTGCCGGCAACGACATCATCACCGACCTTTCCGGTGCTGATGTCCTCAAGGGCGGTCCCGGCAATGACGCCCTCGACGGTGGCATCGGTGACGACATCTTCATGGGTGGCGACGGTCAGGACTTCATCAACGGTGGAGCCAACGACAACGAGGCGTTCGCCGGACCCGGCAACGACTTCGTCATCGCCGGTCAGGGCGCGGACGCCGTGTTCGGGGACGGTGGAGACGACTGGATCCAGGGCGGCTCCGGCCAGGACCTCCTGATCGGTGACCACAGTGCGCCGTTCTTCGATGATCCGGCGCAGGCCGCGCCGGGCAACGACATCATGATCGGCCAGGTCGGCGAGAACGACTACGACGCCGAAGGCGGCGACGACATCATGTCGGCCAACGCGGCGATCGACCGGTTCGCCGGTGCGGGCGGTTTCGACTGGGCGATCCACCAGTACGACACCGTCGGAGCCAACGACGACATGATGATCAACAACAACCTGCTCGGACTGCCGCTGCCGGTCGTCGTCAACCGCGACCGCTGGCAGGAGACCGAAGCCAACTCAGGTTCGGCCTTCAACGACGTGATCCGTGGCGACAACGCTGTGCCCAGCGCCGTCGGCGGTGCCGGGTTCACCGGCTGCGACGTCCTGGACCAGGCAGGCCTCGACCGGATCAGCGGCCTGGCTGCGCTGCTCCCGCCGCTCACCGGTGACCCAGCTCCTGTCATCGCGAACTCTGCACCCGGTTACTGCCCGATCAACGGCAACATCTGGGGTGAGGGGAACATCCTCCTCGGCGGTGCCGGCAGCGACACGATCGAAGGCCGTGGCGGCAACGACATCATCGACGGCGACAAGTACCTAGCCGTCCGGATCAGCGTCCGTACCAACCCGGCCGACCCGGCAACGGAGACCGGCACCACCGATCTGATGGAGCACGCCGCGACGAGCGGCAACTTCGGGCCAGGCACTGCAGGTATGACCCTGCAGCAGGCGGTGTTCGCAGGCCTCGTCGACCCGGGCAACCTGGTCTCCGTCCGCGAGATCCTGTCCCCGGCCGCGGGTACCGACACAGGCTCCATCGACACGGCGGTGTTCTCCGACGTGGCTGCCAACTACGACGTCACCACGGTCCCGGCAGGCGCCGCTCTGGGTGACCCGGGCAGCGTGACCACTGTCGTCCACTCCGGTGGCGCCGGGACGGACGGCACGGACACCTTGAGGAACATCGAGAACCTGTCGTTCTCGGACACCAGGGCTCCGGCAGCTCCGCTCATCGGCGCTGCTGTGGCCGGGCTCGGTTCGGCCACGGTCAACTTCACTGTTGCGGCGGGCTCGACTCCCACCGGTTTCGCAGTGCAGGTGCTCGGTGCGGGCGGTGCGCAGCTCGGTGCCCTCCGGCCGGCTGACGCCGGGGTGACCAGCCTCGTCGTCACTGGGCTGACGCCCGGCACGCCGGTCAGCTTCCGGGTGCAGGCGTCCAACGCTGCGGGCACCAGCCCCTTCTCCGCGGCTTCAAACACCGTGACCCCGTTCGCCGTGGTGCCACCCGGTGCGCCGACGATCGGGACGGCGACCGCAGGGAATGCCTCCGCGACCGTGACGTGGACGCCACCGGCGAACGACGGTGGTGCGCCGATCAGCGGCTACTCGGTCAGGGTGGTCAACGCGGCAGGCATCCAGGTCGGGGCACTCCGCCCGTCCGGGGCGGGTACCACCAGTCTCGTGATCACCGGCCTGACCAACGGCCAGGCCTACCGGTTCCAGGTCCGCGCCGCCAACAGCGCGGGTGACGGTGGCTTCTCCGTCCTGTCCGGTGCTGTGACACCGGTGGCTACGGCCCCTGGTGCCCCGACCATCGCCACGGCAACGGCAGGCAACGCTTCGGCGGCCGTGGGTTGGACAGCTCCGGCCAGCAACGGCGGTTCGCCGATCACCGGCTACTCGGTGCGGGTCGTGGACGCGACAGGCGCGCAGGTCGGGGCTCTCCGCCCGGCCGCGGCGGGTGCCACGAGTGCCCTGGTGACCGGTCTGACCAACGGTCAGACCTACCGGTTCCAGGTCTCGGCGAGCAACGTGGTCGGAACGAGCGCCCTGTCCGCGCTCTCGAACGCGGTGACGCCGGGGGCGGTGCCGGGTGCGCCTCTCATCCTCACTGCATCCTCTGGTGTGGCGGGTGGCGTCGTCAACGCCACCGCCCGTTGGGGCACGGCGACGCCCAATGGCTCGGCTGTCACCGGCTACGTGGTGACCGCGCTGCGGATGAGCTCCCCGGCGCCGAACGCCACAGTGCTCAGCCGGACGAGTGTGCTCCAAGGTCCGACCGTCCGGGTCCTCGTGATGGTCCTCCCGGCGGGTGTCTACCGCTTCGAGGTCAACGCGAGGAACGCGGTCGGCCAGGGTCCCGCTTCACTCCGGTCGAACGCGGTGACAGCGCGATAGGCAGCACCAGCTCGTAGGAGGAGGGGCGTCCCGCTGGGGCGCCCCTCCTTCGTGCCTCAGAACGTCGTGATGACCGCGATCCCCGCTTCGGCCCCGACGTGCACAAGGGCCTCGGCCGCGTCGTCGAGGGACAGCTCCCGGGTGATGAGCGCCTGCGGCCGGAGCCGACCTGCCGCGATGAGCCCGAGCATCTCCGGGTAGGCGTGCGCGGCCATCCCGTGGCTTCCCAGCAGCTCCAGCTCGAGCGCCAGCACCCTCCCCATCGGGACCAGGGTCTCCGGCGGCAGCAGGCCGACCTGGACGTGCCGGCCGCGCGGTCGCAGGGACAGCACCGAGTTGACGCAGGTCTGCTGGCTTCCCAGTGCGTCGAGCGACAACTGCGCCCCTCCGCCGGTCAGGTCGCGTACCTGGGCCACCACGTCGGGACCCGTCACCCCGTGCTCGGCGCCGAGCTCCACGGCGAGGGCGACGGCGTCCTCGCTGACGTCGACGGCGACGACCCGCGCCCCGGCTTGGGCGGCGATGTGCACGGCCGAGAGCCCGACGCCGCCGCAGCCGTGCACCACGACCCACTCTCCGGCGCGTACCCGTCCCTGCTGCACCACGGCCCGGTACGACGTCGCGAACCGGCACCCGAGGCTGGCGGCCGTCGCGAACTCCAGGTCCTCCGGGAGGGCCACCAGGTTCACGTCCGCGGCATCGATGGCCACCAGCTCCGCGAACGATCCCCAGTGCGTGAACCCGGGCTGGCGCTGGTTGTCGCAGACCTGGTGGTCGCCCTGCGCGCAGCGGGGGCACCGGCCGCAGGCATTGACGAACGGGACGGTCACCCGGTCGCCTACCTGCCAGCCGCGAACGTTCACGCCAACCGCCTCGATCGTGCCGGCCAGCTCGTGACCCGGGACGTGGGGAAGCCTGATGTCCGGGTCGTGGCCCTGCCAGCCGTGCCAGTCGCTACGGCACACGCCCGTCGCACCGACCCGCACGACCACTCCGGCGGGGGCCGGCGAGGGAGAGGGGACCTCACGGACGGTCAGCGGACCGCCGTACGAGTCGTAGACCAGAGCACGCACCTGCGCATCATCACAGGTCGTCACGGGCCATCGCCTCTAGAGTCCAAGCGTGCCGAGCACCCGCGTCCGTCTGCCCGACCAGATACCCGGCTGGGACGCGCTGCGGGTGGAGCTCAGGGTGCCGGGGGAGTTCCCGCCCGAGGTGCTGCAGGAAGCCGAGCAGGTCCGTGCGCAGCTGCCGGGGTACGACCTCACCGACATCGCGTTCCTGACCATCGACCCGCCGGGCAGCACCGACCTCGACCAGGCGATGGCGTTGAGCAGGACGCCCCACGGCTACCGCGTGCACTACGCCATAGCGGACATCGCCGCCTTCGCGAGTCCGCATGGCGCCGTCGACGTCGAGGCGCACGCGCGCGGCGAGACGTTGTACGCCCCGGACAAGAGGTCCCCGCTGCATCCTCCCGTGCTCTGCGAGGACCGGGCCAGCCTGCTGGCCGACCAGGACCGGCCGGCGCTGGTGTGGTCCCTCGACCTCGACGCCGACGGCGCGCTGCAGCGCACCGACGTCCGACGCGCGGTCGTGCGCAGCCGCCGCCAGCTCGACTACCCGACGGTGCAGCAGCAGCTCGACGACGGCTCGGCAACGCCAGATCTCCTGCTGCTCAAGGAGATCGGCCTGTTGCGGCAAGCCGACGCGCGTCGGCGCGGCGCCGTCGACCTGCCCAGTCCTGAGCAGGTGGTCGACGCCGAAGGGCACCTCACGTACCGCGCACAGCTCCCCTCGGAGCAGTGGAACGCGCAGATCAGCCTGCTGACCGGGATGGCGGCCGCGCGATTGATGCTCGACGGCAAGGTCGGCCTGCTCCGGACGCTCCCCACCCCGGACGCGCAGTCCGTCGACAGCCTCCGGCGCAGCGCGCTCGCCCTCGGGATCGCCTGGCCCAGCGGGACGCCGTACGGCGATGTCTTGAGCGCACTCGACCCCCACGTACCGGCAGCCGCCGCGCTGCTGACCCTGGCGACCCGGCTGCTGCGGGGAGCGGCCTACACCGCGTTCGACGGGACCGTGCCCGAGCAGCTGACGCACAGCGCCGTCGCGGCGCCGTACGCCCATTGCACGGCGCCCCTGCGGCGGCTCGCTGACCGCTACGTCGGCGAGGTGTGCCTGGCCCTGCGGGCCGGTACCGAGATCCCCTCGTGGGTGCGGGCAGCGCTCCCGTTGCTGCCGGCGGAGATGGCTGCTGCGGACCAGCGGGCGCACGCCCTGGACCGGGCGGTCGTCGACCTCGCCGAGGCGATGGTGATGCAGCACCATATCGGCGAAATCTTCCGGGGCGTGGTGGTCGAGGCGAACACCCATGGAGGAACGGTCCAGGTCACCGACCCCGCCGTACGCGGGAAGGTGGACGGTGATCAGCTGCCGCTGGGTCAGGCAGTGGACGTCGTGCTCACCGAGGCCGATGTCCTGACCCGGTCGGTGCGCTTCCGGATCGCCTGAGGGCTGTCAGGGAGCCAGGTTCGCGCTGGTCGGCAGGACGCCCGGGCCGCTGGGCGAGCTGCTGGGCCGCGGTTTGGCGCTGCTCGAAGCCTTCGTTGCGGGCTTGGTGGTCGACGTCGTCGCGGGCTTGCTCGTTGGGTTGCTCGACGGCTTGGTCGCCGGTCGGCTGGTCGGCAGCGGCAGCGTGAAGGGCGGTGGCGTCGGGACCGTCCGAACCGCCGCCGGGAGCGCCTCGGTGATGAGGTTGCTCAGCCGGGTGGACGCCGCGAGCACGTCACCCAGCGCTTGGCTGTCGCCGCTCTGCGCGATGACGGCGCGTTCGGTGCGGAGCAGCAGCAACCCCTGCTGGGCGGCGGCCGGGTCGGTCTTGGCCCGTGCGACGAGCGCCATGAGCTGGCTGTGCAGGGCGACGGCAGCGCTCCGGACCTTGCTGGTCTGGCCGCTGGTCGCGAGCTCGGTGAGCTGCGCGAGGCTCTGGCTGGCGGAGACCTGGGTGGTCGGTGCCCGGGTCGGTGTGGAGCCCAGGTCGTGGGGGACGACACCGATCAGGAAGCCGACGACCGCTGCCGCCGCGACGAACGGGGCGGCGGGCAGGAGAGCCCACCAGTTGCGTTTGGCGACCGGTTCGGCGAGATCGGACAGGTGGCTCAGCGCACGGGACTCGAAGGCGCGCAGCCCGTCGCGTTCGCCGTCGATGATGTCAGCGGCGATGCCAGGGGCGCCCGCCTCGACGGCGGAGGCGGCGAGCGACAGGTCGGTCTCGAGGGACAGGCGCAGGCCGTCGATCTCGCGGAGCAGCGCGTCGAGGGCGCCCACGCGCGGCAGGTCCGGCAGGACCGTCTCGGCTGTCTCGCGGGTCACCTCACCGGCGGCGCGTGAGCGGAGGGCACGGAGCCGGCGGGCCGGCTTGCCCTCGGCTTCGCTCATGGCACGTGCTCCTGTCAGATGGCCGTATGTCCAGTTTCGCCGCAGGAGCCCGATCTCCTGCAGGTTGTGCCGATAGGCTCCCACGTACGTTTGCGCCCGCGTGTCAGGTGTTCGACATCGGCTGCAAGACTCCTTTCTCATGAGCGACCTTGACCAACTTGTTGTCTCCGTCCTTGGCGGTACCGGGGAGCAGGGCCGCGGCCTTGCTCGACGGCTGGCGCTGGCCGGCCACCAGGTCGTCCTGGGTTCCCGCTCGGCAGAGCGAGCCCAGGAGGCCGCCCAGGGGCTGCCGGAGACCGTCAGTGGCGCGGCGAACGCCGACGCGGCCGCACAGGGCGACCTCGTGATCGTCGCGGTGCCGTGGGAGGGCCACAAGGAGCTCCTCCAGACCCTCGCGCCGAAGCTCGCCGGCAAGATCGTCATCGACTGCGTGAACCCGCTCGGTTTCGACAAGCAGGGGGCCTATGCCCTCCCCGTCGAGGAGGGCAGTGCCGCCGAGCAGGCCGCCACCGTGCTTCCCGACAGCCGAGTCGTCGCTGCGTTCCATCATGTGAGCGCGGTCCTGCTCCTCGACGAGGCGGTCGACAGCGTCGACACCGACGTCCTCGTCCTGGGCGACGACCGTGAGGCCACCGACCTGGTGGAGGCGCTGGTGGCCCGGGTCCCGGGCATGCGGGGCATCTACGCCGGCCGCCTGCGCAACGCCCACCAGGTCGAGGGCCTGACCGCCAACCTGATCTCGATCAACCGCCGCTACAAGGCGCACGCCGGGCTGCGGGTCACCGACGTCTGAGGACCGGTACGACGACACCGGTACGGCCGTGGCCGTACCGGCGGACGTCGCACGGGTCGTCTCGCTGGTCCCGTCACTGACGGAGTCGGTGGCCATGACCGCCCCCGGCCTGCTCGTGGGCGCCACCGACTGGTGCAGCCAGCCGCCCGACCTCGACGTGGCCCGGGTGAAGGGCACCAAGAGCCCCGCACTCGACCGGGTGATCGCCTTGCGCCCCGACCTGGTGCTCGCCAACGCCGAGGAGAACCGCCCCGAGGACCTCGCGGCGCTCCGGGCGGCCGGCCTGGCGGTGTGGGTGACCTTCCCGCGCACCGTCCCCGAGGCCCTGACCAGCTTGGGCCGGATGCTCCTCGCCTGCCGCCTGGACCGCCCGTCCTGGCTCGACGCGGCGCAGGCGGCGTGGGCTGAGCCGTGGAGCGGGCCGCGGCGCCGGGCCGTCGTGCCCATCTGGCGCCGTCCGTGGATGGCGGTCGGCTCCGGCACCTTCACCGGGGACGTCCTGAGCCGGCTCGGGGTCGACAACGTCCTCGCCGACCATCCGGAGAGGTACCCGAGAGTGGATCTCGCCGGCCTCCCGCCGTACGAGCTCGTGGTGCTGCCGGACGAGCCCTATGCCTTCTCGCCGACGGACGGGCCGGAGGCGTTCAGCGCGCCCACCGTGTGCGTCAGCGGGCGGCACCTCACGTGGTACGGCCCGTCGCTGGCCGAGGCCCGCCACGTGCTGCGGGAGCAGCTCAGCGCCGTTGGCCTTTGATCCGCAGCCCGGCGGCGAAGGGGTCGGGCAGGCGCCGCATCGGGTCAGGTGTAGCCGTGCTCGGTCGCGGGGTAGCGGCTGTCACGGACGTCGTCGGCGTAGGCCCGTGCCGCTTCACCCAGGACGCTGCGCAGATCGGCGTAGCGCTTGAGGAACTTAGGGCCAGGCCCAGGTGTGAGGCCGGCCATGTCGGTCCAGACGAGCACCTGCGCGTCGGTACCGGCGCCCGCACCGATGCCGATGGTCGGGATGGTGAGCTCCTTGGTGACCCGCTCGGCGAGGTCGGCAGGCACCACCTCGAGCACGAGGGCGAAGGCACCGGCATCCTGCAGAGCGAGGGCGTCGGCGATGAGCTGGTCGCCGGCTTCGCCGCGCCCCTGCACGCGGTAGCCGCCGAGGGTGTTGACGCTCTGCGGGGTCAGCCCGAGATGACCCATCACCGGCACGCCGGACTCGACGAGCAGCTCGACCTGGGGGAGCACCCGGCGACCGCCCTCGAGCTTCACGGCCTGCGCACCGACCTGGAGGAACCGGACGCTGTTGTGCAGCGCCTGTGGGGGCGACTCCTGGTAGCTGCCGAACGGGAGGTCGGCGATCACCAGCGGCCGGGTGGTGGAACGGGCGACGGCGCGGACGAGCGGGAGCAGCTCCTCGACGGTGACCGGGATGGTGCTGTCGTAGCCGAGGACGTTGTTGCCGGCGCTGTCGCCGACGAGCAGGACCGGGATCCCGACCTCGTCGAACAGCTGCGCGGTCAGCATGTCGTAGCTGGTGAGCATGGCCCACTTCTCGCCGCGGTCCTTGGCTCGCTGCAGGTCACGGGTCGTGACGCGGCGGGAGGTGACACCGCCGTACAAGGTCGTCAGTTCGTCGCTCATGTGGGTTCCTCCGAGGGGCGTCTCCAGGCAGATGTCCCGGGACAGACACCAGCGTGCCACTCGTGTTGCGCGACGTCGCTGTGGTGCGCGTCACTCTCGTGGCAGGATCGGCCTCGACGCGAGGAGAGCCGTCATGGCTGACAGCATCTGGCCGACCATTCACGCCGAGCGCAGGGCACTCGCCGACGACCTGGCGAACCTCAGCGCCGAGCAGTGGAACACCCCGTCGCTGTGCGCTGACTGGACCGTCCACCAGGTCCTGGCCCACCAGCTGTCCGCGGCCAAGATGACGCCGCCGAAGTTTTTCGCGAAGTTCGCGTCGGCGGGGTTCAACTTCAACAAGTACGCGGCCAGGGAGGTCGCGGCGGAGTCCGCAGGCGGTCCGGCCGCGACGCTCGCGGCGTTCCGTACCGCGGAGTCGCGGACGAACGCCCCGCCCGGGCCCAAGGACACCTGGCTTGGCGAGGCCCTGGTGCACAGCGAGGACATCCGCCGGCCGCTGGGCATCAAGCGTGAGTACCCGCTCGGCGCGGTCACCCGGGCCATCGAGTTCTATTCGAGGAGCAACACGATCATCGGCGGCAGGTCACGGGTCGCCGGCCTCACGATGAAGGCCACCGACGCCGACTTCTCGGTCGGTTCTGGCCCCCTCGTGGAGGGGCCTGCCGTCTCGCTCATGCTCGCCGCCACCGGCCGCAAAGCTGCTCTGGACGACCTGACGGGACCGGGTGTCGCCACGCTCCGCTCCCGCTGAGGGGTCTCAGGGTGAGGCGATCTCCGGGCGGATCTCCGGCGGCACCGGGGCCGGGGACTCCTTCCACTTGGAGGTGATGGGCAGCCGGCGGTCGCGGCCGAAGGCCCGGGAGGTGATCTTGGGTCCGGGCGGGTTCTGGCGGCGCTTGTACTCCGCGAGGTCCACCAGCCGTACCACCCGGTCCACCAGGGCCTCGTCGAAACCGGCTTGCAGGAGCTCGGCGCGGCCGAGGTCACGCTCCACGTAAGCGTCCAGCAGCGCGTCCAGCTCGTCGTACGGCGGCAGCCTGTCGCTGTCGAGCTGTCCCGGTGCCAGCTCGGCGCTCGGCGGCTTCTCGATGCTCTCGGTCGGGATGACGTACGACTGGGAGTTGCGCCAGCGGGCCAGCGCCCAGACGAGCGACTTCGGGACGTCCTTGATGGGCGCGAACCCGCCGGCCGAGTCGCCGTACAGGGTGGAGAAGCCGGTGGCGAGCTCGCTCTTGTTCCCCGTCGTGAGGACCAGGTGGCCGTGCTGGTTGGACAGCGCCATGAGGAGGGTGCCGCGGATCCGGGCCTGGAGGTTCTCCAGCGCCAGACCGGCCAGGTGCGTGGACGTGCAGTAGGCCTCGACCATGGGCGCGATCGTGATCTGCTGCCAGTGCAGCCCCTGCAGCTCGGCGAGCGCCTTCGCGTCGGTGACCGATCCGGTGCTGCTCCACGCGCTGGGCATGCCCACCACGTGGACCCGCTCCGGCCCCAGGGCGTCGCACGCGATGGTCGCGACGACTGCGGAGTCGATGCCGCCGGAGAGCCCGAGGACCACCGAGCGGAAGCTGTTCTTCTCGACGTAGTCGCGGGTCGCCGTGACCAGTGCCCCCCACACCTCGGCCTCGTCCTGCAGCCGGCTCGCGATGCCCGGTACCAACGGCACGTACGGCGGGACCGGTGGCTCGGCGAGCACGACGCGATCGACGTGCATCGTCGTGCCGTCCTTGGCATCGACGTCCCCGACGAGATCGCTGCTCGCCGTCGGGAGGTCGAGGTCGACGGCCATCAGACCTTGCTCCCAGACCGGAGCTCGCGCGATCAGCTCGCCCTGAGCGGTCGCGACGAGCGAGTCGCCGTCGTAGACCAGCTCGTCCTGTCCGCCGACCAGATTGACATAGGCGATCGCCGCCCCCGCCTCGACCGCCCGTCGCGTCACGAGCTCGCCACGGAGGTCGTCCTTGAACCGCTCGTACGGCGACGCGTTCGGGCACAGGAGCAGCCCCACGCCCGCCTCCCGGGCGACCGCGACCGGGCCTCCCTCCTGCCAGAGGTCTTCGCAGATGACGATGCCGACGTCGACCCCGTGCAGCCGGACGACCGGGAACCGGTCGCCGCGCACGAAGTAGCGGAACTCGTCGAAGACGCCGTAGTTGGGCAGGTGGTGCTTGGCGTAGGACGTGACCACCCGTCCCTGCCACAGGACCGCCGCGGCGTTCTGCGGCTGACCTGCAGGCCGGCCCAGCGCGGGGGAGGGGCGGTGGGAGCGGTCGCAGTACCCGACCACGACGGCCAGCTCACCGGCGCCTTCGTCCTGCAACCGGGTCGCGAGGGCTGTCAGGGCATCGAGCGATGCCTGTACGAAGGACCGCCGCAGCACCAGGTCCTCCGGCATGTAGCCGGTCAGCGTCATCTCGGGGAAGACGACCGCGTGGCAGCCTGACTCGCGGGCGTGGGCGACGTACGTGCTGACCACGTCCGCGTTGCCCTGCAGATCGCCGACGGTCGTGTCGACCTGCGCGAGACCGATGCGGAGCTGCGGCATGCCCCCGACCCTAAGCGGTGAGCAGGGGCCGCAGTCTCGTGAGGCGCAGGCGCACGAGCAGACGGGTCAGCAGGCCTCCCACAACGGCCCATCCGACGACCGCCACGAGCGCCCCGAAGGCGAGCCCGGCCAGGACATCACCGGGGTAGTGCACTCCGACGTAGACCCGCGACGCCGCGAGCAGGACGCCGACGCCCGTGGCCGCCCAACCCAGCTTGCGGTCGGCGAGGAACAGCGCCGCGAGGACCGCCCCTGCCAACGTGCCGTGGTCGCTGGGCAGCCCACCGTCCGCACTGCGGTGGGCGAGGACCAACACGTGGTCGAGCGTGGCGAACGGCCGCGGCCGGTTGATCAGGCGCACCAACGGCTGGTTCAGACCGATGGCGATCACCGGCGCCAAGCCGGCCCAGACCGACTTGGCGAGGGCGCTGGTCTCCCAGGCCCGCGACCAGACCACGGCCAGCAGCACGAGCAGGGCCAGCAGCGCTGGCCCTGCTACGCCTGCGTAGAAGGTCGCGAGGCCGTGCAGCCACGGGGTGTCCTTGGCGAAGTCGTTGACGACGCGGAAGAGGTCGGAGTCCACGGGCTACAGAGTGCCTGCTTCTTCCTGACAGGGCCCTGTCAGGAAGCAGCAGCGGTGAGGGCGTCGTACTCCGCGTCGCTGAGCACCACGGTCGCGGCGGCGCAGTTCTCCTCGACGTGGGCTACCGAACCCGTCCCGGGGATCGGCAGCATCACCGGGGAGCGCTTGAGGAGCCACGCCAGCGCGAGCTGCGCATGCGTGGCGTCGTGGTTCTTGGCGATCTCGTCGAGGACGCCGCCGGGCTTCGCGAGGTCGCCTGCCGCGACGGGGAACCACGGGATGAACGCGATGCCCTCGCGCTCGCAGTAGTCGAGCACGTCCTCGGACTGCCGGTTGGCCAGGTTGTAGAGGTTCTGCACGCTGACGACGTCGACGACCTGACGGGCCTGCTCGATCTCGGCGACCGACACCTCGGACAGGCCGATGTGCTTGATCTTGCCCTGGTCCTGCAGCTCCTTCACGGCGCCCAGGGACTCCTCGACGGGGACCTGCGCGTCGATGCGGTGCAGCTGCCACAGGTCGATCTGCTCGACGCCGAGCCGGCGCAGCGACATGTGCACGCACTGGCGCAGGTACTCAGGCCGGCCGACCTGCTCCCAGATCTCCGGGCCGCTGCGGGTGAGCCCGCCCTTGGTGGCGATGACCACGCCGGTGTACGGGTGCAGGGCCTCCCGGATGAGGTCCTCGCTGATGAACGGGCCGTAGCTGTCGGCGGTGTCGATGAAGTCGACGCCCAGCTCGACCGCACGGCGCAGCACCTTGATCGCCGTGTCGTGGTCCTTCGGCGGTCCCCAGATGCCGTCGCCCGTGATGCGCATCGCGCCGTAGCCGAGGCGGTGCACCTCCAGGTCCTTGCCGATGCTGAAGGTGCCGCTGGATGTGATGGGTGTGGTCATGAGGTTCTCCGGGTTCAGGGGTGGTACCTCTTGTTCTACCCCGCTCTTTCGGCCACGGGGCGACAGAGTGTGGAACGCCACATCCACGCCCGCGGCTGACCGTGAAGCCCTCAGGCAGCACCATCCCGTGAAACGCGCCCGGGCTGTCACGCCGATGACATCGCGGCCTGCCAGGATGGGCGCATGGACAAGCAGCAGGAGTTCGTACTCCGGACGCTGGAGGAGCGCGACATCCGCTTCATCCGGCTGTGGTTCACCGACGTGCTCGGCACCCTGAAGTCGGTCGCCATCGCCCCGGCCGAGCTCGAAGGCGCCTTCGCGGAGGGCATCGGGTTCGACGGATCGGCCATCGAGGGCTTCGCCCGGGTGCAGGAGAGCGACATGCTCGCCAAGCCCGACCCGGCGACCTTCCAGGTACTTCCCTGGCGCGGCGACAACCCGGGTACGGCCCGGATGTTCTGCGACATCCAGATGCCGGACGGGACGCCGAGCTGGGCCGACCCGCGGCACGTCCTGCGTCGGGCCTTGGGCAAGGCGGCCGATGCGGGCTTCACGTTCTACACCCACCCGGAGGTCGAGTTCTTCCTCCTGAAGGAGCTGCCGAGCAACGGGGTCGCCCCCAAGCCGGTGGACGCCGGGGGGTACTTCGACCTCACCCCGCACGACGTGAGCCACGACTTCCGTCGTACGACGATCTCGATGCTGGAGCGGCTCGGGATCTCCGTGGAGTTCAGCCACCACGAGGTCGCGCCGGGCCAGCAGGAGATCGACCTGCGCTACGCGGACGCGCTGTCGACCGCCGACAACATCCTGACGACCAGGCACGTCATCAAGGAGGTCGCCCTCAGCCAAGGCGTCTACGCCACGTTCATGCCGAAGCCGTTCAGCAACCAGCCGGGCAGTGGGATGCACACGCACCTGTCGCTGTTCGAGGGCGACCAGAACGCCTTCTACGACGGCAGTGACCCGCTGCACCTGTCCAGCGTCGCGAAGCACTTCATCGCCGGGCTGCTGCGGCACGCCGCAGAGATCACAGCGGTCACCAACCAGTGGGTCAACTCCTACAAGCGGCTGACCTGGGGCGGCGAGGCCCCGCCGTACGTCTGCTGGGGGTCGAACAACCGCAGCGCGATGGTGCGGGTGCCGATGTACAAGCCGACCAAGGGCAACAGCACCCGGATCGAGGTCCGCAGCCCCGACAGCGCCACGAACCCCTACCTGTGCTTCGCGGTGCTGCTGGCCGCCGGGCTCAAGGGCGTCGAGGAGGGCTACGAGCTGCCCCCGGGTGCCGAGGACGACGTCTGGGCGCTGTCCGACGCGGAGCGCCGCGTCCTGGGCATCACGCCGTTGCCGGACTCGCTCGCCGATGCCATCGAGGTGATGGAGCGCAGCGAGCTGGTCGCCGAGACGTTGGGCGAGCACGTCTTCGACTTCTTCCTGCGGAACAAGCGGGAGGAGTGGCGGGCCTACCGCCAGGAGGTCACCCCGTTCGAGCTCGGTCGCTACCTTCCTGTGCTCTGACGCGTGGCCGACATCATGACCGCACTCGTCATCACGCATACCGACTCCGAGGACCCCGGGCACCTGACCACCTGGCTCCCGGAGGCCGGCCTCGGGCTCGACGTCGTCGAGCCCTGGCGCGGTGCGCCCCTGCCGACCAGCCTCGACGGGTACGCGGCGCTGGTCGTCATGGGCGGTCCACAGCAGGCCTACGACGACCGCTCTGCGCCCTGGCTGCGCGCGACCAAGGACCTGATGCGGGCGGCGGTTGCGGCCAAGCTGCCGACCTTCGGCATCTGCCTCGGCGCGCAGCTGCTCGCCGAGGCCACCGGTGGTCGCGTCGTCGAAGGGCACGAAGGCCCGGAGCTGGGGGCCAAGCTCGTCGCCAAGCGTGACCTGGCGGCCGCCGACCCGCTCTTCTGGGACCTACCGCTGTCACCTGTCGTCGTGCAGTGGCACTGGGATGTCGTTCGGGACCTGCCGCCGGACGCGACGCTGCTGATGTCCAGCCCCACCTACCCGCACCAGGCCTTTCGCGTCGGGGAGTGCGCCTGGGGGATCCAGTTCCACGTCGAGACCCCGCCCGAGATGGTGGCGCGCTGGGCCGAGCAGTCGACCCCGGAGCTGCAGAAGCTGGGCCTCGACCCACGGGTCGTCCTTGACCGCACCTTGCCTGAGCTCGACGAGATCGAGGAGGTCTGGGGAGAGGTGCTGCGCCGGTTCGCGCGCTTCGCCCTGGAGCGCTGATGGAGCTGCGTGCCGTGCGGTACGACCACGCCCGCCACCTCCGGTGAGCGAGGCGACTCCCGGGACCGAACGCGGGGCAACCGAGGAGGGGCGACTCGTCAGGCTGGGCTTCGTCGACCCCGGCCCGGCCGTAGTCAGTCTCACGGACGCCCGGCTGTGGGCCGACGGGGAACCGGCCGGCGAGGAGGCGGCCGTCGTCGTCCTGGCGATCGGCGAGACCCCTGATCCTGACCTCGCGGCGAGCAGCCTCGCTCGCCTGGTGGCCGCTGTGCGGCACCCTGAGGAGCTTCTCGAGGGGGTGCGGGAGCGGGAGGGGTTGCGACGTCGCCTGCTGGGGGTCCTCGGTTCGAGCAGCGCCCTGGGGGACCATCTCGTCGCCCACCCCGACGACTGGTACGTCCTCGCCGACGACGAGGTGACCAGCGCGCGCCCGTCGCTGCTCGGGCTGCAGAGGCAGCTGCTCGACGCCGTCGGAGCACCGCCCGACAGCCCACTGCCGTGGGGGAGCGGAGGGGCCCGGGCCAGGGGGACAGGTCCGGACGTCATCGCCGCGCTGCGGGCCGCCTACCGTCGCTGCCTGGTGGCTCTGGCCGCCAGGGACCTCAGCGGGTCGATGGCGGTCGAGGATGTCGCTGCCGAGCTCGCTGATCTCGCCAGCGCCACGTTGTCGGCAGGCCTGGCCGTCGCCCTCGCGGAGCTGCCTGAGGACCTTCCCGGCTTCCGGCTCGCGGTCGTCGGGATGGGCAAGTGCGGCGGCCGGGAGCTCAACTACGTCAGTGACGTGGACGTCATCTTCGTCGCCGAACCACTGGAGGGCGTTGCTGAGGGAACCGCGCTCCAGACGGCCACAAACCTTGCCAGCAAGGCGATGCAGGTCTGCGCCGAGGTTGCCTGGCCGGTCGATGCGGGGCTGCGACCGGAAGGTAGGTCCGGGCCACTGGTCCGCACGCTGGCCAGCCACCTCGCCTACTACCAGCGGTGGGCCAAGACCTGGGAGTACCAGGCACTTGTCAAGGCGCGCCCGATCGCGGGGGACCTCAGCCTCGGGCAGTCCTACGTCGATGCCGTCGCACCATTGGTCTGGTCCGCGGGCGAGCGTCCCGGGTTCGTGGAGGACGTGCAGGCGATGCGCCGCCGCGTCGAGTCGACCCTGCGCGGTGACACCGCGAGCCGTGAGGTGAAGCTCGGGCCGGGTGGCCTGCGGGATGTGGAGTTCTCCGTTCAGCTGCTCCAGCTGGTGCACGGACGCACCGATGACACGGTCCGGTCCGGCACGACGCTGGTGGCACTGGAGCAGCTCGCCGCCGGCGGGTACGTCGGTCGAGAGGACGCACGCCACCTCGCCGAGGCCTACCGCTGGCTCCGCACCGTCGAGCACCGGCTGCAGCTGCACCGGCTGCGCCGCACGCACCTGCTGCCGCCCGACGACGACGAGCTCGCGTTGCGCAGGCTCGCTCGTGCGGTCGGGTACCGCGGCGACGTGCTGGCGCTGTTCCGGCGCGAGCGGTTCGGTCACTTCCAGGAGGTGCGCCGGCTGCACGAGAAGCTCTTCTACCGACCGCTGCTCGCCGCCGTCGCCCGTTTGCCCGCGTCCGACGCCAGACTCACCCCGGAGGCAGCGCGAGAACGCCTGGTGGCACTGGGATTTGCCGATCCGGCCACCGCGTTGCGCCACCTCGAGGCACTGACCGAGGGAGTGTCCCGCCGGGCCGCGATCCAGCAGACGCTGCTGCCCGCGATGCTCGGCTGGTTCGCCGATGCCGCCGACCCGGATGCTGGTCTGCTCTCCTTCCGCCAGGTCTCCGACGCCCTCGGGACCACGCCCTGGTACCTCCGGTTGCTGCGCGACGAGGGCACCGCCGCCGAGCGGCTCGCCCGGCTCCTCGCGTCCTCGCGGTACGCCGCCGACCTGTTCGTGCGCGCCCCCGACGCGGTCCGGATGCTGGCCTCCGACGAGGACTTGGTGCCGCGTTCACGTGAGGCCCTCGAGCAGTCCTTCCTGGCGGTGGCACGGAGGCGTGAGGACTGGGAGCCGAGCGTCGTCGCTGTACGAAGCCTGCGTCGTCACGAGCTGCTGCGGGTCGCCTGTTCCGACCTGCTGGGTCTGGCTTCCGGCGTCGGCCAGGCGCTCTCGGACGTATCGGCGGCGACCATCGCCGCAGCCCTGGAGGTGGCGACCCGCAAGGTCGAAGCGGAACGCCGCGGACCGGTGCCCGCGAAGCTCGCGGTCATCGCGATGGGGCGGCTCGGCGGGTCGGAGCAGGGCTACGGCTCCGACGCCGACGTGCTGTTCGTCCACGATCCGCTGGCAGGTGCGACCGAGTCCGAGGCCGCCGCGGCGGCCCATGACGTCGCCCATGAGCTGTGCCGGCTGTTGTCCTTGCCTGCGCCCGACCCGCCGCTGCTCGTCGACGCGGACCTGCGGCCGGAGGGACGGCAGGGCCCGCTGACCCGCAGCCTCGAGTCCTACCAGGCCTATTACGGCCGCTGGTCGCACGTGTGGGAGTCGCAGGCCCTGCTGCGGGCCGCGCCCCTCGCCGGGGATCCCGAGGTGACGGCGGCCTTCCTGCGTGCCATCGAGCCGGTGCGTTACCCGGTGGGCGGGCTCACGAACGAGCAGCTCCTGGAGGTGCGCCGGATCAAGGCTCGCGTCGAGGTGGAACGCCTCCCCAAGGGCGCCGACCGAACGCTGGCGCTCAAGCTCGGCCTGGGCGGGCTCGCCGACGTCGAGTGGACCGTGCAGCTGCTGCAGCTGCAACACGGCGCCGAGCTCGAGACGCTGCGGACCCCGATGACCTTGCCGGCCCTACGTGCGGCCGCCGAAGCCGGCCTTCTGACGCAGGACGACGCCGCGACCTTGGAGGCGGCCTGGACCCTGACCTCAAAGGTCCGCGACAGGCTCGTCCTGGTGCGAGGCAGGGCGACGGTGTCCCTTCCCTCCAGCGGCCGCGAGCTCGCCGGCGTGGCGCGAGCACTTGGCTACCCTGCGGGTGCGCAGGGCGAGTTCCTGGACGACTACCGACGGGTGGCGCGGCGCGCCCGTGCCGTCGTCGAGAAGACCTTCTACGGATAGGACAGGAACGCATGAGTGTTCGCAACGTGACGGTCGCCGACACCCGGTTCCTGTTGCGGGAGAACGGTGCCGGCAACGGCGTGCCGGTGCTGCTGCTGCACGGCGTCCCCGAGACCTCCTCCGTCTGGCGTGACGTGGCCCCGGCGCTCGCCGTCGGGCGGCGCATCCTCGCGCCCGACCTCCCCGGCCTCGGCGGCTCGTCGTACAGCGGTCCGTATGACGTGCCGTCGGTCGTGGCGCAGCTGGCCGCGCTGCTGGAGGCACAGGCACCTGGACAGCGGGTCGACGTGGTCGGCCACGATTGGGGCGGTGCGGTCGCGCTGGGCCTCGCCGCTCTCCGCCCCGACCTGGTGCGCCGGCTCGTGGTCGCCAATGCCCCCTACCGGCACCTCAACCTGCTGCGGGCCGCACACATCCCGTTCTTCAGCCTGCCTGCCGCGCCCGAGCTGCTGTTCCGGTTGGGCGGTGCGAAGGTGGTCGACGCCATGTTCGCGCTGGCTTGGAAGGCCGCTGTCGCCCTCGACCCGGAGGTGCGTGCGGAGTACACCGCGGCCTACACCGACCCGGCGAAGGTCTCCGCGATGCTCGGCTACTACCGAGCTGCGACCCGGCCCAGGCTCGCCGAGCTGGTCGGTCGGGGGCCGAAGGTCGACCGGCCGCGGGTGCACGCCGAGAGGATGCTCGTGCTGTGGGGGGCGGCCGACCCGGTGCTGCCGGTATCGATCGGCGAGTCGGTCGTGAAGGACCTCGGTCCGGACTGTGTGATGGTCACGATCCCGGGTGCCGGGCACTTCGTCGTCGAGGAGGCGACCCAGGTTGTCATCGCGACCCTCACGGAGTTCCTCGCCGATGACGTCGGTACGACGGTCGCCGCCCCTGCAAAGAAGGCTCCCGCAAAGCGGGCCGCCGCAAAGAAGGCCCCTGCCAAGAAGGCCGCAGCACACAAGGTTCGGCCCCCTGAGACGCCCTGAACGCGCCGCCGCGCTGGTAGCGCTGGTCCTCGGGACCGTCCATCTGATCCTCGCGCCGAACTCGGGCACCGACTTGGCGGCCCAGCTCGCCCGGGCGTCGTTCGCGCGCGAGGCCCCGCTGACGCCGGTGGACCTGTCCTGGTACGCCGGTGTGCACCCGTACGGCTACTCGCTGCTGGCGCCCTGGCTGATGGCCGTGCTCGGCGTCGCCGTGAGCGGCCTGCTGGCGGCGGTCGCAGCCTCGGTGCTGTTCGCCCGGCTGCTGCGCGACAGCGAGCGGCCGTGGCTCGCCAGCGTGGTGGGTGCGGTCTTCGCCGTGGCCGATGTGGCGAGCGGCCGGACCACGTTCGCGCTGGGGGCGGTCGCCGCCTTGGCCGCGCTCGTGGCGCTTCCCCGGTTGCGCTGGGCGGCGTTCTTCACTGTGCTGACAGCGCTTCTGAGCCCTGTCGCCGCAGCCTTTCTCGGGTTCGTGGCTGCGGTGCTGGTGCTGCATCGGAGAGCGGGCGGCTGGACCCTCGGGTTCACGTCCATGGTCCCGGTTGTCCTTCTCTCCGTGCTGTTCCCGGGGTCAGGGGTTCAGCCCTTCTCGGCCGACTCCGCTTTTCCAGCCGTCGTCGTCGCTCTGGTGCTGGCGCTGCTCACGACCGTGCCGGTGGTGCGTACCGGCGCGCTGCTGTACGCCGGTGCGGTCGTCGTGTTCGCCAACCATCACGACCCCTTCGGCAGCAACGTGCTGCGGCTGGGGCTGCTGGTCGCGGCCTCCCTCGTCCTCGCCACGTCGCAGCACAAGCTCCTGGTGGTGCTCGCGGCGGCTGTGGGATTCCTGTCGTGGCAGGTCGACCCGACGCAGGGCGATCTCATGGCCCGTCCAGGCCCGCCGCTGGCCGCCTTGACTCAGGAGCTGGTTCGGTTGGACTCTCACCGCGTCGAGGTCGTGGCCCCTCGCGACCACCGCGAGTCGTGGACGGTGGCGGAACGGGTCCCGCTGGCGCGGGGCTGGTCGAGGCAGATCGATCTCTTCGAGAACCCCTTGTTCTACAAGGCATCTCTCACGCCGACGGCTTACCGCGCCTGGCTCCTGGAGCACTCGGTCGACGCCGTGGCCGTCCCGCGTCGCGCAGTCCTTGACTTCGGCAGCACCCTCGAGGGCGCCCTCATGCGGCAGGGTCCCGTACCCGGGCTCGTCCAGGCATGGAGCGACCGGGACTGGACGGTGTACCGCGTCGCGGATGCTCGGCCGATCGCCGCGGCACCGGCGTCCGTCGTGTCTTCCGGGCGCACGACGCTCGTCCTGCGCTCCTCAGTGGCCACCGACGTGCTGGTGGACGTGCGCTGGTCGCGTTGGCTCTCGCTTACTGGTCCCGGTTGCCTGGCGCCGGATGGCAATCGGACGCGCGTGCGGTTCACCGGCCCCGGCACGGTGACTCTCGGCAGCGGCCTGTTCCCCCGCGGCCACTGCTGACCCAAACGCCCGGCTGGCTCGTCGAGGTGCCGCATACGAACTCCGTCGAGCCCGGTGATCGTCACGCTCACCGTGGGCCCACCTCCTGGACGAGCCCCCTCATTTGGGTACGAGTGGCACACGCCGCAGGGGCCGAGGCTCGCACCGGGACGGACTACACGTCCGGGTCGCGCTCGGCGAGAGCGATTCGCTCGTGCTTGCGGTCGCGCCGCCGGGCGGACCACTGCGCTTCCGTGAGGTCACTGACGCCGGTTCTCGCCGATCGGGCCACCTCAGCCTTGTTCTGGTAGTCGACCGGCGGCATCGCCCGTAGCGCCTTGCGGACCGCGGGTGGCGCCTCAGCCTCCTGCGCGGCGAGCACGATCTCGTCCCGAGAGGCCGGGAAGTCGACGTCGCCCAGAAAGGCCAGCACGTCGTCAGTCGTTACCATCGCAGCCACCTCCATGTCGGACAGCGATCACTGCCGTGGCGGTCTACCCCGGCAGCAGCGGTCGTTTGAAGCCGATCAGATGTGCATAGCGAGTCCGGCTGGCGAAGTCGTCCCACGACCAGATCGTCGGTGTGCCGACCTCGGCGCACAGGTGGAGCACCTCGGTGTCGCTGACGACGACGCCGACGTGGGCGCCCCAGGCCTGCTCGCGGTCGTGGAACAGCGCCAGGTCGAGGGGGCGTGACTCGAGCACAACCCGAGTCGCGTCGGTGTCGCGCCACAACTCAGCTGATCGGACGTCGGGGATCCGGAAGCCGAAGTGTGCGAGCACCTCGTAGGCAAACAGCTGCGAGTTCCCTCCTTGCCGCAGCCCGGACCGGGCTACCGCGCCGGGGGATCGGGAGGCCACGAAGGGCACCTCCCAGAACCAGGTGGGCAGGTCGCGGAGCAGCGCCGGAACGGTGTCCATCCTCGGAGCGTAGGTCACCGCACCGCCCCGCGGTATGGCCCAGCCGTCACGACGATCGCGGAAGTCCCTAGCCGGGGATGCCCATCGGTCGGCCCCGACCTCTGCCCGGAGCGTCACGTTTGCCCGACGTACCGACGCTCACCCGGGTGGCATCCAGGGTGGTTCCATCCGCATCCACCGCACCAACGGTCCGGACGAACGCTCCGACCGTGACGACCGAGGCCGTCGCCGGGGCGCCGTCCTTCTGGTAGGTGGTGGCGGACGTGGTCCGGACAGTGCGGGTGAAGCCTGACTGGTCGACGATCGTGATCGTGCCGCCCTCGGCCTTGGTGACGAAGCCAGCCAGGTGGGCCGGAAGGACCGTCACGACCGTGGCGACCGGTGACGCCGCTTTCGGGGCGGCCAGGCGCACACCGACGATGTCGCCCACCGACAGGATCGCCTTGGTCGCCTTCGTCTGCCCCGAGTAGTACGTCGTGGAGCTGGTGAGCCCGATCGTCTTGCTGCCGGAGGGCGTCCGTACGGTGATGCTGTTCGCGGACACCGCCGCGAGGGGACCGCCGGCACGCCTGAAGCCGCGGCGCTCGAAGCCCTTGCCGAGGCCGCCCGGCCCGTGCCCCTGCCGCCCGCTGACCCCGGGGGGGCTGTCCGTGGGGCTGGGGGTGGGGTCGGCGGCTGAGGCGAAGCCGGTGACGCCAAGGGCGAGGCCACCTACGAGGCCCGCTGTTCCTGCAAGGAGGGTCCAGCGCTTCACAGTCATGGCCGCAGTGTGGGACGCGAACCTGGCAGCAGCCTGTGAGTTGCGGCCGAGGCGGACCGGGTCAGGGGCCCGCCTCGGTTCAGACGGACGCGACGAGCTCGCGGAGTCCCTCGCGGGTGGCGGACCAGGTCTCGCGGGCGACCTTGACCGGAGGAACGGTGAGCTGGGCCATGGGAGTGGCGGACGCCCACTCCTCGGCGATGCCGAGCGTGCCGAGGACGACGGTGTCAGTGACCTTCAGGCTGGTCTCCGTCGCCGTGCGGGCGAGCCTGACCCCTCGCTCGGCCAGCAGGGTGCCGGCGTCGACGAGCTCGGTGCTCAGGGCGGTCGCGCCCTCGGAGCGGGGAGCGGGGGCGCGGCGCTTGGCGGTCTCGACGTCAGCAGTGGTCATGCCATCTCCTTGTGTCAGCCCAGGGGCGGGCACGGCTCACGCTGCGGGGTCGAGGTGACCAGATGGTGGGCAGCAGATGGAGAGCACCTGACGATCGGAACATGCCCAGTGGTCTGGCGAGGGCATGCCAGGCTGGGGAGTCACGTCGGAACGGAGTCGGAATGCGCCAGGCTGACATCGGGGTGACGGGCGCGACCGGGCGCCTCGGGGGCCAGGTGGCCAGGGCCTTCTCCGGCTCACCCCAGGTCTTGCTCGTGCGCGACCCGTCGCGGGCGCCCGCGCTCAGCGGCGCGGAGGTCAGGCAGTCGTCGTACGACGATCCGAGGGAGTCCGTGCTCGGGATCCGCACGCTGTTCATGGTGTCGGCTGCCGAGCACCCTGATCGGGTCGGCCAGCACCGACGGTTCATCGACGCGGCGGCCGCTGCCGGTGTCGAGCACGTCGTCTACACGTCCTTCTACGGTGCGGCCCCGGATGCCACCTTCACGCTGGCCCGTGACCACTGGGCCACCGAGGAGCACCTCAAGACCAGCGGCATGGCGTGGACGTTTCTGCGAGACCAGATCTACGCCGACTTCTTTCCGCTCATGGCCGAGGACGGCGTCATCCGCGGCCCGGCCGGCGAGGGGGCGGTGGCTGCGGTGGCGATCGCCGACGTGGCCGCAGCGGCCGTCGCCGTACTCGGTGATCCTGAGGTGTATCAGGGGAAGGCGTTCGACCTCACCGGGCCGGAGGCGATCACCCTGAGCGACGTGGCGCAGGTCCTCAGCGAGCATGGCCGACCGACCCGGTTTCACGACGAGACAGTCGAGGAGGCCTACGCCTCAAGGGCGCGGTACGGCGCACCCGACTGGCAGGTCGAAGCCTGGGTCAGCACGTATCAGGCCATCCGGGACGGGTCGATGTCTGGCGTGAGCCAGGACGTCGAGACCCTGACCGGACGACCGCTGTCCCTCGCTGAGCTGCTCGACCAGAGCTGACGGTCAGGAGGCTTGTACCTCGAACCAGATGACCTTGCCGTAGCGATCCGGAAGGACACCCCAGGAGGTCGCGAACGCGTCAATCAGGAGGATGCCGCGGCCATTCAGCGCATCCGGATCGGGATGAGCGTGAAGAACCGGAAGGCGGCTGTTGTCGTCTCCGACTTCGACGCGGACCCCGACCGGTCCGGCGCTGACCGTGACCCGGACCGGGCTGCGTCCATGGAGGACAGCGTTCGTGACCGCCTCGCTCGTCAACAGGACGCACGTCTCACGCAAATCGGACGAAAGCCCGGCCTTGGTGCAGAGCCGACCGGTGAGTCGGCGGGCCGCTCCTGCCGCTCTGGGATCAGGCAGCAGCGTCACGGACTCGGTGATGCTGCTCATCGGCGGTGCGTCGTCATGTGGGTCCCCTACCCACAAAACGGCATTGTTGTCCCGGTCTTGCTGTGCAATCTCTCACCAGGTCCGGGCGCGCGGTTTCAGCACGAGCAGAGCGACATCGTCCTCAGGTGCGTGGGGCAGCATGGCCTTCAACAACTTGTCGCAGACCTCTTCGGCGCCGGCGTGGCCCACTGCGGCGAGCGACTCTGCGAGCCTGCCCAGCCCAGCATCGAGGCCCTGGCCGCGGCGTTCGACGAGACCGTCGGTGTAGAGCACCAGGGCGCTGCCGTCGGGCAGGTCGTTGACACGCTCGACGCGGTCGGTGTGCGGATCGAGGCCGAGGAGCAGGTCAGAGTTGTCGGAGAGGATCCGGACAGTACCGTCAGGGAGGCGGAGCAGCGGTGGGAGGTGCCCGGCGCTGGACCAGCGGACACGTCGCACGCCGCGGCTCCGGTCAGCTGGACCCGCATCGATGCGGGCGATGAGCGCGGTCGCGAGCGTGTCGAGGTCGAGGCGCGCAATGGCCCGGTCGAGACGGCTCAGCAGCATGGCGGGACTGTCGTCGCTGTCCACGGCCAGCCCCCGCAGCAGGTTCCGCAGCTGGGCCATGGCGGCGGCCGCGTTGCCGTCGTGCCCGGCGACGTCGCCCACGGAGATCACGGTCGCGCCACTGGCGTTGTCGAAGGCGTCGTACCAGTCGCCTCCGATCTGGGCCTCCATCACTGCGGGCAGGTACCGGAAGGCGATGTCGAGCTCGGGCGGTGTCGGGGGCTGGGTGAGCAGGCTGCGCTGCAACGCTTCGGCGAGCCGTTGGATCTTCAGCGCGCTTGCGTACTGCGCCCCCTCGATGCGGATGCGGTCGAGGGCCTGCGCGCACTGCGCCCCGAACGCCTCGATGACCGTCAGCTCGTCGTCGGTGAACCTGCGTTCGTCGACCCAGGAGACGGCCAGGGCACCCAGCAGCCGGTGGCCGATCTTGAGAGGCGTGAAGGCCCATGCGTTTCGCTTCGTGGCTTCGTAGAGCGGCCCCATCTCAGGTGTGAAGGCGAGCCCGGACGCCCTCGTCGGGAACAGCAGCCGCTCGCCGGTCCTGGCGACGTAGGCCGCCGGCAGAGGGTCATCGACCGGCAGCACCCCGTACGTGATCTGGACCTCTTCGCCGAGCCGGTCGCTGACGGCCAGCCGCACCACGTCCTCGTCGGCAGCGCGGACCACCACAGCTCCGCCGTCCGCACCGAGCACCGGCAGGCCCTTGTTGACGACGATCTCGGTGAGGTCCTCGATGGTCTCCGCTCCGACCAGCTCGAGGGCCACGAACGCAAGTCGTTGCAGCCGGGCCTCCGCCCGCCGCTCGGAGTCGCGCAGGGCCGTCGCGTCCTCGCGCGCTGCTCGCTCCGACGCGACGGCGGTGAGCAGCGAGAGCTGGTCGGAAGCGGCCTGCGCGAGCACACCGAGCAGCTCGATGTCGTCGCTCGACCAGACGCGCGGTACGACGTCCATCACGCAGAACGCGCCCAGCGTCTGGCCGTTCGCGTTCAGCACCGGGTAGCCGGCCCAGGCTCTTACCCCGAGCAGGTTCACCAAGGCGTTGTTCCTCGTACGTGCGTGTTGGGTGGCGTCGTTGACGACGAGCGGCGCCCGGTCGGCGATGACGTACTGGCAGACGGACTCCTCGACCTTGTACTGCCGAGGTTCAGGGCCGCCGACCTCCACCCCGACGGAGGACAGCCAGAACGAGCGCATGTCGTCGACGAGCGTCATGAACGCCATGGGTGCCCGCAGGAGGCGGGCCGCGAAGACCGTGAGCCCGTCCCATGACTCCTGAGTCGCGCTGCCGAGCAGCCCCGTTCCACGGACGGCCTCGAGGCGGACTGGGTCGAAGACCTGTGCGGGCACGTCAGACGTGGCGTCATAGCCACCGTCAGGGCTCACTGCCTGAGCATGACCGACTTTCCGGCCGCGCGCCGTACTTCCTCCTCGACCAGGCGTGAGCGTGGGCCGACCTGGGCGCCAATGGCCCCTTTGGGGCTCATCCGATCGTGCCGTCGACGTCCTTCTTGGCACCCCAGCCGTGGTAGCGCTCGATCTGGATGCGGGCGCTGACCCGCCCCCGGTCTCGCGTCGGGTACGGCTGGCCGGTGTAGTGGCTGGAGAGCCGGTCGATGTCGGTGAGATCGGTGTCGTCGACCAGCTCGACGATGCTGCCCTGGACGCTGATGTGGGTGTACCAGTCGGTCTTGTCGAGCGCGGTGAGGCTGACGCGGGGGTTCAGGCGCAGGTAGTCGAGCCGCTTGCGGTCCTCGTCCATGTTGACGAGGATCCGGCCGTCCTCCTCCAGCAGGTACCACGTGGCCACCGTCACGGGAGATACATCGGGTCGGACGGTCGCGATGACGGCTGGGTTCGGCTGGGCGAGGAAGGCACGGACGTCGTCCGGGAGCTCGCGAGGCATGGCTGTCTCCTAGGTGTCTGCTGGATCGTAGATCGCCCGATTTTTGTGAGCATGCCTGACGGTGTCGTGAGGTTCGAGGAAAGGGCCCCTGGCCCGGCGGCATGCCGGCCTCCGACAGCCGCTGCCGCTCGAGCTCGGTGTCGAGCTCCGCCCGAAGCAGCACCGCGAGGTTCGAGATCCAGAGCCACGCAGGCGCCGCCGGACCCGGACCTACTGAAGTTCCTCAGGCGACCACGAGGCGTACGCCCGTATAGGACACGACCGCGACCAGAAGCCACGAGAGCAGCCCGAGCAGCAGGGAGCGCCCGCCAGTCCGGCGCAGCAGCTGAAGGTCGATGCCCGTGCCGAGCCCGAACAGGGCCGCGGTGAGCAGGACCGCTTGCAAGCTCTTGGCGACGTTGAGCACCGCAGTCGGTAGCACCCCGATGCTGGCGACCACGATCGCGGCCAGGAAGCCCGCGACGAACAGTGGCAGGACCGGCGGCCGGCTGGCGGTCGTTCCGGCGCCTGGGTCGGTCTCGCGGCGGTGCCGAGCCAACCCCACCCCCGCCACGAGCGGTGCGAGCAGGACGACCCGGCTGAGCTTGACGACGACGGCTGAGGTCAGCGCACCGTGGACCCGGCTGGCGGTCGCGACGGTTTGGCCTACGTCGTGGACGCTGGCCCCGACCCAGCTGCCGAACGCGGCAGGATCCAGGCCCAGGGGACCCCGCAGGGCAGGCAGGAGCAGGATGGCGAGGCTGCCGCACAGCGTGACGAGCGCGACGGCGACGCTGGTGTCGGTCTCGTCCCCTCCGGCGACCTCCTCCATGGCGGCGACCGCGGACGCGCCGCAGATCGAGAAGCCCGTGGCCACCAGCAGCGACCGCGCAGGTGGCACGCCGAGCAGCCGGCCCAGCAGGCGGGTAGCGGTGAAGGTGATGGCCACCGTGACCAGCACGACCGCCAGCCCACCGGCTCCGAGGTGCAGGAGCTGAGACAACCCCAGCTGCAGCCCCAGGAGCACGACGGCCAGGCGCAGGAGCCGGTGGGAGGCGAAGTGCGTCCCGGCGTGCAGGCTGCGGTGGTGCAGGCGCAGGTTCGCGACCAGCACGCCGAGAGCGACCGCGACCGTCGAGGGGTTCAGGGACGGCTCGACCGCTGCCACGCCGTAGGCCACCGCGGTGGCCAGGGCCCCGACGCCGAGTCCTGGCAGGGCAACGAGCAGGCCGTGGCGCCATCGCGGTTCGCAGTCCGGCCGGCAGCGGCTACCGCGGCGGTGGGTGTGGGCTTCGGCCTGGGTGCGGCGGGGCGGGGCCATCACCATGGTGTTCTCCTCGGGTCTCGTCCTCGAGCCTGCTGCGCATGGCAACGCCCCGGTAGATGGCTCGACCCGATGTGCCCATCGACGCTGTCTATGACCTCGTAGGCTGTGAGCATGGCGAGGGAGCGGGTACCGGACCTGGACTCGCTCGCGCTGCTCCTCGAGATCGCGGAGAGCGGCAGCCTGGGACGGGCCGCTGCAGCCCGTGGCATGAGCCAGCCGGCCGTGAGCGCACGGGTGCAGGCCGTTGAGCGCCTCGTCGGCTTCCCGGTCCTGCTCCGCTCGGCGCGTGGTTCGCAGCTGACCGCCCGAGGTGCGTTGCTCGCCGGTTGGGCCCGTGCAGTGCTGAGCGCGGCCGACGCGCTCGAGGTCGGTGTCGCGTCGCTCCGCGGCGAGCGGGAGGCGCGGTTGCGGATCGCCGCGAGCCTGACGGTGGCCGAGCACCTGCTGCCCCGCTGGTTGGCGCGCTTCGCCGCCGACCACCCGGACGCCCATGTGAGCCTCACCGCAGGCAACAGCGCCGACGTGGCCGACGCTGTTCTCGGCGACAACGCCGACCTCGGTTTCGTCGAGGGTCCAACGGTGCCACCTGGACTCAAGAGCCGAGTGATCGCGACGGACGAGCTGGTGGTCGTCGTCGCGCCGTCGCACCCGTGGGCGCGCCGTCGGCGCCCACTCACCGCGAAGGAGCTGGCCGGGACCCGACTCGTGCAGCGCGAGCGCAACTCGGGAACCCGGGCCTTTCTGGAGACGGCCCTGGCAGGCCATGAGATGGCCGAACCCGTCCTGGAGCTGTCGACCAGCGGGGCGGTCAGTGCGGCAGTGGCAGCCGGGGCCGGCCCCGCCGTCCTCAGCGACCTGGCCGTCACCCGTGACGTGGCCGCCGGACGGCTCCGCCGGGTACCCGTCGACGGTGTCGAGCTGCGTCGGGCCCTGCGGGCGGTGTGGGCCACGCCTCGGTTGACCACTGCAGCGCGGGACCTGCTCGTGCTCGCCGATCAGCCCAGCGTTTAGTTGGGGGTCTGGCCGGTGCCAGCAACGTGCTTGGACGCCGTCGAGGAGCAACACCTGCCCGACGCCCGGGGGTCACGCGACCAGGAGGTCGCCCACCGAACCTCCCGATCTGCCCCGTCAGACGAGTAGATCTTCCTCGGCGCGATGGCTTCGTAGTACACGAGTAGCGGCCGACCCTCCTGACGCCGAAGTTGTCGAACGCGACACCGCCAGCGACGCGTGATCCGCACGTCCGGTTCGCGGCGTTGGTCCCGGCCGGTTGAGTCAGGACGTGCTCATCGTCCGGCGGCTCGTACCGCAGACGTGGGCAGGCAGATCCGGAATCGGAACCGCAGACCGCGGGTTATCGCACGCATGAAGACCAAGGCCGGCCGACGATCGGTCCAGCGAGTCACGAGCAAGAAGCGACTCGGACCGGACGCGCAGGTCGACGACAAGGCCCTGATCATCGCGCCCACGGACCCGGCACTGACCGACCCGTTCCTGCTGCTCAGCGAGGACTGGTTCTCCGAACCCGGCTTCGAGTGGCACCCGCACCGGGGGCTCGAGACGGTCACGACGGTCCTCGACGGGGTCCTCGAGCACGGCGACAACCTCGGCAACGCCGGCGCGCTGCAGGCCGGTGACGTGCAGTGGATGACCGCGGGACGCGGCGTCATCCACCGCGAGCTCGCGTTCCGGAACGAGCATGCCCACACGCTGCAGCTGTGGCTGAACCTGCCCCGCCGCGCCAAGCTGGCCACCACCCGCTATCAGGACGTCCTCGCCGCAGGACGCCCCTCCGCGAGCCTGCCAGGGGTCACAGTCGACGTCATCTCCGGCACGGTCGCCGGCGCGACAGGACCCGCCCTCAACCACCACCCGGTGCAAGGTGCGCTCGTGACGATGGATCCGGCGGCCAGCTTCGACTACCGGCTGCCCGACAGCCACCGGGCCTTCGCCTATGTGGTGTCCGGCGGGCTGACGCTGGCCGGCCGCACCGTGGCCGCGGGGCAGACGGCCTGGTCGGATCCGGTCGGCCGCGCCGGAAGCGGCGCCCTTGAGCTCACCGCAGCCGATCGCGACGTCCCCACCCAGGTGATGGTCTACAGCGGTGAGCCGTTGCGGGAGCCGGTGGCGTTCGGCGGCCCGTTCGTGATGAATCAACGGTCGGAGATCGCGCAGGCCTACCGCGACCTCGACCGGGGCGCGTTCGGGCAGGTTCCGCGGCAGGCGCGGCTCAAGCACCTGCGCTGACGGTCACGAGATCGGCACTTGCTCGCCGCCCCGCTCGATTACGGGCTCTGCAGCGACAACCCTTCGAGGTACGCCGCTGCGCGGCTCGCGGCGTGCCAGCCGCACATGCCGTGCACTCCGGCGCCCGGTGGCGTCGAGGCCGAGCACAGGAAGATCCCGGGGATGCCGGTCGCGTACGGGTCCCGGGCGAGCACCGGCCGGGCCAGGAGCTGCGGCAACGAGTTCTCGCCGCCCGTGATGTCACCCCCGACGTCGTTGGCGTTGTAGGCCGCAAGGTCCGCCGGCGTCATCACGTGGCAGCCGACGACGCGCTCGCGAGTCCCCGGGGCGAACCGCTCGAGCTGGTCCAGCAGCGCCTCGGTCACGTCGCCACGGTGCCCGTGCGGGACGTGGGCGTAGGCCCAGACGGGGTGCACATCCCCGACGGACCGGGTCGAGTCGGCGACGTGCTGCTGGCCGACCAGCACGAAGGGCCGCGGCGGCATCGTCCCGCGGGAGACAGCGGCCTCGGCCGAGGCGATGTCAGCGGTGTCGCCGCCGACATGCACCGTGCCGGCGCGGCGGCACGCCTCGGCGGTCCAGGGGATCCCGCCGCGCACCGCGAGGTCCACCTTGTAGGCGCCCGGTCCGTGTCGGAACCGCCGGTAGGCCCGAGCCCGCCTTTGCGGCAACCGGTCTCCGGCGATGTCCGCCAGCGCGGCGGGCGTCGTGTCGAACAGCACCGCGTCGGACGGCGGCAGGTCGGCGAACGAGCGCACCGCGACCCCGGTCTCGATGGTGCCCCCGAGCGACCGCAGCAGGCTCGCGAGCGCCGCCGTGATGGCCTGCGAGCCCCCCTCCGCGACCGGCCAGCCGTACCGGTGGCCGGCGGCCACGAGCATCACGCCCACCCCCGCTGTCGCCGGGCGGTTCAGCGGCCGGAAGGCGTGCGCGGCGCTGCCCGCGAACAGCGCCCTGGCATGCTCGGTGGCGAACCGGCGTACCAGGACCGTGGCCGGCAGTCCCGCCCGCAGGCCGAACTTCGCCATGAGAAGCGGGTGCGACGGGACCCGCAGCAGCGGGCCGAGGACGTCGGTGGCGAGTTCGTCGAAGGCGTCCACGAGCGGCCCGAACATCTGCCGCCAGCGGTCGCCGTCGGAGCCCAGGCCTGCTGCGGTGTCGTCGATCGAGCGCACCATCACCGCGGCGGTGCCGTCGTCGAGCGGGTGCGCGAGGTCGACCTCGGGCCAGCGCCAGACCAGGCCGTGAGCAGCGAGTGGCAGGGAGGAGAGGTACGGCGAGGCGATGCCGAACGGGTGGATGGCCGAGCACACGTCGTGCTGCAGTCCCGGCACCGTCAGCTCGGCCGTGCGGGTCCCGCCGCCGATCTGGTCGTGCGCCTCGAGAACTGTGACCTGGTGGCCCCGCTGGGCCAGGGCGACGGCCGCGGCCAGACCGTTCGGCCCGGAGCCGACGACGACTGCTCGGGTCATGCGTCCACGTGCACCGGCAGCAGGTCCCACGGCTGCGCCGCGACCATGTCGGCGACGCGCACCTCACCGCGCTCCAGCACACCGGTGGCCGCGTCGACCAGTCGGTAGCGCTGCGTCTGCCGCTGGATCGGCTGGGACTCCAGCATGACGACCCGCACCTCACCGGGCGCGAAATGGCACCGCTCCTGCAGGGCCTCGAGCAGCACCTCGTTGTGCATGTGCCCGTCGCCGAAGTTCCATCCGAGCGCCACCCCGGCGACCAGCTCGCCTTCGAGCAGCAGGTAGTCGGTCTCGTGCCCGTCGCCACATGCCCTGGGAATCAAGGAGAACAGCGCGCGGCCGTGCGAGTGCATGGCCCGGAACGCGTACCCGACCCAGATCGGGAGCACCGCCTGCTCCTTGCCGTAGAACGCCTCCAGCGCGGTGTAGGGCAGCGGAGCGGCGCGCACCGTGCCGGCCTCGAACTTGGCCAGCCCCGAGTCGCTGAAGCACCACACGGAGGTGTCCCAGTTGCCGGCGTAGTAGCGCATCGCCGGGAGGAACGACACCAGGTCCGGACGAAGATTGCCCAGCACGACCGTCGCCACGATGACCGCGAGCAGCGCCACCAGCGCGGCCGGGTGTTGCACGTCGGACAGCCCGAGCGAGGCGTGGTCCACGAACAGCGAGCCGATCGCGAACATCATGAAGACGTTCCACTCCAGCGGCACGCCCATCGGCATGCTCAGCAGGATGTTGAGGTGGAACAGCACCATCACGACCGCCGCCACCGTGGTCACGGTGCCGCCGCGTGAGGTGATGAGCACCAGTGGCACGAGGAACTCGACCGCCGTGCTGCCGTGCGCGATCCACTCTGCGAGCCGGGACGGCCGCAGGTCGTCCGGGACGCTCCGGTGCAGGCGCCGCGTCAGCACCGGGCTGCGGAGCAGCGGCGAGTTGCTGAGCATGGTCGCTATCACGTTGGGGAAGTGCCGGTTGAGCTTGGAAGTGGCTGCTCCCCACCAGATGCAGAGCATCACCAGCTTCGCGCCGACGATCGCATCGACGCCACCGATCAGGAACGTGATCGCCAGCGTCCCGTAGACCTCGGAGCGGGCCGCGAGGAAGATGGTCTTGTCGCGCAGCCCGATGGCGGCGAGCAGCACCAGCACGGTGACGACCTGCGCCTTCGGCACCGCCCCGAGCAGCGCCCACAGAAGAGCCGCCACCAGAGCGCCGTACAGGGCCACGTCGACCGGCGTCCGGGCCGTGCCGCGGGTGCCGGGGATCCGCCACGGCGGCAGGCGGATGGTCCCGGGGCGCAGCCAGTAGAGGAACGAGCCGAGCGGTGGCGTGATACGCAGGTTGAGCGGCCCGAAGCCGCAGCCCAGCCCGAGCACCTCGAACAGCATCGTCCAGAGCACGGCCTTCTCGAAGACCACCGGCTGCGACCACCACGAACCGACGTGAGTGAAGCCGTCGATGCCCGGCGACGACAGCGCGAACAGCATCCCGATGAGGACATACAGCGCGATCTTCACGGCGTAGAGCACGTAGACGACGTCGGGCGTGCCGAACCCGTACTCGGCGACATGTCGCGCCATCGGTCGCAGCCGCTCGCTGCGACTTCCTCGTGCCCACTCCTCGAGGTCGAGGGCGGGGAAGTGCGGCTGCGTCAGGCCCATCGGCGCATGATGCCCCAGTGATGCGCTTGCTGTCTGCAAGAACACTGTTGGTCGCCGCACTTCTGCTGGCTGGTGGCTCCGGCAGTACGCCGAAACGGCCCGAACCCCCACAATGGCCGCGTCCACGCCGACCGCCGGATCCGTGGTGTCGGTCATCGGCGACTCCTACCCGACGGGGGAGCCGAGCAAGGGCGGCGTCGGGGCGCGATGGGCTAGCTCAGCAAGGGGTTCACTGGGAAGACGTACGACGGCCTCATCTACCTCGACCAGGTGCGCAAGCTGCCCGTTCCGCCGCGCTCGAGGACGGGCTCATCCCACGCAACCCCTGCTCGGCGCGTGGTGCGGTGAAGCCGCCGGCGCTGATCGAGGGCAATGTCATTCCCTGGTCCACCGAACAGGTTCATGCCGTCGCGACGGCCCTGCCCCAGCGATACGGACCGGTCGCCCTCGTCGCCACTGGATGCGGGCTCCGGCAAGGGGAAGCATTTGGGCTCGCAGTCGAGGCGTTTGACCCCGTGCGACGACGCCTGGTGGTCAGCCAGCAGATCGAGGTCGTGTAGAGCCGGCGCGTCCTCGACCAGTCTCGGCAACGTGTCAAGAACTCGGTCGAGCAGGGACGTGGGGCGGGAGGGCGGCGCGATGCTCGTGTCCGCAGCTAGTGAGGCCAGGATGCGCTCGTACGCGGTCATGGCCTCGAACAGCCCGACGACCTCGTACGCACGGTTGCGCCTACCGATCGTGACCTGCCGGACTACGCCCGCTTGCTCGAGGCGGGTCACCGCTTGGTTCACGGCGTCCCAACTCCGCTGCAGGGTCTCGGACGCCGTGTTGATGGTGAAGACCGGAAGACGCGGGAGCTCCGCCAGAAGTGCCGACGCTGCGCTGCCGCCCCGGATCAGTCCCAGCCGCTCTCGCCATTCGAGCTCGAGCTCCTGCACCGACATCGTGAAACGCCAGCGGCCGCCCCCCGAAGGGGACGGCCGCCGCTCGATCTCTCACGCAATAGGGACGCAACCAGCGACCCCTGAGGACGCAAACCCGCAGGTCAGCGCCTTGCGCGCTCAGATGTCGTAGTAGAGAGCGAACTCGTACGGGTGCGGTCGCAGGCGCAGGGCGTCGATCTCGGTCGTGCGCTTGTACTCGATCCAGGTCTCGATGAGGTCCGGCGTGAACACGCCACCCTCGAGGAGGTACTCGTGGTCCTTCTCGAGCGCATCGAGGACCTCGGAGAGCGAGCCGGGGACCTGGGGGACGTTGGCGAGCTCGTCCGGGGGCAGCTCGTAGAGGTCCTTGTCGACCGGGGTGGCGGGCTCGATCTTGTTCTTGATGCCGTCAAGGCCGGCCATCAGCATCGCCGAGAACGCCAGGTACGGGTTGCCGGACGGGTCGGGGCAGCGGAACTCGAGGCGCTTCGCCTTCGGGTTGTTGCCCGTGATCGGGATCCGGATGCAGGCCGAGCGGTTGCGCTGGCTGTAGACCAGGTTAACCGGGGCCTCGAAGCCGGGGACCAGACGGTGGTAGCTGTTGACGGTCGGGTTGGTGAAGGCCAGCAGGGACGGGGCGTGGTGCAGCAGACCGCCGATGTAGTAGCGCGCCATGTCGGACAGACCGGCGTAACCGACCTCGTCGTAGAACAGCGGCGCGCCGTCCTTCCACAGCGACTGGTGGCAGTGCATGCCTGAGCCGTTGTCGCCGGCGATCGGCTTCGGCATGAAGGTGACCGTCTTGCCGGCCGCGTGGGCGGTGTTCTTGATGATGTACTTGAACAGCATCATGTTGTCGGCGCTCTCGAGGAGCTCGCCGAACTTGTAGTTGATCTCGGCCTGACCGGCGGAGCCGACCTCGTGGTGGCCGCGCTCGACGACCATGCCGGCCTCCTCGAGCTTCACCGCCATCTCGTCGCGCAGGTCGGCGTAGTGGTCGGTCGGGGAGACCGGGAAGTACCCGCCCTTGTAGCGGGGCTTGTAGCCGAGGTTGCCGCCGACCTCGTCCTTGCCGGTGTTCCACGCGGCCGCCTTGGCGTCGATGTAGTAGTAGCTCGACTCCGGCGTGCTGTCGTAGCGGATCGAGTCGAAGATGTAGAACTCCGCCTCGGCGCCGAAGAACGCGGTGTCAGCGATGCCGGAGCCCTTGAGGTAGGCCTCGGCCTTCTTCGCCACGTTGCGCGGGTCGCGGGAGTAGGCCTCACCGGTCAGCGGGTCGTGGATGAAGAAGTTGAGGATGAGGGTCTTGCGAGTGCGGAACGGGTCGAGGCGCGCCGTCGTCGGGTCCGGGCGCAGGAGCATGTCCGACTCGTGGATCTCCTGGAAGCCGCGGATGGACGACCCATCGAAGCCCAGTCCGTCGACGAAGACGTCCTCCGTGAACGACCCGGCGGGCACCGTGAAGTGCTGCATCACACCGGGTAGGTCGCAGAAGCGCACGTCGACCATCTCGACGGCTTCCTTCTTGATGTAGCTGAGCACCTCGTCGGCGGTCTTGAACACGGCGTCCTCTCGGGGGCAGGCAACTGCTGGCTGTTTGAAACCTGACCGGGACGGTACTCAGGGCCTGTGACCCCGGGGTGTCCCGGTTGTTTCACCGGGGTAACACGATCATCCCCCGATGCACGCACCGCGTACGAGCGACTGCGTATCTCGAGGTTAGCCTGAGGGCATGCCGAGGTGGACAGGGACGTGGCTCGAGGGTCCGGGTGTGACGCTGGGTGAGCTGCGCAACCCCGCCACGTGGCCCGGTTCGCGGATCGGTCTCCCCAAGGAGGGACCCGGATCGGTGGCCTCGTTCAGCGCCCGCGCGATCGCGTTCATGATCGACATCGCGGCCAGCGCGCTGGCCGGCGGTCTTGTCATCGCAAGCGTCCACAACCCGACGGCCACTGACCGGCAGCTCGCGGCCTACGCCGCGCTGTTCCTGGAGCACGTTCTGCTGGTGGCCCTTACAGGGCAGACCCTCGGGATGCGGCTGCTGAGCCTCAAGGTGCTACGGATCAAGGACGAGACGCGCCCCCCGGGGTTCGTACCGGCGCTCGTCCGGACTGTCCCGCTGCTGCTCACCGCTGGCCTGGCAGGCTTCTTCACCCGGGACGGCCGCGGTCTGCACGACCTCGCCGCCGGGTCCGTCGTCATCCGCGACTGACGTCGCCAATACGCCTACGCCAGGGCCGGCCTTGGGAGCGGGAAGAGAGCGGGTGCTGTGGAGCCGCTGTCAGCGGGCGCGGCCACGGGGGACCCGGGTGGGCATCGGGCCCTTGGGGACCGGCATCGCGGAGTTGGTCCGGAGCGCCTTGAGCCGGGCGTCGAGCACGTTGACCTGCGCCGGTTTGATGTTGCGGGGCAGCCGCAGGAAGTGCTTCTCGAGGTCCTTGAGGGCGATCTGGCCCTCATCGTCGCCGACCACGACGTCGTACACAGGGGTCTCGCCGACCACGCGGGCCAGCGCGCGCTTCTCGGAGCCGATCAGGTTGCGTACCCGGCTGGGTGAGCCCTCGGCCACGAGGACGATGCCGGGACGGCCGACCACGCGATGGAGCAGGTCCTGCTCCTTGGTGAAGCCGACCGCGGGGGTGACCCGCCAGTTGCCGCGCATGTTCGACAAGACGGCCGCGGCCGCGCCCAACTGGCCCTCGACCTGCCCGAACGCGGTCTTCTGCACCCGGCGGCCGAAGACGGCTGCCGCGACCACGAGCCCGAACAGCAGGCCGAGCACGCTGAGGTAGATCGGGTGGCCGAGAGTGATGCCGAGCGCCACGAACACCGCGAGGATCACGACGAAGGCGCCGAGGACCAGCGGCAGCATCTTCGAGTCGGCCTTGCGCGTCATGGAGAACGCCATCTTGATCTGGCCGAGCTTCTCGCCGCGCGACGGGCCGGCCTTCTTCGCCGGCTTGCCGCTCGCAGCGTCGTTCCGCTTCTTGCCTCGTCGCAGTGCCATAACGTGCAAGGTTAGTGCTCGACGTCGCGGGCGCGCCGCTTCGCGGCTCGGGCGGCCCGGACCGCTGCATCGGCTGCCTCGGCAGCTTCGAGGGTGGGAGCGGTGCCGCCGAGGGCGGCCGGGATCCACCAGGTGTCCTCGGCGTCACGTGGCTGACCCTGGTAGGTCCTGCGGGCCTCGTCGAGGAGCACCTGCATGCGGGCCTTGAGGTCCTTCGTGACCTGGGCCGGGTCGCTGTCCGGCTCGGGTGCGAACGGCTCGCCGACCACGATTCGGATGTGATGGCCGCGCTTGAAGTCGCGCTTGCGGCCCTTGGTCATCACGCGTTGGCTGCCCCACACGAGGACCGGGATCAGCGGGACGTCCGCCTCCATCGCCATGCGCGCAGCACCGTTCTTGAACTCCTTGAGCTCGAAGCTCTGGGAGATCGTGGCCTCGGGGAAGACGCCGACCAGCTCACCGCGGCGGCAAGCGTCGACGGCCGCCTGGTAGCTGCCGGCACCGGCCTCGCGGTCGACAGGGATGTGCTTCATGCCGCGCATCAGCGGACCGCTGACCCTGTGGTCGAAGACTTCCTTCTTCGCCATGAAGCGCACAACCCGCTTCCGAGGAAGGAAGGCGAAGCCGGAGAGGGCGAAGTCGAGGTAGCCGGTGTGGTTGATAGCGACGACACCGCCGCCCTGCCTCGGCACCTGCTCGGAGCCGGTGATGTCGAACTTCAGCCCGAGGCCGGCGAAGACGGTGCGGGCGAACCCGATGACGGCGAGATACACGGGTTCAGCCATGGGGGCACGCTAGTGCCCTCGGGTCAGCGTGCGGAAGCCGCGGGGTGCTGCGACATCGAGATGGCCCGCGTCATGGCGGACTCGGCCTCGCGTCGGGCCTTGGCGCGGCTGTTGCCCTCCGACATGGAGGCCCAGGCGTTGCGGCGGGCGGAGCGCTGGCCGCCGTGGGGCAGCACGGCGACGACGAGCGACTGAACGCTGCTGGCGGTGCGGGCGAAGTGGGGGATCACATCTGCCTCCTGAATGACTCGCTCAAAGCGTGGCAGAGGCGTGTAACGGGCGTGTGACCCAGCGGTGAAGCATGAGGGTCGATCAGCGCACGACTGTGGCTGCCTTCTCGTCGCGCTGGGCACTCGCCATCTCGTAGAGGCGTCCTGCCCGGTAGGACGAGCGCACCAGCGGGCCGCTCATGACGCCGGCGAAGCCGATCTCCTCGGCCTGTTCGCGCAACTCGACGAACTCCTCGGGCTTGACCCACCGCTCGACCGGGTGGTGGCGCTTGGAGGGGCGCAGGTACTGCGTGATGGTGATGAGCTCGCAGCCGGCACGGTGCAGGTCGGCGAGGGCCTCGCTGATCTCGTCCCGGGTCTCGCCCATGCCGAGGATCAGGTTGCTCTTGGTCACCAGGCCGGCCGCGCGGGCCTGGGTGATGACGTCGAGGGACCGCTCGTAGCGGAAGCCGGGGCGGATCCGCCGGAAGATGCGGGGCACGGTCTCCACGTTGTGCGCCAGCACCTCGGGTTCGCTGCCGAAGACCTCAGCGAGCTGCGCGGGCTTGGCGTCGAAGTCGGGGATGAGCAGCTCGACCTTCACCCCGGGTACGGCGTCGTGGACGAGGCGGACGGTCTCGGCGTACAGCCAAGCGCCGCCGTCCGGCAGGTCGTCGCGGGCGACGCCGGTGATGGTGGCGTACTTCAGCCCCATCATCTGCACCGACTCGGCCACCCGGCGGGGCTCGTCGGTGTCGTAGGCAGCGGGTTTGCCGGTGTCGATGTTGCAGAAGTCACAGCGCCGGGTGCACTGGTCGCCACCGATCAGGAAAGTCGCTTCCCGGTCCTCCCAGCACTCGTAGATGTTGGGACAGCCGGCCTCCTCGCACACCGTGTGCAGGCCCTCGGTCCTCACCAAGGACTTCAGCTCGGTGTACTCCGGTCCCATCACGGCCCGTGTCTTGATCCAGGAGGGCTTCTTCTCGATCGGAGTCTCGGCGTTGCGCACCTCGAGGCGAAGCATCTTGCGTCCGTCCGGCGCGATCGTCACGCGGTACCTCCTTGTTCCCGCCAAGGCTAACGTCGCCATCAGCCCACTTGCTTCCCGGAGGACTGTCCCGTGCGCATGCTCTACCTGCGGGTGCCCGACGTCGATGCTCTCGAGCGCGACCCCGATGTCGCGGCGACGTGGTTCGCCGACGGCGAGCCGCTCGACCTCGGCACGGCCTGGCATGCCATCCACTTCCTGCTCAACGGTTCCGCCTGGGGCGGGTCAGGACCGCTCATCGACGCCGTCCTCGGCGGTACGCCGATCGGTGACCCCACGTCGTACGAACCGATCCGCTTCGTCAGCGTGGCCGAGGTCGAGGCGGTCGCCGAGGCCCTGCCGGACGTCGACGAGCTGGTGCCCCGATTCACACACAAGGCCATGCGTCAGGCCGAGATCTTCCCCGACAGCGCATGGGAGGATGGGGACGCGTTGACCGCTCTCGTGCTGCCCGCGTACGCACACCTGGTGGCGCTGTTCACGGATGCGGCAGCGTCCGGCGACGCCGTACTCATCACCCTGGACAGGAGCTGACGTGGACCTGCGGATCTTCACCGAGCCCCAGCAGGGGGCGACCTACGACGACCTGTTACGCGTGGCCAAGGCCACCGAGGACCTGGGTTTTGACGCGTTCTTCCGCAGCGATCACTACCTCACCATCGGCGGGGACGGCGGTGTCGGCTCGACGGATGCCTGGGTGACCCTCGCCGGACTGGCCCGCGAGACCAGCCGGATCCGGCTCGGGACCCTCGTCACGCCGGGCACGTTCCGGTTGCCCGGGCCGCTGGCGATCTCGGTGGCGCAGGTGGACCAGATGTCGGGCGGCCGGGTCGAGCTCGGCCTGGGAGCCGGTTGGTTCGACGCGGAGCACACCGCCTACGGCATCCCGTTCCCGTCGGTGGTCGAGCGCTTCGACCGCCTCGAGGAGCAGCTGCAGGTCGTCCGCGGGTTGTGGGCGGCCGACGGGCCCTTCTCGTTCGCGGGTGAGCACTACCAGCTCACGGACAGCCCCGCACTGCCCAAGCCGGTGCAGCGTCCGGGACCGCCGGTGGTGATGGGCGGCTTCGGTGCCAAGCGGACGCCGCGGCTCGCCGCCACGTACGCCGATGAGTACAACGTGCCCTTCGCCTCGGTCGAGGACACCGTCGCGGCCTTCGACCGGGTCCGCGCGGCGTGCGCCCTCACGGGCCGCACCGTGGTGCTGTCGACCGCACAGACCATCGCGGTGGGCAAGGACGATGCGGAGGTGGCGAGGCGGGCCGAGGCGATCGGCCAGTCGGCCGAGCAGCTACGCAAGCACGGCCTCGGCGGCACCGTGAGCGAGGTCGTCGACAAGCTCGGCCAGCTCGGCGAAGCCGGTGCCGTTCGCGCCTATCTGCAGACGTTCGACCTGCACGACCTCGACCACCTGGAGCTCATCGCCAGCGAGGTCGTGCCTCAGCTCTGAAGGCGCTCCTGGAAGAAGGTCAGCACCCGCTGAACCGACGGCTCGTCGCGGTGCTCGGTGACCACGGAGTGGCCCTTGCCTGGCAGCTCGACGGCGAGAAACCCGTCACCGAGCTCCTTGCGGAGGGTGGCGAAGCGCGTCCCGACCGCCTTGTCGGCGGCGTAGCGCAGCCCCAGCACGGGACAGCCGGCCGCCACCTGTTCCTTGACGGCCGTCAGGTCCGCGGGGGAGAGGTTGAGGTCCGCGGCCAGTCTCCTGCTGACCGCGAACGGCATCGAGGGTTGCGAGAGCACCGGCGCCGCCACGTGCCCGTCGACCATCATCGCCAGCGCGAAGCCGCCGGTGGCGCACATCCCCAGCGCACCGACGCCTGGGCCGCCGAGTTCCTCGTGCAGCTCCTTCACCAACGCCCGTAGCCAGGTGGTGATCGGGGAGGTCCGGTTGGTGGCCCAGGTGTTGAACTCGCTGGAGATGCACACCTTTGCGATGACCTTCATGACGTTGCTGACGCTCATCGGTGCACCGGGCGTGCCGAGCAGCGAGGGCATGACAACGGTGTAGCCGGCGTCGACGACCTCCTCGGCGAACGCCTGCACGTTCGGGGTGATGCCAGGGATTTCGTGCACGACGACCACGCCTGGGCCGGCGCCCTTGCGGAAAATCGGGTAGGTCTTCCCGTCCGCTGTGAACGTGCTCTCGTCCCACCCCGCCAGCCGTGTCATGCGGGGACTCTAAGGCGACGACGGCTCCACCACTGACGCGTAGCCGGCTCTGCCCCGGGTCGTGTGGCCCGCTCGACGGGGGTAGCCAGTTCATCGGGGTGTGGAGGTGCTGACGGAAGCCGCAGGTGGCGCAGTCCAGGGCCCCGACCCTAGGCCGAGATGTCCTGCGCCTGCACACTCAGCAGCTCGGGGAGATGCTGCTCCAGCAGCGGGAACACCTCCTCGACGGTGACCCGTCGACCAAGTTCCTTGCTGAGGCTGGTGACACCCGCGTCGGCGATGCCGCACGCGACGATGGCGTCGTACGCCGCGAGACTGTTGTCGCAGTTGATGGCGAAGCCGTGCATGGTCACGCCGCGGGCGACCCGGATGCCGATGGCCGCGACCTTGCGTGCGCCGTCCGTGGTCCACACCCCCGACCGCCCCTCGACGCGGCTGGTCTCGAGGCCGAGCGCGGCGCAGACGTCGATGAGCAGCTGCTCGAGCCGGCGGACGTACGCGACGACGTCCACGGGATCGGTCAGGCGCAGGATCGGGTAACCGGTGATCTGACCTGGCCCGTGCCAGGTGATCTTGCCGCCCCGGTCGACGTCGACGACCCGGGAACCGTCTGTCGGGCGCTCCCACGGCTCGGTGCGCTTGCCCGCCGTGTAGACGGGCTCGTGCTCGAGGAGCAGGACGACGTCGTCGGATGCTCCGGTCACGACCTGCTCGTGGACCTGCTGCTGCAGCGCCCAGGCATCGTCGTACACGACCTGGCCCAGCCGGCGGACATCCACGTGATAAGGGTACGTCGGTCCCGATAGGTTGCCGGCATGACGACTGCCTCTGCCCCGGTGCAGCTGGGGTTCGTCCGCCGCCACCGCATCGGCCTTCGGGCGCTGGTCGTCGTCCTCATCTGGTTCTTCGGTGTCGGTGGAGGCCTGGGGTCGCTGTCAGCCAAGCTGGCCGACGTCCAGAAGAACACCAACGCCTCGTTCCTGCCGGGCAAGGCGGAGTCCACCAAGGCCCTGAACCTGCAGGAGACCTTCCTGCCCAAGGACCAGGTGCCCACGGTCGTCCTGTACGAGCGTGCGGGCGGGCTCACCGCGGCGGACAAGGCACGGGCGACCGAGGACCTTGCCCAGATCCGCGCCACGTCCTGGCTCAACGGCCAGCCGTCGGAGCCGATCCCGAGCGCCGACGGCAAGGCGCTGCAGGTCTATCTTCCGCTCGACGGGCACGTCCCGGACGTCTTCATCAAGAACGTCAAGGCCCTGCGCACGTTGCTCGCGCGGCCCGGACAGCCTGCAGGGCTGAACACCTACGTCACCGGGCTCGGCGGACTGCAGGCCGACCTGTTCGAGGTCTTCGGCTCCATCGACACGACGCTGATCCTCTCCAGCGTGGTGGTCGTGATCCTGCTGCTGCTCGTGGTCTACCGAAGTCCGGTGCTGTGGCTCGCACCGCTGCTCTCCGTCGGCCTTGCCTACACGGCGGCGGCAGGTGTCGTCTACCTGCTGGCCAAGAACGACGTGCTCACCGTCAACGGGCAGAGCCAGGGGATCCTCACGGTGCTCACGTTCGGCGCCGGGACGGACTACGCGCTGCTCCTGATCGCTCGCTATCGGGAGGAGCTGCACCTGCACGAGCGCCCATGGGACGCGATGCGCTCAGCGCTGCGGGGCGCGGCACCAGCCATCATCGCCTCGGCCACGACGGTCATCCTCGGCCTGCTGTGCCTGCTGGCCAGCGAGCTGTCGTCGAACCAGGGCCTTGGTCCGGTCACCGCCATCGGCATCGCCTGCGCTGCCGTGACGATGCTGACCCTGCTGCCGGCGCTGCTGGTGCCGTTCGGTCGACGGATCTTCTGGCCGCGGGTGCCGCACCTCGACGGCCAGGACCCGGTGCACGAAGGACCGTGGGCCTGGATCGCCGACGTCGTCCGTCGCCGCTCGACACTCGTGAGCGCCGCGACCGCAGTGGTGCTCCTCGCGCTCGCGCTGCTGTCCACGACGCTGCACGCCTCGGGGATCCCGCAGAGCAAGGCGATCACTGGCAACTCCGAATCGGTGATCGGCCAGGAGCACCTCGCCAAGCACTTCCCGGCCGGTTCCGGCTCGCCGGTCGACGTGATCGCCCCGGCCGGGCAGGCCGATGCCGCCCTTGCGGTCGTGCGGGCCACGCCGAGCATCGCGGCGGCGGCCGTCACGACCACCACCGGGGCTCCGGACGGCAGCCCCAAGGTCGTCAACGGGAAGGTGCTCATCGAGGCAGTGCTCGCCGTGCCGAGCGACTCGCCGCTGGCGGCGCGGGCGGTCACCTCGCTCCGCACCCGGCTCGACATGGTCTCCAAGGACGCCCTGGTGGGTGGCTTCACCGCGATCGACCTCGACATCCAAGACGCCTCACAGCGCGACCGAATCGTGATCATCCCGCTGGTGCTGCTGGTCATCCTGCTGGTGCTCGCGATCCTGCTTCGCAGCATCCTGGCCCCGCTGCTGCTGGTCGCCACGGTGGTCGTCAGCTTCCTTGCCACCCTGGGCGTCTGCGCCGTGGTGTTCCAGCACGTGTTCCACTTCGCCGGCGCGGACTCGGCCTTCCCGCTGTTCGCGTTCGTGTTCCTGGTGGCCCTGGGGATCGACTACAACATCTTCCTCATGACGCGCGTTCGCGAGGAGGCGCTGGTCCGCGGCACCCACACCGGTATGTTGCGGGCCCTGACCGTTACCGGTGGCGTCATCACCAGCGCCGGCATCGTGCTCGCGGCGACGTTCACGGTCCTCGGCGTGCTGCCACTGGTGTTCCTCGCGGAGCTCGGCTTCGCGGTGGCGTTCGGCGTGCTGCTCGACACGCTGGTCGTGCGGTCCTTGCTGGTGCCGGCGCTGACGCTGCTGATCGGTGACCGGATCTGGTGGCCGAGCGCCCTCTCGAAGGGCCCCAGCGGTGCGTCCCCGGCGGCCCCGAGGTCCACCGAACCAGCCACCGCAGACTGAGCCCAGGGCTCGGCACGGTCCCGCGAGGTGTGCGGGCACCCGCGCGGGCGTGCACACCCCCGCAGCAGGTCCGGACTCGGGGTGTGGACAACCTCTGCTGCAGGACGGCGGGCCCCCCTAGCGTGCGGCGGATGAGCGAATGGTCCGTCCCCGGGTACGACGTGCAGGAGCTGCTCGGCTTCGGCGCGAGCGGTGAGGTCTGGCGGGCCCGGGAGCGCTCCTCCGGTGCTGTGGTGGCCCTGCGCCGGCTCTCAGGGGGCGACCGGGACGTGGTGGCGGCGGTGCGCGCGCAGGCGACCGTCGTCCGGTCGCTCCCGACGGCGCACCTGGTCCGGTTGCGCACCACCACGCGGGCCGGTGATGACGACGTGCTGGTCCTCGACGACGCACCGGGTGGGTCCCTCGCCGCTCTGCTCCTGCGACGGGGCCGCCTCGATCCCGGTGAGGTCGTGACGGCGGTGGCACCGCTCGCCGATGCGCTGGGTCAGGCCCATGCGCACGGCCTCGTGCACGGACGGGTCCGAGCCTCCAGCGTCCTGCTCACTGCCGACGGGATGCCGCTGCTCGACGGGCTCGGCCTGGCCTGCCTGCATGACGCCGACGACACCCTCGACCCCACCGGCGGGCTGGGTGCCGCCGCGGACGTCTGGGGCCTCGGCGCCCTCGCTCACCTGCTGCTGACCGGTGAGGAGCCGGGCACCACGATCCTCGCGACGCTCGCTCCGAGGGCCCCGCTGCCGCTGGTGCGCGCCGTCGAGGCCGCTCTCGGGTTCGACCCCACCGCCCGTCCCACTGCCGCCGACCTGGCGGCCTCGCTGCTCGCTGCCTGCCCGGCGCAACCGCTCAGGGGCCTCATCACCGCGGCTGAGCCACCGCCGGCGCGGGTGAGCGCGCCGCGCCTCGGCCGGCGGCGCGCCCTCACGGTGGTGGCCGTGCCCCTCGCCGTCGTCGTGGTGATGGGTGCCGGCTGGGCCTGGGGCGCCCACCCCCCGGAGCGTCCGGCCCGGGTGGCGGGCGCGTCCAGCTCACCCGTGCCGGCGCCGGACTGGAGGTCGGTGCTGCGCGGGTTGGACGGTGCCCGCGCCGACGCGTTCGCCCGGGCCGACATCTCCCGGCTCGCCGACGTCTACGCCCCGGCCAGTGCGCTCCTCGCGGTGGACCAGCGCGCGGTCAGGGGGCTGTCGCGGCTTCGCCGTACCGCAGTCGGGGTGGAGCACGAGGTGCGCAGCCTCACCCTGGTGAGGGTGGAGGCCGATCGGGTGGAGCTGCGGGTCGTGGAGTCGCTGGCCTCCTACCACGTGCTCGACCCCGCAGGGCGGGTGGTGGCGCAGCACGCGCCCGGGGCGGCTGTGACGCACGCAGTGGTGCTCGCCCAGCTGCCGCAGGGATGGCGGGTGAGCAAGGTCCGACTGGTCCGCTGAGACCAGGCGGTGATCAGTGCTGCGCGAGGCCGGCCTGCAGGGCTGACAGCACCTCGCGATGGGCGAAGGTGAAGCCGCTGCGGTCCAGGACCGCCGGCGCCAACCGCTGACCGGTCAGCACGCCCTCCTGTGCGAACTGCCCGAGTGCCAGCTTCAGAGCGAAGCCCGGGACCCCCACTGGCCAGGTGGGCCGGTGCACGGCTTTGCCGAGGGCCTTGGTGAACTCCCTGTTCGTCACCGGCGCCGGTGCAACGAGGTTCACCGGTCCCGCGACGTCGGCGGTCAGCAGGTGCGAGATCGCCGCGACCTCGTCCTGCAGGCTGATCCAGGACTGCCACTGCCTGCCGCTCCCGAGCGGCGCGCCCAGGCCGGCCCTGAACAACGGCAGCTGCTTCCTCAGCGCGCCACCCTTGCCGGCCAGCACGATCCCGCTGCGCAGGTGGACCACGCGCGCGGTGGGGTCGGCGCCCGCGGTGGCGGACTCCCAGGCGTCGCAGACCTCGGCGAGGAACCCCTTGCCGCGCGGGCCCGTCTCGTCCGTCAGGGTGTCCCCGGTGTCGCCGTACCACCCGATGGCGCTGGCAGACAGCAGCACCGGTGTTCCGGCGAGCGCCACGGCGGTCGCCACCGCGGTCGTCCCCTTCACCCGGCTGTCGATGACCGCCCGCTTGTACGACTGCGTCCAGCGTCGGTCGCCCACCCCGGCGCCCGCCAGGTGCACGACCGCGCCGAGATCCGCGACGGCGTCCGGGGGGAGGTAGGCACCGTCCCAGTGCCGCTCGTCGATTGCGCCCGCAGGTCGGCGGACGAACCGCACGACGTCGTGACCCTCGGCCCGCAGTGCTGGCACGAGGGCGGAACCGAGGAAACCGGATGCTCCCGTCACGCCGACCTTCACGCGCCCGATCCTCCTCCCTTCCCGCCTCGACGGCTCAGGGCGTGAGTGCGGCGTCGCGCCAGGGGTCGGGGCGGGGTGTGCCGCGGCCCCACAGGCTCAGCAGCAGGTCGCTCGCCGAGCCATGCAGGGTCGCTTCCGGGGCGCCCTCTCCAAGAGACCAGGAGCGGGTTGGGCTCACCAGGTGCAGCCGGCCCGGGGGCAGGGTCAGGCGACCCAGGGCGAGCTGTCGCGGCAGCATGAGGTCCAGCGCCTCGTCGATCCCGTCCTCGGCGATCTCGTCGCTCAGGACGTACGGTGCGACGTCCCACCGGTGCACAGCGACCTCGTGGACCTGCCGACGCCGCCAGAACGAGGCGCTTTGGTTGCCCTTGTCGAACGTCCAGCAGGGGTGGTCGGGCGGCAGGTCGCGCAAGGCTGCGACCATCGCCTCGCCCGCGGCGGCGTAGACCTCGGCCAGGTCCCCGTCCGTCGCGGTCCCGTCGTACGGCGGTGGCGTCTGGCTGGACAGCGCCGCCAGTACCCACCGGTGGATCCCGGTGATGTGACCAGCGAGCTCCCGCACTGTCCAGCCGGGGCAGCTCGGGACCGGGGCGCCGGGATCGGCTGCGCGCAGGGCATCGACCATCGCGACCACCTCGCCCTCGAGCAGGGTGAGGTGGTCCACGACGGGCCTAGAGACCGAGCTCGGCGGCGAAGTCACCCTCCTCGAGCCGGTCCTTGACCGACACGAGGAAACGGGCGGCGTCGGCTCCGTCGACGATGCGGTGGTCGTAGGTCAGTGCCAGGTAGACCATCGAGCGCACCGCCACGACCTCGCCGAGGTCCGGGTCGTTGACCACGACCGGGCGCTTGACGACCGTGCCGGTGCCGAGGATGCCGACCTGCGGCTGGTTGATGATCGGGGTGTCGAACAGCGCCCCCCGGGAGCCGGTGTTGGTCACCGTGAAGGTGCCGCCGCCGAGCTCGTCCGGCGTGATCTGGTTGTTGCGGGTACGCCCTGCCAGGTCGGCGATCTTGCGGGCCACGCCAGACAGGTTGAGGTCGCCGGCGCCCTGGATCACGGGGACCAGCAGGCCGCGGTCGGTGTCGACCGCGATGCCGAGGTTGACGTCCTCGTGGTAGGTGACGGTGCCGGCGTCCTGGTCGATGCTGGCGTTGACCATCGGATGGGCCTTCAGAGCCTCGATGGCGGCCAGCGTGAAGAAGGGCAGGAAGGACAGCTTCACGCCCTCGCGTGCCTCGAAGTCCTTCTTGGCCTGGTCGCGCAGCTTGGCGACAGCGGTGACATCGGCCTCGACGACCGTCGTCAGCTGGGCGCTGATCTGCAGCGACTCGACCATGCGGGCGGCGATCACCTTGCGCAGCCGCGACAGCGGCTCGGTCTTGCCGCGCACCGATGCGGCAGCGGGTGACGGGGCAACGGCTCGAGCGGGCGCGGGGGCCGAGGCCACCGGAACCGGAGCCGTCGTGGCAGCAGCGGCGGGGGCGGGGGTGGAGGGCGCCGGCGCGGCGGGGCTTGCGGCCGGGGCCGTTGCCTGGCCCTGGCCCTGGCTGGCGGCGTCGAGCACGTCCTGCTTGCGGATGCGTCCGCCGACGCCGGTGCCGTTCAGGCTGGCGAGGTCGACGCCCTGCTCCGCGGCGAGCTTGCGGACGAGCGGGGTGACGTACGCGCCCTCGCCGCCCGCGGCCGGCTGGGGTGCGGCCGCCACCGGGGCGGGAGCGGCCACAGGTGCCGGCGGGGGAGTGGCAGCAGGAGCAGGGACGGCAGCGGGCGCTGGGGGCGCGGGCGGCGGCTCAGGCGCGGCCACCGGCTCGGGCGCGGCCACCGGCTCGG
>JAOPVP010000085.1 GCA_025966135.1 Frankiales bacterium
TGACATCACGTGACGCCACTGCAGCTGGCTACCCCTTCATGCCCCGCGCGGCCTGACGTGGAGCTCAGTCCGCACCTTGCCGCGCTGCGTGCCGACCTCGCGGCGGCCGCCGCCGTCGGGGGCGATGAGGTCGCGCGGGCGGCGAGCCTGCTCAGCGACGCCGTCGAGCCGGCGCTGCGGCTCGTGCTGCTGGACCTGCTGACCGAGGCGGCCGACGAGCTCGCCCGCCAGCTACCCGGCGCCACGGTCGAGCTACGGCTGCGCGGCCGCGAACCCGAGCTCGTCGCGACGCCGGATCCCTCCGCCACGACACCGGGCGAGCCGGAGCCACCGACTGATGAGGGCACAGCACGCCTGACGCTGCGCCTGCCGGAAGCCCTGAAGAACCGAGCGGAGGCGGCCGCCGGCGCGGAGGGCCTGTCGGTCAACAGCTGGTTGGTCCGCGCGGTCGGCTCCGCGCTCTCCCCGCGCCCTGCGTTCCCCTTCACCGGCGGCTCGCCCGGACCCCGCCGCCTGACCGGCTTCGGCCGGGGCTGACCAGGAGATCCCGTGACACCAAGGAGATGCCGTGAACACCTACACCGCTGACGCTCCGCTCGAGGTCCGGGTGCGCTTCCACTCCGGGCACCTCGACATCGACTCGGCGAACACCGGCACGGCGACCGCCACTGTCCAGGCCCTCGACCCCGCCGACCAGCACTCGGTCGAGATCGCCCGGAGCGCGCGGGTCGAGCTCGACGGCACCCGTCTGACCGTGGATGTCCCGGGCAAGTGGCGACGTTCGTCGCACGTGCGGGTCCGGCTCTGCCTGCCCGAGCTGTCCAGCGTGACGTCGCAGTCCGGAGACGTCGTCGTGACCAGCACAGGTGAGCTCGGTGAGCTGCGGGTCCGCACCGGCAGTGGCGAGGTGCGGGCTCCTGCCGTCCGGGGCGCGGTCGACATCAAGGCGGGCGCAGCAACCGTCGTCGTGGGTACGGCCGGCAGCATCTTCCTGGCGTCCGGTCGGGCCCACCTGACTGCCCAGTCCGTCGGCGACGTCGCCTTCAAGGCCGGCCACGGCGAGGCGGCTCTCCAGTCGACCTCGGGCCAGGTCATCGTCAAGGGCGGCGGCGTGGGTCTCGAGGTGCGGGAGGCCGGCAGCGGCGAGGTCCACTTCGACGTCGGCTCGGGCAGCGCCCACGTCGGCGTCCTCGAGGGCACGACCGTGCAACTCGACCTCAGCAGCGGCCGGGGCGACGTCCGGTGCGACCTCCCGCTCGACTCCGCTGCGCCCGAGGGCGGTGCCGGCCTGCGCGTCCGTCTGCGCACAGGGTCGGGCGACGTCGTCGTCGGCCGCGCCCAGCCTTCGTCGTACGACGAGGTCTCGGGCTGAAACCAGCGGTTCGGGCTGTCTGACACGGACGAATTTCTTAGCTGCCTCTAGCCCGGAGGACCCAGCACCTCTACCGTCGGCTCTCACGGGCGCTTCTCCCTCGGAGGTCTGATGTCCAGCCAAACCTCCCGCCCCAACCGCGCCCCTGCCGGCCGCTGCCGCACTGCGCTCGCCGCCGGCGGCGCCCTGTCGCTCCTCACCTTCGCGGCGGCCGGTGCCGGTTCGTCCACCGTCGGCGCCGCAGCGCCGGCAACCGCCAGTGTCCGCGGGCTGGGGCTCGGTGCCCCGTCGCTGTCCGCCATCGCGCACGACAGCCGCCTCAACCGACATGCCACGGCCTTGGCCACCATGGCCGAGAAGCTGAACGGCAGCGGTGGCGAGGCGACCCGCGGCCCCGCGCAGGAGGAGTACGACGCCCGCGCCTACCCCGCTGCCGGAGTCGCCCCGGCGCAGGTGACGCGTGCCCGCGCGGCGTACTCCCAGCACGGCAAGGCCAGCCAGACCTTCAGCCTGGTCGGACCGAACAGCCAGCGGGTGCCCGGGGCAGTGACCTACACCGGGGTAGCCAGCACCGTGTCGGGCCGGGTGACGGCCCTGCAGCCCGTCGGTCGGTGCGACAGCAGCAGCTGCACCGTCCTCGCAGGCACGGCCGGCGGTGGGCTGTGGCGCACCACGAACGCACTCGACAGCCAACCCCTCTGGACGCCCGTGGGCGCAGGGCTGACCTCCAACGCCGTCGGTGCCCTCACGAGAGCGGGCAACCTCATCTACGCCGGCACGGGCGAGCCCAACGGCTCGAGCGACAGCGAGGCCGGCACTGGGCTGTTCGTGTCAACGGACGACGGCACCAGCTTCGCGCGTGTCCCGACCGCCCTGCCCAACGGCGCGGACCTCGCCCTCGGCCGCTCGGTCGCCTCCGTGGTCGTCGACGCGAGCCACCCGCAGCACCTGCTCGTCGGCACCGCGGTGGCACGACACGGCTCATCCTCGGTCAACGGTGGCCGCTACACGCCGCCGGGCAGTGCCCAGGTGGGGCTTTACGAGTCGCTCGACGCCGGCCAGACCTGGTCCTTGGCGCACGCCGAGAGCTCCGACCCTGTGGTCCCCGGCTCAGCAAACGGCGGCGACTTCTTCCGCGGCGGTGTGACCCGGGTCGAGCAGGACCCGGTCGACCCCTCGACCTACTATGCGGCGTTCATGGACTACGGGCTGTTCCGTCGCGTCGGGAACTCCGCGTGGCAGCAGATCTACACGTCCTCCACCCCCGGCAACGTGGCCCTGAGCATCGTCGCGCGCACGGAGTTCGACGCCGTCGCCCTGCCCAACAACAAGACCCGCATCTACCTCGGCGATGCCACTGGTTCCCCCGACGGCGCAGCTGGGCTGCTACGGACGGACGACGCCCGTGCAACCGCGCCCACGTTCAGGTTGCTGTCGTCCGCCAACCCGATCGACCCAGGCGCCTTCGCGTCGTACAGCTACTGCAGCGAGCAGTGCTCCTACGACATGCCGGTCGCCTCCCCCGACGGCCAGCCGGACACCGTCTACCTCGGCGGTCAGATGCAGTACGGCGAGATCTTCACCGCACACCCGCCGAGCAACGGCCGGGCCGTGCAGCGCAGCACCGACGCCGGACGGTCGTTCACCGACATGACCAACGACACCGCCAACAACGGCCTGCACCCCGACCAGCACGCCATCGCCTTCGCCGGCAGCACCGTGCTGCTGGCCTCGGACGGCGGCATCAACAGGCTCTCCGGCGGCTTCGTCAACCGGTCCTTGGACTGCATCTCTCGCGGCCTCACGCCCGTCCAGCTGCTCGACTGCGCGGCCTGGTTGTCGGCCGTCCCGGTGAAGAACACTGCGATCAACAAGGGCCTGCAGACCCTGCAGTTCCAGAGCGTGTCGGTGTCCCCCGACGGCGGCAGCGTGCTCGGCGGCACGCAGGACAACGGCACCTGGACGTTCGGCCCTCAGGGCTCCAACTCCTTCGAGAGCGTCGGCGGCGACGGCGGCCAGTCCGGGTTCGATGCCCAGAACAGCACCATCCGCTACCACTCCTACTTCGCGCCGCAGCACGACGTGAACTTCCGCGGCAGCGAGCCGACCGGCTGGAACTGGATCAGCGACCCGCTGCTGGCCAGCAACGAGCTGGCGTCGTTCTACACGCCCTTCGTGGCCGACCCACGCAGGGCAGGCACCGTGTTCGACGGCCTGCAGCACGTGTGGCGCACCACCGACCACGGCGGCGCCCAGGCCTACCTCGAGCGGCACTGCAACGAGTTCACCGGCGACTTCGCGCCCACCAGCCCCTGCGGCGACTGGCAGCCGCTGGGCGCCGACCTGACCAGCACCGCCTTCGGCACCGACAAGCGCACCGGCGACTACGTCGTCGCGATCACGCGCTCGACCAAGGACAACGGGACCATGTGGGTCGGCAACCGGCGGGGCCGGCTGTTCATCACCCACAACGCCGATGCGGCGAACCCGGCGGCCGTGGCCTTCTCGCGCCTCGACAGCAGCGCCACCCCGACCCGCTTCATCACCGGCATCGCGGTGGACCCGGCCAACAGCAACCACGCCATCATCACGTACTCCGGCTACAACGCCTATGACCCCAGCACGGCCGGACACGTCTTCGACGTGTTGGTCGACAGCGCCGGACACGCGACCTTCACCGACCTGTCCGGCGACCTCGGCGACATCCCGATCACCGGCGTCGGCGTCGACTGGTCACAGGCGACGGTCTACCTGGGCACCGACTTCGGTGTCCTGGTCGCCAGCCGTCCGGCGCCGGGCCAGACCTGGTCGGCCATGCCCGGTCTGCCCGTCGTCGCGGTCTACGGCGTGACGGTCGACACCGCCCGCGGTGTGGTCTACGCGGCCACCCATGGGCGGAGCGTCTGGGCGGCGAAGCTCTGACCCGGAGGCAGTGCTGCGCCGTCTTCGGCAGCAGGGGTGCCGGCTAACAGGCCCCTCCAGCACGGGCTGCGACGGCCTCCTGCAGCTCCCGCGCGAAATCGCCTCGTTGCTCGACGACGACCTCGCCGAGGCCTTGCCAGCCGGCGGCACGCTGGAGCTCAGCGGCCAAAGCCTCCGCCGTGCTTCCCGGGACCGAACCCGGCTCCAGCCAGGACGCCAGCACGCGAAGAACCCCTGCCTTTCGGTCGGACTTGAGATCGACCCGGGCACGGATCGCCTCCTCATGGAGGAAGAGCAAGCAGTAGTAGCCGTACACCCGCTGGGGGGCAGGTACGTAGATCTCGATCCGGTAGTCGACCCCGAACAGCCGCGCGGTCCGCTTCCGCTCCCACACCAGCGGGTCGAACGGTGACAGCAGCGCCGAGCGCCTGACCCAGCGGGGTGCCGCGGCGCCGGGCGCCAGGTAGGCGACCTCGCGCCAGCCCTCGACGCGCACCGGCACCAGAGCACTGTCTTCGACGAGCGAGGACACGGCGGCCCTGCCCTCGTCGACGCGCAACCGGAAGTAGTCACGCAGGTCGCGCTCCGTCGCCACGCCGTGAGCGTGGGCAGCGATCCGGACGAGCTCACGCTGGGCGTCCAGGCGCGACGGGGTGGGCAGCGCCAGCACCGCGGACGGGATCACCCGCTCGGTGACGTCGTACAAGCGCTCGAAGCCGTTGGTGCGACGTGAGGTGGTGACACGGCCGGACCAGAACAGGTACTCGAGTCCGCGCTTGACGTCGTCCCAGCCCCACCAGGAGCCCTTGCCGCGAGGTGCGGAGCGCAGTGCGCCGGCGCCGCACGGACCCTCGTCCTGCAGCCTGGTCAGCAGCGAGCCGACGAACTCCGGACGTTCCTTGAAGACCCGCAGCGGCCCGCCCCAGCCCTCCTCGAGTGCCTCTGCGCGTGCCATCCGCCAGCGCAGCAGCGGGTGCAGGGTCATGGGCAGGTACGACGCCTCGTGACCCCAGTACTCGAACAGCTCGCGGCGCCTGAAGGCGAGGTCGTCGAGCAGCGGCGTCGGCCACGGGCCGAGACGGCTGAACGCCGGCAGCAGGTGCGCGCGGGCGAAGACGTTCACCGAGTCGATCTGCAGCAGCGAGGTGCGTCCGAGGACGCGACGCAGGTGGCGGGCATCGACCCCGCCACTGGGCAACGGGTCAGTGAACCCCTGCGCTGCGAGCGCGATCCGACGCGCCTGCCGCAGCGAGATGTCCTGCATGCGCTCCCGCCTCCCCGATGACTTCCTTTGGCATCCTGTCAGCCCTGCAGATCCGACCTCCCACCGCCGCGGGGTGGCCGAGGTCCGCTACCGCCTAGCCTGAGGGCGTGGCCGATGTCAGCGTGCGTCTCGCCCGGCCCGAGGACGCCGAGCCCATGGCTCACCTCCAGCTCCTGACCTGGAGGAGCACGTACGGCGACCTCCTGCCCGCGGATGCCCTCGACCTCCCGCTGGAACAGGTCGCGGCCATCTGGCTGAACGCCATCGAGGCGCCCCCCTCCTCTCGGCACCGGGTGCTGGTCGCGCTCGAGCAGGCCGAGCTGGTCGGCTTCGCCGCGAGCGAGCCGGCCACCGACGACGACCTCGACGCGGCCCAGACGGTGGAGCTGTCAGAGCTGCTCGTCGAGCCGCGATGGGGGCGGCGCGGTCACGGCAGCCGCCTGCTCGCGGCCTCCGTCGACCACTGGCGCGGTGACGGCATGACCCTCGCCGTGACCTGGGCCCTCGAGGCCGACACCGTCATGACGGCCTTCCTCGAGTCGGCCGGCTGGGGCTTCGACGGCTTGGGCCGCGGTCTCGACACCGGTCCCCGCGTGGTCCACCAGCGCCGGCTCCACACCGAGCTGGGCCCCGCCTGACAGTGCGTCTGCTCGCGCCGGCGGCCGAGCTGTGCGGAAGAGCAGACGCAAGGGTCCTCAGCGGGGGCGGGCGGCCTTCTCCAGGGCAACAGCCGTGCGCATGGCGCGGCGACCGCGCTGAGGGTCGCGGGCGGCGTCGTAGGCAGTGGCCAGGCGGAACCAGGCGCGCCAGTCCTCGGGGCTCGCCTCGACCTCAGCCTTGCGCACGGTGAACAGCGCATCCGCCGCCTCCCGGTCCACCCGTCCGCTCGGGGTCCTCGGCATGTCCTGCTCGACGAACCCCTCCGCGAACAGCAGCTTGCCCAACCGCTGGGACGCCGTGCCGAGCCGTACCTCGCCGGCGACCAAGACCCCGCCGACCGCGATGAGAAGCACCACACCGACGCCGAGCACGATGCCCTTGGCGCTGCCGGTCGAGAACAGGTCGACCGCGCGGACGAGCATGTACGCGCCGACCAGCCCGGTCGCGACGACGGCCAGGGCGGCGGAGAGCTTCGAGCTCACAGGTCCAGAAAGGCGTCCAGGCCGACCGTCAGGCCCGGCCGGGAGGCGATCTGCCGGATCCCCAGCAGCACGCCGGGCATGAACGCCGCCCGGTCGTAGGAGTCGTGTCGCAGTGTCAGGGTCTCCCCGTCCCCGCCGAGCAGCACTTCCTGGTGGGCCACGAGTCCGGCGAGCCGGACCGCGTGGACCCGCACCCCGTCGACATCGGCGCCACGCGCACCCTCGAGCGCCTGGCTGGTCGCGTCCGGCATCGGCGGCATGCCCTTGCGCGCCTCGGCCACGAGCTCCGCCGTACGACGGGCGGTGCCGGAGGGGGCGTCAGCCTTGCCGGGGTGGTGCAGTTCGACGATCTCGACGGAGTCGAAGAAGCGCGCCGCCTGAACCGCGAAGCGCATCATGAGAACGGCAGCGACCCCGAAGTTGGGGGCGACCAGCACGTTCACCGAGGTGCCCTCGAGCCAGCTGCGGAGCTGCGCCAGCCCGTCCTCGTCGAAGCCGGTCGTCCCGACGACGGCGTGCACGCCGGCGTCGATGCAGGCCTTGAGGTTGTCCATCACCGCGGAGGGGTGCGTGAAGTCCACCGCCACCTCGACACCGGACAGGTCGAGGACCTCGCCCACGTCGTAGGCCGCGCCCAGCGTCAGGTCGGGCGCCGCCGTCACCGCGCGTACGACCTCCGCACCCATCCGGCCGTTGGCGCCCAGCACCGCCACCGTGGTCATGAGAGAACCTCCGAGAAGTCGCGGTCCGGGAACGGTCCGATGATGCCGAGCGACAGCGGACGGCGCAGCACGTCGTCGGCGACGGCCCGCACATCGTCGGGAGTGACCGCGTTGATGCGGGCGAGGATCTCGTCGACCGGCTGCACCTCGCCGTGGACGAGCTCGGCCTTGCCGATGCGGCTCATCTGCGAGCCGGTGTCTTCGAGGCCGAGCGCGAGCGAGCCGCGCATCTGCCCCTTCGCGCGCGCGATCTCCTCGTCCGTGACGCCCTTGTCAGCCGCCGCGCCGAGCTCGTCGCGGCACAGCCGCAACACCTCGTCGACCTTCGCCGGCGAGCAACCCGCGTAGACGCCGAACATGCCGGTGTCGTGATGGTGACTGCTGTAGCTGTAGACGCTGTAGGCGAGGCCGCGCCTCTCGCGGATCTCCTGGAACAGCCGGCTGGACATGCCGCCGCCGAGCGCGTTGTTGAGCACCGACAGCGCGTAGCGGCGCTCGTCGTCGCGGGCCAGACCGTGCATCCCGACCACCAGGTGCGCCTGCTCGGTGGGCCGGTCCTCGACGACCGCCCCGGACAGCGGCGGCGGTGGCGCAAACGGCCGCAGCGGCGACGGGGTCGCCGTACCGGAGCTGTGAAACGCCTCAGCGACCAGTTGTACGACGGTGTCGTGGTCGAGGCTGCCTGCGACGCTGACCACCATCTCGGGCGCGCGATAGCGGCTGCGGTAGTAGCCCGCGATCGCGTCCGCGGTCAGCGACGCGACGCTGGCGACCGTGCCGATGACAGGGCGGCCGAGCGGGTGGTCGCCGTAGAGCGCCTCGGCGAAGGCGTCGTGGACGACGTCACCGGGGTCGTCGTCGTGCATCGAGATCTCCTCGATGATGACGCCCCGCTCGCTCTCGACGTCCGCAGGCGCCACCAGCGCACTCGTCACCAGGTCGCTGACCACGTCCACGGCCAGCGCCAGGTCGCTGTCGAGGACCCGCGCGTAGTAGCAGGTGTACTCCTTGGCGGTGAAGGCGTTGAGCTCGCCGCCGACGGCGTCCATGACGGCTGCGATCTCGAGGGCGTCGCGCTTCTGCGTGCCCTTGAACAGCAGGTGCTCCAGGAAGTGCGAGGCGCCGTGCTCGGTCAGGGACTCGTCACGGGACCCCACGCCGACCCAGACGCCGAAGGCGGCGCTCCGGACCCCGGGCACCGCCTCCGTGACGACGCGCAGGCCCCCGGGCAGAACAGTCTTGCTGAAACCGGGGGACCTGCGCGTCAACTGCTGCTACTCCGCTGCTGCGGTCTCGGCCGAAGCAGCTGCGCCTGCCTCGTTGTTGACCGGGGTGAGGCTGATCTTGCCACGCTGGTCGATCTCGGTGATCTCGACCTGCAGCTTGTCGCCGACGTTGACGACGTCCTCGACCTTGCCGATGCGCTTGCCGCTGCCCAGCTTGCTGATGTGGACCAGGCCGTCGCGGCCGGGGACCAGGCTGACGAAGGCACCGAAAGCGGCGGTCTTGACGACCGTGCCCAGGAAGCGCTCGCCGACCTTCGGCATCGTCGGGTTGGCAATCTGGTTGATCACCGACAGCGCGGCCTCGGCAGCCGTGCCGCTCGTGGCACCGATGTAGATGGTGCCGTCGTCCTCGACCGTGATGTCAGCGCCGGTGTCGGACTGGATCTGGTTGATCATCTTGCCCTTCGGCCCGATGACCTCACCGATCTTGTCGACCGGGATCTTCACGGACAGCACGCGCGGGGCGTACGGCGACATCTCGTCGGGCTCGTCGATCGCCTCGTTCATGACCTCGAGGATCGCCAGGCGGGCGGTGCGGGCCTGCTGGAGCGCCGCCGCCAGGACCGAGCTCGGGATGCCGTCCAGCTTGGTGTCAAGCTGCAGCGCGGTGACGAACTGCGGGGTGCCGGCGACCTTGAAGTCCATGTCGCCGAACGCGTCCTCCGCACCGAGGATGTCGGTCAGGGTGGCGTAGTCGCCGCCCTCGAAGATCAGGCCCATCGCGATGCCGGCGACGGGCGCCTTCAACGGCACACCGGCGTTCAGCAGCGACATGGTCGAGGCACAGACCGAGCCCATCGATGTCGAGCCGTTGGAACCGAGGGCCTCGGACACCTGACGGATCGCGTAGGGGAAGTCCTCGCGGCTCGGGAGCACCGGCACCAGCGCCCGCTCGGCGAGCGCACCGTGCCCGATCTCGCGGCGCTTGGGCGAGCCCACGCGGCCGGTCTCGCCGGTGGAGTACGGCGGGAAGTTGTAGTTGTGCATGTAGCGCTTGCGGTTCTCGGGGTTCAGCGTGTCGACCTGCTGCTCCATGCGCAGCATGTTCAGCGTGGTGACACCCATGATCTGGGTCTCGCCACGCTCGAACAGCGCACTTCCGTGCACGCGCGGGAGGACCTCCACCTCCGCCGCGAGCTGCCGGATGTCCTCGAGTCCCCGGCCGTCGATGCGGACCTTGTCCTTGACGACGCGACGGCGCACGAGCGACTTGGTCAACGAGCGGAAGGCCGCGCTGAGCTCGGACTCGCGACCCTCGAACTGGCTCGAGAGCTGCTCGATGACCTTGGCCTTGAGCTCGTCGGTCTTGCTCTCGCGCTCCTGCTTGGCGGCGATCGTCATGGTCTCGGCGAGCTCGTTCTCGGCGGCCTTCGTGACGGCGTTGAGCACGTCCTCCTCGTAGTCGAGGAAGACCGGGAACTCGAGCGGGTCCTTGGGCGACTTCGCCTTGAGCTCGAGCTGGGCCTTGCAGACGGCGGCGATGGCCGGCTTGGCGGCCTCGAGGCCGGCGGCGACGATATCCTCGGTGGGCGCGGTACCGCCACCGTTGACGACCTCGTAGACGTTCTTGGTGGCCTCGGCCTCGACCATCATGATCGCGACGTCGCCGTCGTCGAGCATGCGGCCGGCGACGACCATGTCGAAGGTCGCGTCCTCGAGCTCGGAGTGGGTCGGGAAGGCGACCCACTCACCGTTGATGCACGCGACCCGGGTGGCGCCGACCGGGCCGGTGAACGGCAGGCCGGACAGCAGCACCGAGCAGGCGGCGGAGTTGATCGCCAGCACGTCGTACAGGTGATCGGGGTCGAGGGCCAGGACCGTCGAGACGATCTGGACCTCGTTGCGCAGGCCCTTCTTGAACGACGGGCGCAGCGGGCGGTCGGTCAGGCGGCAGGTGAGGATCGCGTCCTCCGACGGCCGGCCCTCACGACGGAAGAACGAGCCGGGGATCCGGCCCGCGGCGTACATGCGCTCCTCGACGTCCACCGTGAGGGGGAAGAAGTCGAGGTTGTCCTTGGGCCGCTTGGACGCGGTCGCGGCGGACAGCACCAGGGTGTCGCCCTGGTAGATGGTGACCGAGCCGGCGGCCTGCTTGGCCAGCCGTCCGGTCTCGAACCGGATGGTGCGGGTGGCGCCACCGGGGTTGCTGATGACGGCCTCAGCGAACTCGCTGCCGTAGATGTTGCTCTCGCCCTCCATGGGCACTCCTCTTCAATGCGAGGCCGCGACCCGGTCGCGAGGAGCTCTGCGGAGCCGGTCATCAGTGGAAGCGGCCGACCCTTGGTGCTTCGACAGCAGGTCGGCTGCCACTCCCGAGGACCGGGTCCGGGGTGTTGCTCCCGGGGTGCGGCTCGTGTGGTGCCGCAAGGGCGGTCGCCCCTGCGACAAGCCTTTCCAAGACTCAGGGGAGCACCCGGGCGGGTACTCCCCTGTCGTACAGCTAGCGGCGCAGTCCGAGACGCTCGATGAGCGTGCGGTAGCGCTGGATATCGGTCTTCTCCAAGTACTTGAGAAGACGACGACGGCGGCCGACGAGGGCCAGCAGACCGCGACGGGTGTGGTGGTCGTGCTTGTGCTGCTTGAGGTGCTCGGTCAGGTCCGAGATGCGCTTGCTCAGCATCGCGATCTGGACCTCGGGCGAGCCGGTGTCGGCCTCAACCGTGGCGTACTCCGCCATGATGGACTTCTTCTGCTCAGTGGTGAGCGCCACGGATCTCCTCATACTTCGTCTGTGTGCGCCCAGGGTCTTCTGCACCCGGGCAGGTAAGCACACCACCGGTTGCCCGGCGTCCCGTTCACGCTACCAGCCCCGCGTCCCGACCCGCCTGGAGCCCTGCCCAGGATGATCATGACCCGCCCACCGCCTGGCCCGGACCGGGCCCCGGGCCGTCAAGATCAGGTACGGCGTCAGCCGGCGAGGGCGGTCTTGTCGCCGTTGGCGGGCAGACTGGTGAACAGGTAGTCGAGGTAGCGGAGCAGCTCCTCCGGCTCGAACGGCTTCGCCAGGAAGTAGTCGACGCCCTCGGTCCAGGCCCGCCAGGCCTGAGCGTCGTCGGCCGCTGCAGTGAGCATGACGACCGGCAGGTCGGGGCCCCCGTCGGCTGCGCGGATGCGCTGCAGCACGGCGTGCCCGTCCAGCCCCGGCATCATGACGTCGAGCACAACGCAGTCGGGCCGGTCGGCCTCGATGGCCCGCAAGCCCGCAAAGCCGTCCTGCACGACACTGACGTCGTAGCCCTCCCCTTCCAGGACGTCGGCGACGAGCGTCCGGATCGAGGCGTCGTCATCGATGACGAGGATCTTGGGCACCGGGGTCCTCCTACGGGGGTGTCTTTTCCCGAATCGGCCTCGGGCACCCCGCGTAGAGTCACCCGGACGGGTGATCAGACACGATCGCGCGCGTGCGTTCGACGTCTTGGGCCATCTGGGCCACCAGGGGTTCCACCCCGTCGAACTTGAGGGTGTCGCGCAGGCGCTCCGTGAACGCCAGCCCGACGTGCTCGCCGTACAGGTCGTCGTCGAAGTCGAGGACGTAGGCCTCGACGCGGCGCTCGTTGCCGGCGAAGGTCGGGTTGGTACCGATGCTGATCGCCGCGGGAAGCAGTTCCTTGCCGCGGGCGAGCCGGCCGGCGTAGATGCCGTCGGCCGGGATGGCGCTCCAGGGCAGCGGCTCGAGGTTGGCCGTCGGGTACCCGATCGCCCTGCCGCGCTGGTCTCCGCGGACCACCACGCCGTTGATGCGGTGCTCACGACCGAGCGCCTCGGCAGCGCTGGTCACGTCCCCGGCGGCGACGCAGGACCGGACGTAGGTGGACGACCAGGTCATGTCGCCGCTGCCCTGCAGCGGGAAGCCCTCGACCGTGAAGCCGAACCGACGCCCGTCCGCAGCCAGGCTCGCGACGGTGCCCGCTCCCCCGTTGCCGTACCGGAAGTTCTCTCCCACGACGACCGAGCTCGCGTGCAGCCGCTCGACGAGGACGGCGTGCACGAACTCCGCGGCGGTCAGCCGCATGAAGTCGAGGGTGAACGGCAGCACGCACAGGACGTCCACACCCAGCTCCTCGACGAGGTCTGCCTTGTGCCTGTGCCCTGTCAGCATCGGCGGGTGACTGCCGGGGCGGATCACCTCGATCGGGTGCGGGTCGAAGGTCAGCACGACGCTGGGGACCCCGAGCTCGGCGGCCCTCTCGACCGCGCGGCCGATGATCTGCTGATGGCCGCGGTGCACGCCGTCGAAGACCCCGATGGTCACGACGCAGCGTCCCCACTTGGTCGGGATGCCATCAACTCCGCGCCACCGCTCCATGGCTGGCAGCCTAAACGCCCCCTCCTTGCGTCTGCCCTTCCGCCCACCTCGGCCGCGTGGCCGAGCAGACGCGGGCGAGGTGGCGGGACCGGTCAGGCGGGGCGGAAGACGACGCTGGCCCTGGCTACGCCGGCGCGGTCCTCGACAAGGGCGACGCAGCCACCGTCCGGCGCAAAGGCCCCCACCGTCCCCGCCATGCCGGTGGGCGTGAGCTTCTTGCCGTACGAGAGGTCGAGTGCCTCGGCCTCGGACAGCTCGCGTCGCGGGAAGGAGTGGGCTACCGCGATGTCGAGCGGCACGACCGCGTCGTCGAAGCCCTTCTCGAGCTGCTCCAAGGTCCGTGCGGCGCCCAGCCTGAAGGGCCCGACACGGGTACGACGGAGCGCCCTGAGGTGCCCGCCCACCCCCACAGCCGAACCGAGGTCGCGGGCGAGGGCTCTGATGTAGGTACCGCTCGTGCACCGCACCCGGACGTCGAGGTCGTCCCCGCGACGGTCGAGGATCTCGAAGAGCGAGACCGTGACGGCGCGGGCCTTGAGCTCCACGTCCTGTCCCGCCCGTACGCGGGCGTAGGACCGGACGCCGTCGACCTTCACGGCCGACACCGACGACGGCACCTGCAGCAGGTCTCCGGTCAGCAACGCGACCTGGGCGCGCAGCTGCTCGTCCGTGACCCCGGCGGCGTCGCGCACCTCGAGGACATCGCCCTCGGCGTCATCGGTGACGGTGGTCGCCCCGAGCCGGATGGTCGCGTCGTACTCCTTGTCCGTCAGCGCGAGGTGGCCGAGCAGCCGGGTCGCCTTGCCGATGCCCAGCAGGAGCACCCCGGTGGCCATCGGGTCGAGGGTGCCGGCGTGGCCCACCTTGCGGGTGCGCGCCAGCCGACGGGTGCGGCCGACGACGTCGTGGCTCGTCCAGCCGGCCGGCTTGTCCACGACGACGAGCCCGTCCGGCGCTGTCACACCGGCAGATGCGGCGTGGTCGCGAGGGCCGCGCGCAGCCGGGCGATCGTGGTCCCGGTGTCGTCGGCGGAGGTGTAGCCGGCGGCGAACCGGTGACCCCCTCCGCCGAGCGCGGCACAGACCGCCCCGACGTCGACCGCGCCCTTGGACCGGGTCGAGACCTTCAGCAGGCCGTCCGCGGGGTCGCTCTTCACGACGACGGCGACCTCCGCCTCACCGGACGTGCGCAGGACGTCGATGACGCCCTCCACGTCGGAGAGCGCCAGACCGAACCGTTCGAGGTCCTCGCCGGTCACGGTCGCCCAGACCAGACCCAGCCCGCCGACCTCCGCCGGCTCAAGGACCGCGCGCGAGCACACCGCACCGAGCAGCTGCACGTAGGCGAACGGCGCGGTGTCCCAGATGTCACGGCTGATGATGTCGTGCCGGATTCCCGTGGCCAGGAGCCGGGCCGCCAGCACGTGCACCTCGGGCGTCGTCGCGGCGTACTTGAAGGAGCCGGTGTCGGTGACCAGGCCGGTGTAGACCGGCGCGGCGATCTCCGCGGTGAGCGGCAGACCCATCCGGTCCAGCAGCTCCACGACCACGACGGCGGTGGCTGCGGCCCGTTCGTCGACGACGTTGACGGTGCCGAAGCGGGTGTTGGTGACGTGGTGGTCGATGACGAGCACGTCGTTCGCCGTCTCGACGCGGTCCGCGAGGCTGCCCAGACGGTCGGTGCTCCCGGTGTCGAACGCGATGAGCAGTCCCGGCGCCTCGGGGATCTGCTCCGCCTCGACCAGCAGGTCCAGGCCGGGCAGGGAGGAGTACGCCGCGGGGACCTCGAACGGCTCACTCCCCCATGACGCCCGCACCTTGGTGCCGCGGGCCCGCAGCGCCAGGCCCAGCGCGAGCATGGAGCCCAGCGCGTCGCCGTCGGGGCCGACGTGGCACACCAGCGCCACCTCGTCGTACGACGACAGCAGCCGGACCGCCTCGGTCCAGTCGTCCTCGGCAGCGGTCACGCCTGCGCCTCGTGCTCGTCGAGGTCGTCCTCGTCGGCGACCCGGGGCGCTTTGTACGGGTCAGCCTCCCCGGCGGGGGCGGCGCTGCTCGCGATCTCCTGCACGCGGGCGTCCTCTGCCCGCGCCTGCGCGATCAGCTCCTCGAGCCGTCCCGTGGTCTCCGGGATGACGTCGGCCATGAAGGCGAGGGACGGTGTGTAGCGGACACCCGTCTGCTTGCCGACCGTGCTGCGCAGGACCCCCTTGGCGCTCTCGAGCGCCATCGCCGACTCCTGCCGCGCCACGTCGTCGCCGTACACCGTGTAGTAGACGGTGGCCTCGCGCAGGTCGGGAGTGACCTTGGCGTCGGTGATCGTGACCATCCCAAGCCGCGGGTCCTTGACCTGCGTCTCCAGCGTCGCCGCGACGATCTCCCGGATACGCACAGCGAGCTTGCGAGCCCGTGCGACGTCGACCATCAGTCCTCTTTCTCGCGCTCAGTCTTCCAGGCCGAACAGCTGGTGCCGTGCCGATAGCACCTCGACCTCCGGCCGGCTGGCCACAAGCCGCTCACACGCCTCCAGCACCTCCCGGCAGTGCGCCGCGTCAGCAGCGACAACCGCTACCCCCAACAACGTCCGCCGGTGCAGCTCGAGGTGCCCCGCCTCAGCCGCCGAGACTACGTACTTCCGGCGCAGCTCGGCGATGACCGGCCGCACCACGCTTCGTTTCTCCTTGAGGGAGTGCACGTCGCCGAGAAGGAGGTCGAGCGCCAGGCTCCCCGTGAACACGCTCGACCTCCTTCCTGGTTTCGACTACTTGCGAGGAACCTCGCGCATCTCGAACGTCTCGATCACGTCATCCGCCTTGATGTCGTTGTACGACCCGAGGCCGATACCGCACTCGAAGCCCTCGCGGACCTCCGTCGCCGCGTCCTTGAAGCGCTGCAGCGACTCGATCTTGAGGTTCTCGGCCACCACCACGCCGTCACGCACCAGGCGCGCCGACGAGTTGCGGACGATGGTCCCGGATCGCACGAGGCAACCGGCGATGTTGCCGAACTTGCTGGAACGGAAGACCTCGCGCACCTCGGCGGTACCGAGCTGCGCCTCCTCGTAGATCGGCTTGAGCATGCCCTTGAGGGCCGCCTCGATGTCCTCGATCGCCGCGTAGATGACCGAGTAGTAACGGATGTCCACGTGCTCACGCTCGGCGAGCTCGCGGGCGTTGCCCTCGGGACGGACGTTGAACCCGAGGATGACCGCCTCGGAGGCCTTGGCCAGGTTGATGTCGTTCTCGGTGATGGCACCGACGCCGCGCCCGATGATGCGCAGCGACACCTCCTCGCCGACGTCGATCTTGAGCAGGGCATCCTCGACGGCCTCCACCGAACCCGACACGTCACCCTTGAGGATGAGGTTGAGCTGGGTCTTCTCGCCGTCCTTCAGACGCTCGAACAGCGACTCGAGGGTCGGCCGGCCGCGGGTCTGGGCCAATGCGGCGTTGCGCTCGCGCGCCTGCCGCTGCTCCGCGATCTGCCGAGCCATCCGGTCCTCACCGACGACCAGGAAGTTGTCGCCGGCACCGGGGACGGACGTGAAGCCGAGGACCTGGACCGGCTGGGCCGGGCCTGCCGCCTCGACGTTCTCGCCCCGCTCGTTGAGCATGGCGCGGACGCGGCCGAAGGCGTCACCAGCCACGATCGAGTCACCGACACGCAGCGTGCCGCGCTGGACCAGGACGGTCGCGACCGGGCCGCGGCCCTTGTCGAGCCGGGCCTCGATGGCGACACCCTGGGCGTCGACGGAGGCGTCAGCGAACAGCTCGAGTGCGGCGTCCGCGGTCAGCAAGATGGCGTCGAGGAGGTCCTCGAGGCCGGTGCCCGCCTTGGCCGACACGTCCACGAACATCGTCGTGCCGCCGTACTCCTCAGCGACCAGGCCGTACTCGGTGAGCTGACCGCGGACCTTGGCCGGGTCGGCGCCCTCCTTGTCGACCTTGTTGACCGCGACCACGATCGGCACGTCGGCCGCCTGCGCGTGGTTGAGCGCCTCGATGGTCTGCGGCTTCACGCCGTCGTCGGCAGCCACGACCAGGACCGCGATGTCGGTGACCTTCGCGCCACGAGCACGCATGGCCGTGAAGGCCTCGTGACCGGGGGTGTCGATGAAGGTGATCTCGCGGACACCGCCCTCGACGGGGTGGTGCACCTGGTAGGCACCGATGTGCTGGGTGATGCCGCCGGCCTCGCCCTTGACGACGTCCGTGGAGCGGATGGCGTCGAGAAGCCGGGTCTTCCCGTGGTCGACGTGACCCATGATCGTGACGACCGGCGGGCGCGGGGTGAGCTCGGCCTCGTCGCCGTAGTCGCCGCCGAAGGACAGGTCGAACCGGGTGAGCAGCTCGGCGTCCTCCTCCTCGGGCGTGACGATCTGGACGTCGTAGCCCAGCTGGGCGCCGAGCAGCTGCAAGGTCTCGTCCGTGCACGACTGCGTCGCGGTCACCATCTCGCCGAGCTCGGTGAAGACCACCTGCACGAGCGAGCCGGGGTTGGCGTTGATGCGGTCCGCGAAGTCGGCGAGCGACGCGCCACGTGGCAGCCGGACGACCTCGCCGTTACCGCGGGCGACGCCACCGCCCATCGACGGAGCGGCGAGGTTGTCGAACTCCTGACGACGCTGCTTCTTGCTCTTGCGACCGCGGACCGGACGGCCACCTCCGGCGCGACCGAAGGCACCCGGAGCCGCGCCCCCACGGGCAGCGCCACCACGGGGGCCACCGCCGCCACCAGGACGACCGGCGAAACCACCACCACCACCGCCGCCACCACCGGGACGGGCGCCGTATCCAACGCCGCCGGGACCGCCGGGTCCACCGCCGCCGCCGGGACCGCCACCGGGCGCGCCGCCGGGACGAGCACCTGGCAGAT
>JAOPVP010000005.1 GCA_025966135.1 Frankiales bacterium
CGCCGCGCCGGGCCAGCAGCGCCGCGCCGGCGCGGCGTCGGTGCACGATGGCCAGGGACGCCAGGTCGGGGGCCAGCTGGTCGCGCTCGGCCCGGTCCAGGCCTGCCGGACGCAGCCCGTCGGCGTCGAGCAGCAGCCCGGCGTCCTCGAGGACTGCCAGGACGTCGTCGGCGTCGGCGCAGCCGGCGGCCACCGCGTCCCGGACCACCTCGTCGCGCAAACGCGTGCCGTCGAGCAGCGGGAGGATCACCCGCCGGGCCGCATCCAGGCCCTGGACCACCACGGCCCTGCCGGACGGGCGACCGAGCTGCAGGGTCTCGGGGTCACGCCACAGGCGTCGGGCGGCAGGGACCAGGACAGGGCGCACAGGGACCTCCAGGGGGCGATCCGGCCACGGTGCCACCGCCGTACCCGCGCTGGGCCCGCTCCTCCACAGCGGTGCGGCATGTCCACAGGCAGTCGTTGCTGTTCGGGGACAGGCCTGGGCGAGCGAGGGGCCGCCCCCAGCGCGGCGTCCTGGCGGGCAGCAGGACCGGGCCTCGCGGCCCAGGCCGGCCGGGTGGGGCGACACCCAACCTTTGTCCAAGGTGGTCGCACGACCCTGTTGAGGGCTGAGGGTTGGGGCGACGATGACAGGTGAGTCCAGTGGCGTGGTGGGAACCGAGGGCCCTCTGGCGATGGTGGGTGTCAGCCACGCGAGCGCACCGCTGGCCGTGCTGGAGCGACTGTCGGTGCGCCATGGCGCCGCCGATCCGCTCTTCGCGGCCCTGCGCGCGGCCGGCTGCAGCGAGGCCGTCGTGCTGTCGACGTGCAGCCGCACCGAGGTCTATGCGAACGTCCCGCGCGACCCGCGGCTGCTGCTCGCCGTCCTCGCCGAGCACGGTGGCCTGCGGCTGGCCGAACTGGAGGCCGCAGCCGTCCTGGGCACCGGCCGGTCGGTGGTCGAGCACCTGTTTCGCGTCGCAGCTGGGTTGGAGTCGCGCGTCCTCGGCGAGGTCGAGATCCAGGGGCAGACGAGGACGGCCTTCCGGCAGGCGCAGGCCGCCGGGCTGACCGGGCCGCTGCTGAGTCGGCTGTTCCCGGCGGCGCTGCACTGCGGGGCGCGGGTGCGGGACGAGACCGCGCTCGGCGGGCAGGGCCGCTCCCTCGCCCGCCGGGCCGTGGACCTGGGGTTGGCAGCCCTCAGGGTTGACGTGGCTCCGGTGGTGCTCGTGGTCGGGTCCGGCCGGATGGCTGCGACCGCGGTGGAGCACCTGGCGGCCCGCGGCCACGCCGCCCACGTGGCCGCTCGCGACGAGGCCGGGGCATCCCGGCTCACGACGCCCAACCTGGTCTGCCCGCTCCCCGGACTCACCAGTGGGGTCGCCGAGGCCGACCTGCTCTTGTGCGCCACGTCCGCCGCGGCGCACGTGGTGACGCTGGCGCACGTCCGTGAAGCGATGGCTTCGCGCTCGCGGCCCCTGATCGTGGTGGACCTGTCCGTGCCGCGGAACGTCGATCCTCGCGTGGGTCGCCTCGCCGGCGTGCGCCTGATCGACGTCGAGTCGATGAACGACGACGCGGCGCGCGACCCTGAGCTGCAGGCAGCCGTGCGGAAGGGCATGGCGGTCGTCGAGGGCGCGGTGCAGCGCTACGTCGACGCTGAGGCGTCCCGGCAGGCCGGCCCGATGATCGCGGCGCTACGGCTCCAGGTCGAGCGCACGTGCCTGAACGAGCTCACCAGGCTCGCCGGCAGGGGCACGGGAGGCACGGCCGACCTGACGCGGCTGGCGCATGCCGTCGCAGGAAAGGTGCTGCACCGGCCGACCGTCGCGGCGCGCACGGCGGCTGCTGCTGGGGACGTGGCGTTGCTTCGGCTGCTCTGCGAGCTCTACGACGTGCAGGTCCCGGAGGTCGGTGTCTGCGACGGGGACGCGGAGCTTCCGTGGACAGCCGAGCCGGCGCAGCCTGCCGGATGAGCGAAAGGCGGCCCTCCTGATGGAGGACCGCCCTTCGGGACGTGCTGGGTCTGGCGATGTGCAGGTGCTGGTCAGGCCTTGCCGAGGATGCGGTTCATCTTCGTCCCGCAGACGGGGCACAGGCCCTGGGCCATGCGGCGACCGGAGTCGCTCACCTTGACCTCGCCGTCGAAGTCGCGCTTCTCCTTGCACTTCACGCAGTAGCCGTTGTAGCTCTCCGCCACGGGGTCCTCCATGTCTTGACGGGGACGTGCCCCGGTGCCCACGCCGGTTGGCGCGCGGCGTTTCGTAACAAGACCCTAGCGTTCTACGGCGTGATCACGCCGTCAGCGGGCTCCGGGCGTGGCGGAGGGAACGCCCACGGAGGTGCGCGGCGAGGCCGCGGGGCGGCCGCGGCCTCCTCGTCGACCACCGCGGCCGGGGTGGCTTCGGGGGCCGTCCGGGGCGCCATGAGCAGCGAGAAGGTGAACACCGAGCCGGCGTTCAAGGTCGAGGTGCAGGTCAGCGTGCCCCCCATCGCGGTGGCGAGCTGGCGGGCGATGTACAGCCCCAGCCCGGTGCCCCCGGTGGTCATGAGCATCGGGTCCTCGACCCGGTGGAACTTCTCGAAGACCTTCTCGAGCTGGTCCGCGGGGATCCCGCGTCCTTGATCTTCGACGTCGACGACGGCGCGCAGGCCGTCGATCCGGAGGCGCACGGCCACGGGAGTGCCGAGCGGTGAGTACTTCAGCGCGTTGCCGACCATGTTGGTGAGCACCTGGATGACCCGCACGGGGTCGCACGCGACCTCGACCCGCTCGTCGGGCACGGTGATCGTCACCCGCTCGCCCTGGTCCCCGAAGTCACCACACGCCCGCCGCACGAGCGCGGCCAGGTCGTCGCGCGCCATGTCGACCTTGCCCTGGGCACTGCCCTCGGTCGCCGAGATGCGCGAGGCCAGCAGCAGGTCCTCCACGAGCCGGGCCAGGTGCGCGGCGCGGTCGGAGATGATGTCCAGGCACTCCTTGCGCTTCTCGTCGGTCATCGTGTCGCCGCGCCGACGCAACAGGTCCGCGTAGCCCTTGATGGGCGTCACCGGGGTGCGGAGCTCGTGCGAGACGGTCGCGATGAAGTCGGCCTTGAGGCGCTCGACCTGCCGCTCGCGCGTGACGTCGTGCACGATGACGACGTCCCGGGCCAGGGTTCCGTCCTCGCCGAAGGCGGCCGCGTGCGCGCACCGGACGACGCGCTCCTCGCCGTCGTCGCGGCGCACCGTGAGCTCGACGGTGGCCCGCGGGGTGTCCACGCTCAGCAGCGAGCGCCCGGCGAGGAACGGGTCGCGGGCGCTGCCGTCCGGCGCGGTGGTGGCGACCAGCGCGGCGAAGGGCCGCCCGAGGGCGGCCGCTTCGGAACGTCCCGTGAGGGCCTCCACCGCAGGGCTCCACAGCTGCACGATCCCGGCACCGTCCAGTACCAGGATGCCGTCCGAGGACTGGTCGACGACGGCCTTGAGCTTGCTGCGCTCCTCGACGAGACGGGCCAGGTGCGCGGCACCACGCAGGGCCACGGCCAGCGCGCTCGCGAGCGGCGTCAGGAGGGTGAGCTCGCGGGAGCCCAAGGTGCGGTGCTTGTTGCGCGTGGCCAGCACCACGACACCGACTCGTTGCCCCTCAGCCTCGAGCGGAGCGACCAGTGCTTGTCGCCAGTCATGCGGGACTGCGTCGCGCAGGACCATCGCGCCTTCGGAATGGCTGCGGAGCAAGAGCTCTGCCTCGATCGCAGATGCGGTACGGCGGCTTCGTCCGTGCTCGCGGTCGTCCAGCACGCTGGTCGGCAGCGCGCCGCCGGGCAGATCAGTCGGGTCGAGGACGGCCAGGGCGAGGTCCGCTCCGAATGCCTGACGCGTCAGGTCGAGGAAGGACGCCAGGACCTCGTCGGCGTCGAGGCGTCCGGCCAGGACCTGCGAGAGCGCGAGCAGTCGGGAGGAGCGCTCCCGCTCCTCGGACTCCTGGGCGGCGGCCTTGAAGGCGAAGGTCAGGGCGACGGCCGGCATCAGCGAGAACGGCAGCAGTGCGGGGGCTGCGCTGGCCAGCGTGACGGCTGTCCCACCGAGGGCCACGGTGCCGATGGCCATGACGGTCGAGAGCTTGGCGCCGTCGCGCACCACCTCCCACGGCTCGTCCTCGCCGACCACCGCGAGCACGCGCGACAGCGCCACCAGGTTGACCCCGGTGAGGCCGATCATGCCAACGGTCAGACCGACGATGGTGCGCACGGTCAGGCCGTCTCCCGGCACGGACAGCAGCTCAACGGTGGCGACGAGCACCGCCACGGCGGCGGCCAGGTTGCCGCCGTTGAAGACCACCTTGACCAGACCGCGTCGCCGTACGATCGAGCACAGGACGGTCGCGACCACCGGTGTCAGAAGGGCCCAGGTTCCGGGCAGGATGAGCACGTCGACGACGCAGGCCGCCTCGAAGAGGGTGAGCTCCTCGGTCTCCTCGCCGTGGCGGACGCGGACAGCGACCCAGTCGCCGGCGAACGTCAGGACGAGGCAGACCGCGACGAGCGTCCAGCCATGGGCCCAGGCGAGCCAACTGCCGTCCGTCGACAGCGGCGCGACGGCCTTGGCGTCGTGGACGAGCAGCAGCGCTCCCGCCTGGGCGAGCAGGCCGATGACGGCGACCAGCCCGACGAGACGACCCAGCCTCCCGCTCACGCGCCCCCCTCTGCTCGAACCGACGATGCCCTCCTCGCGGGCATCACGGGGAGGACATCGGCAGGTTTGCGGGCGGCCTCCAGTCGCTGCTGGTGCCTTTTACTAGCTCCAGTCGGAGGCGCTCCACTGGCGGGCGGACCACTGCCGGGCGCTCCACTGGCGAGCGCTCCAGTCGTCCCCGGTCCAGTCGGAGGTGCTCCACTGCCGGGCGCTCCATTGCCGGGCGCTCCACTGGCGAGCGCTCCAGTCGCTGTCGGCCCACTGGCGGGCTGCCCACTGCCGCGCCGCCCACTGCCGGGCCGCCCACTCGTTGGCGGAGACGTCGGCGTCGGCCCACTGGCGCGCGGCCCACTGCCGGGCCGCCCACTGGCGGGCGTCAGGCGAGAGGTCGGCCCACTGGCGCGCGGCCCACTGGCGTGCCTCTGGCGAGAGGTCGGCCCAGGCGCTGGCGGCCGCGGCGGCGTCACCGTCGATCAGCGCCTGCAGGAAGGCCGCCCAGGCGCTGGCCGAGCCAGGGATGCTGTCCGTGGCGGTCAGCTTGACCTTGGGGGTCTTGGCGTCGAGGGCCGCGGCCACGTCGAGGCCGCCGTTACCCGTCGCTTGGTTCTTGCCATCGACGTCGTAGGCGGTGTGGGTCGCGAGGGCCTTGACCTGATCGGGCGACAGCTGGGGCCGGTCGGCCAGGAGAACGGCGGCCGCGCCGGACATGACGGCCGTCGAGAAGGAGGTCCCGGAGCCCAGCATGTAGCCGCCGGCGACCTGGGAGCCGACGTTGGCGTTCCAGACGACCGAGTCCGGGGCGCCGGTGCTGATGACATGGGCGCCGGGGGCGACTAGGTCGGGCTTCGCGACGCCCTGCGGGGCGGGACCCTGCGAGGACCAGGCGGCGACGCTGTCGTCGCGGTGCTTGGCGGTGCCGTTCTCGTCCAGGCCACCGACGGTCAGCAGGACCGGGTCGATGCCGGGGCTCGTGATGGTGCCGCGACCTGCCGCGCCGTCGTTGCCGGCGGGGACCACGACCGTGATTCCCTTGCGCCACAAGGTTTCCAGGGCGACCGTGAGCGGGTCCAACTGGTACGGCAGCGGGCTGCCGGAGGACAAGGAGAGGTTGACGACCTCGACCTCGGGGTGCGCGGCGACGACCTGCAGGCCCTTCAGGACTGTCACGAGGTCGGAGTTGCCGTTGTCGTCCGCGACCCGGACGTCGAGGATGCTGGCGCCCGGAGCGACGCCGGCGAAGGCGCCACCGGACGAGGCGCCGTTGCCCGCGACCAGACCAGCGACGAAGGTCCCGTGGCCGTAGCCGTCGCCGACGCCGGCGCCAGACACGTCAACGTGGGTGACGCGCCCGGCAAGGTCGGCGACGTTGGCGACGCCGGTGTCGACGACGGCGACGGTCACACCGGCGCCCTCGTTGGAGGGGGCACCGAGACCGAGGGTCTGGCGGATGGTGCTGGACGGGCCGGTTGCCGCGCTGCCGCCGGAGACGCCGACTGCCCGGTCGGGGACGACGGTCCAGGAGGAGCCGAGCTGGGTGCCCTTCGGAAGGCGTGCGCTGACGCCGCCGACGAGCGGCAGCCGGTCGAGGATCTCGCCGCCGGCCGCCCGAACGGCGCCGGCGACGTCCCCGGCGCCCATGACGATCACGGTCTGCAACGGCACCCGGCCGGCAGCCGAGGCCCCCGGGAGCCCGCTCAGTGCCGTGGCGCCCGCGAGGGCCAGCGCGACGAGCGTGCCGGAACGCGACCTCCGCGCAGCGCCCGTACGTGTCGTGTCCATGGGTCCCGTCCTGTCGATGTGCTGGTTCTCCTCACTTGTCGTCGGGTTGCCGGACCCCCGGACCTGCCACTCGTTCGGGTGACGGTCCGTCACGGGGGGTCACGAAAGCCGCTGTGAGGAGCGACACGCTCTCTGCTGGGTAGGCCGCAACTGTCCTGTGGGTAGGACGCAACGCGAGCGCAACCTGCTTGCTCGCTGCTAGCAGTTGCAAGCATTCCTGCCCGTGCGACCCGGACGTCCGGGTACGCCCCAACCGGCCTCAGGCCGCGAGACAGAGAGAAGGTGAGGTCCCCGGCCCGCCCGCATGGCCTCAACCAGGGGTCACCCGCGACCGGGCAGCGACCAGCGCCCATGAATCGAACCCAGCCCCGAAGCTCGTCCGTCACCCCTCGGCAGGCCGGCAGTCCCACCGGCACGGTCCCTGCCCCCGACAGCTCCCCCGCCCACCGCCGTACTCGTGTCGCCGGAGGCGTCCTCGCCGGCCTCGCCGTCGCCTCAGCCGCAGCGGTGGTGCTGCCGGCCAGCGAGACCCCTTCTCGCGACGCGGTCCCGGCGGTCCAGGCCCAGAGCGTGGCCCGCCCGTCTCCGGTCACCGTTCCGCCTACCCATCGAGTCGCGAGGCGGGCCAGCCGCGGTGGTGCGCGCACGGCGTTGCCGCCGGTGCGGTACGTGACCAGGAGCGTCGCCGTCGGTCCCGGCTTCTCCGGTGCTGCCTCCTGGTACGGCGGCTACTTCCAGGGTCGACGCACCGCCAACGGTGAGCGCTTCGACACCGATTCCCTCACAGCCGCGAGCAGGACGCTTCCCTTCGGGACCTGGTTGCGCGTCTGCCGCGCGGGTCGCTGCGTCGTGGTCCGGATCAACGACCGTGGGCCGTACGTCGACAACCGGGTCCTGGACCTGTCCCGCGCCGCTCGCAACGCTCTCGGGTACGACGGTGTCGCGTTCGTGACCGCGACACCGGTCGCCCGTCGCAGGGTTGCCGTCCGCCCCGCTGCCCGTGCAGCCGCGCACAAGGCGATGCGTCCTGTTCGTCCGGCGCAGCCCGCGAGCCCGGCCGGGTCAGCCACCACGGCGCTGCGGCCGGTGCTCGCGGCCGCCACCGGACCGGAGGAGACCCCGTCGCCCGTCCTCGTCGGTGCCCTGGCCGTCCTCGCCGCCGGCGGTCTGGTTCACACGCGCCGCCGCCGGGTGCACTCCTAGGCTGGGCACTCCCTAGCCCAAGGAGTTGCAGCCGTGGTCCTCAAGGTCGAGCGTCCCTCCCACGGCGTCGTGCTGCTCACGCTGGACCTGCCGGACCGCCGCAACGCGATGACCGACGAGCTCACCGCCGAGTGGGGCACGGCGGTCGAGAGGTTGCGCGGCGACCGCTCGATCCGCTGCGTGGTCGTCACGGGGGCCGGCAAGGCGTTCTCGGCGGGTGGCGACCTCGGCTGGTTGCAAGCGGGTGGGGCCTCGGTGGACGGCCTACGCGACAAGATGCTGCCGTTCTACCGGACCTGGCTCAGCCTCCGGACGCTCGACGTCCCCTCGATCGCGGCTGTCAACGGGGCGGCGGTCGGGGCGGGCGCGGCCCTCGCGCTGTCCTGCGACATCCGGTACGCCGGTGCCTCCGCGAAGTTCACGGTCCCGTTCGCCCAGTTGGGCATGCACGCCGGCATGGGAACCACCTTCACGCTGACCGAGGTGGCGGGCGTCGCCGCCGCCCGGGAGCTGCTCCTCACCGGCCGCGTGGTCGACGCCTCCGAGATGCTGAGGCTGGGGCTGTGCTCTGCCGTGTACGACGACGACGCGTTCCTGTCCTCCGTGCTGGAGCGGGCCGCCGAGGTCGCCCTGGGGGCCCCGGTGCCCAGTCGGCTGCACAAGGAGGCCCTGCGGGACGGGGGACCGGCGTCGCTCGAGCGGGCGCTGCAGTGGGAGGCCGTCGCCCAGCCGGTGACCATGGCCACCGAGGACCTGCACGAGGGCCTGCGAGCCAAGGCCGAGAAGCGCCCGGCCGTCTTCACCGGCCGCTAGCGCCCGAAACGCCACGGAGCCCCCGGTGCTCGCGAACCTGCTCGCCTTCCCCTTGCGAGCGGGTCCGGAGCACCGGGGGCTCCGTATTTCCGCACGCTAGGAGCCTCGTCCGGAGCCCGTCAACGCCGGGGTTCGGCCGCCTGTGGACACCGCTGGGGACAGGGTGGGGACGGTGTGGTGTGTCGCTGTGGACGGGCTTGTCCACGGGTTGTGGACAAGCGTGTGGACGACGGTGGACGCGCCTCTGACCTGCAGTGACGCGCTGTTGACCTGTGGGTGGAAGAAAAGTGAAGACAAAGCGGACGAGAGGGGATCCGCGAGGCTTCGTCCCCCTTGCATGAGCGATAGGCCGACCTGTCCCACGCGGTCGCGCGGCGCCCATCTGGGTCGTCCAGGTAGCTAGGCGCGACCGGGCTCGGCGGGACCGTCCGGGTCGTCGTCCGGCTCATGTGGCGGTTCACCGCTGTGCTCACGTGGAGGTTCACCGTCCAACCCGTACTCCGAGCCGGCGTCCGCGTCGAGCTGTCCGTCGAGGTCCTTGTCGAGGGCCCGCAGTCCGGCGTCCCAGTCGGTGGTGTCCCCAGGGGTACCCGTGGCGGGGCCGGCCCAGGAGGACGGGTCGTCCAGGTCGGCGGGACCAGGAAGCAGGTCGGGGTGGGCCCACAGCGCGTCGCGACCGTCGATGCCGCGGGCTGCGGTCAGCGACTCCCACAGGTCCGCGGCCTCCCGGAGCCGCCGCGGTCGTAGCTGCAACCCCACCAGGGTGGCGAAGGTCTGCTCGGCAGGGCCGCCGGTCGCGCGTCGTCGTCGTACCGTCTCGCGGAGCTGGACGGTATGCGGAAGCGTCTTCGAGGCCGCCGCGTCGACGACGAGATCCACCCAGCCCTCGACGAGCGCCAGTGCGGCCTCCAGGCGCCCGAGTGCCGCGTTCTGGGCCTCGGTGGGTTCGAGCTCGAACAGCCCCGAGCCGAGGGCCTCCTGCACCGACGCCGGGTCGGAGGGGTCGAACGACCCGACCGCCCGCTCGATCACCGAAGGATCCACCTCGATGCCGCGCGCGTAGGCGTCGACGGCGTCGAACAGGTGCGCCTTGAGCCACGGCACGTGGGCGAACAGGCGTTGGTGCGCGGCCTCGCGCAGCGCGAGGTACAGCCGCACCTCGTCCAGCGGGACCTCCAGGCCCTCGGCGAAGGCCGTGACGTTGGCCGGGAGCAGGGCACTGCGCCCCAGGGGGATACCGACCTCGCTCGTCCCGAGGACCTCGGCGGCCAAGGCGCCGAGCGCCTGGCCCACCTGCGCACCGAAGACGAGCCCGCCGACCTGCTGCATCACGCCGGCGAACGGGTTGGGACCCAGGCCCTGGACCATCCCGGCGATCTCGGGTGGCAGGTTCTCGCCAGCCAGGCCCTTCTCGAGGGCACCACCCATCGCGGCCGTGACCCGGCCGGCTACCGGGTCCACGAGCTGCTGCCAGGCCGCGAGGGTCCCCTCGAGCCAGCCCGTGCGGGTCCAGGCCTGCGGCTCACCGCCGGACGCGGGCAGCGCGGTGACCGGATCGAGCCAGACGTCGGCCAGGCGGCCGGCGTCGGCGATCTCGCGGGTCTCCTGGGCCGTGACCGGTCGGTCGTCGTCCTTGACGGCGCTCTGCGCGACCTCCTTGGCGAGGTCCCAGTTGACCGGCCCGCCGGTCCAGGACATCAGCCGCTGCAGCTGGGCGAACATGTCGTTGCCGCCGCCGGACAGGCCACCACCGAACATCCTGGCCAGCCCGAAGGGGTCGTTCTCGTCCGGCTCGTCGGGTCCCTCCGACGGTCCGAACCCGAACGGCGGGCGGGTCATGAGCGGCGCACCGGGGTCATGCTTCCAACGTAACCCGCGCATGGTGCGAGAGCCTGTGCTGGTGGTTCGCCTTCGGCGCAAGGACGCCTCCGACGTCGTCGCCGTCACGGGCGCCGCGACCGGGCTCGGACAGGCCCTCGTCGAGCGGCTCACGGCCCGCGGCGACGTCAGCATCATCGGCCTCGACACCGTCCCTGGCAGCGCGGAGGGCGTGGTCTGGCGGACCGCCGATGTCCGTGACCCCCTGCTGGCGGTGGCCCTCGCCGGCGCCACCACCGTGGTGCACCTGGCTACGTCGTACGACGTCTCCCAACCCACATCCACCCGTCGTGCCCTCAATGTCCGCGGCACCGCCCAGGTGCTCGAGGCTGCCCGCGACGTCGGGGCTCGCGTCGTCCTGTGCACCTCCACCGACGTGTACGGCGTCCACGCTGACAACCCTGTCCCTCTCGCGGACGACTCGCCGCTCCGTCGTGAGAGCGACGACAGGACGCTCGCCGGCGACCACGTCGAGGTGGAGCGTCTGGTCGACGTCGCGGTCGGTGCTGGGCTGGCCGTCACCGTGCTTCGGCCGGCCACGCTGGTCGGCTTGTCGGTTGCCTACGACGGGCAGGTGCTGCGGCAGCTGGGCGCCCCTCGGTTGCTCGCGGTGCGCGGTGTCGAGCCGCTCTGGCAGCTCTGCCACGCAGAAGACCTGCTGCTCGCACTCGAGCTGGCGACCGTCGGCGCCGTCAGCGGTCGGCTCGCCGTCGCCTCCGACGGTGCACTCCCGCAGCTGCTCGTCGAGCAGCTGGCCGGCCGCCGGCGCCTGGTCCTTCCGGCTGCGGTGGCGCTGTCGACGGCGGAGCGGCTGCACCGGATCGGCGTCACGACTGCTTCGGCGCGCGAGCTGGACCACCTGCTCGGCCCGCTCGTGGTGGCGTGCGACGGCTTGCGAGCGGCCGGATGGGCGCCGCGCTGGACCAATGAAGAGGGGCTGCGCGCCCACCTGACGACCCGCCCTGCGGACTCGCGGTCCACGACGTACACCGCTGCCGGTGCCACGGTGGCCCTGCTGGGCACAGCGGCCCTGGTGCGTCAGGCCCGGCGCCGGCGCGGTCTCTAGCACGGGCCGCCCTAGGCTTGCGCTGTGATCCGCCTCGTGGACATCCGGGCCACTGCACTGTCGGTCGACGAGGTGCTTGCTGCGGTGCAGGACCCGTCCGCGGGCGGCGTGGTGTCGTTCACCGGCCTGGTCCGAGCCTCCGACGGCGACCGCGCGGTTACCTCGCTGGAGTACTCCGCCCACCCCTCCGCCCTGGAGGTGATGACATCGGTGGTCGGTGCCGTCGACGATGAGCTCCCCGTGGTGGCCGTTGCCGCAGTGCACCGCGTAGGGCTGCTGCAGATCGGGGATGTGGCGGTGGTCGTCGCCGCCTCAGCGGCGCACCGGGACCAGGCCTTCGCCGCCGCGCGTCGCCTCATCGACGACGTCAAGGCGTCGGTACCGATCTGGAAGCACCAAGTGTTTGCGGACGGCACGGACGAGTGGGTCGGAACGCCCTGAAGGCGTTACGATGACGCATCCCCTGTTTTTGACGCGCTCCAACGGGAAGCCCCACATGCCCACCTGGATCCTCTGGCTCAGCCCAGTGATCGTCGCTCCCATGCTTGCTGTCGTGTGGACCCTGTGGGCCTCCCGCCCCCGACGGCCGGTGCAGGCGGTCGAGTCGGTTCAGGAGTACGACCGCTTCCGCGCGGCACTGACGAGTCCGGCCCCCACGCCGCGGAACGCCGGCCAGGCCAAGATTCGCTAGCTGCCGGACGTCCGTCCCTCAGAGGGGCCGTCCCTCAGAGGGGCAGCGACTGGACGATGCAGAAGCCGTCGGGTGTGCCGGTCGTGCCGCTCGGGAACTCGATGCAGATCTTGTGCCGCGTCCACGCCTGCGACTGGCTGGCCGATGCTGATGAGCCCAAGGTCGTCACGACCAGGCCGCCGCACAGGACGAAAAGAACGAGGCGCTTCACGGGGTGCTCCCTGCTGGGTTTGTTTCCGGACCGCAGGCGATCAACGGCTGGTTCGGGATGGGCGAACAGGCGAGGTCACTCGACACGATGCTGAGGCCGCGGATGCCGGTCGGGTTCGCCGGCAGCTCGATCCCTGGGTACAGCGCGTTGGCCGGCACCGCCGTCGACGTGGCGCAGTGGGACGACCCCACGCCGTTCTTCGAGGGCTCTGCGGCCGGCCCCTTCCGCGGGCTGAGGCTGATTCCGCCGAGGGAGAGGTACCGGCTGCGGTTGTCCTGTGTGGTCGTGGCGAGGCAGACGTCCTGCCCAGGGAGGATGGTCTGACGCGCGCGTCGCGAGGGCTCTGCGGCCGGCCTCCTGGCCGCCTCGACCCGGCTCTGCGTGACGTGCGGGGGCGCTGGCCGGACGTGCCGAGCAGCTGCGGCCGGTTGGCGCGCAGGCGTCGTGACGACAGCGTCGGAAGGGCTGTAGGTGGTCCCGGACGGGGCACTCGGGGCGTCGAAGGGGCTCAGGACCAAGCACGTCAGGGCGGTGATCCCGACCGCGCCGAGTGCGGCGGGGGTGGTGAGGCGGGCCGCGACCCGACGAAGCCTGCCCGCACAACCGAGAGCGGTAGCCCAGGGCGCAAGGACCGCCAGGCCACCGAGCGGGAGCGTGCCGCCACGGACGGCGTACTCCTTGCGGAGTGCCTTGCGGGCCCGGGTGAGGACCGATCGCACGGCGGGTTCGGTCATGGCGAACCGGTCGCACAGGTCGTCGTAGGACCGCCCTTCGACCTCCCTGGCCCACAGCAGCGCAGCCTGGCGGGGCGGCATGGCGTCCAGCACGTCGAGGGCGGTGCGGGCCTCGTCACGCGCAACCACGAGATCGGCCGTGTCCCGCCCGACTCGGGAGCCTTCCGGGACGTCGGCCACCAGAACGGACCGGCCGCGGACGCGCAGGCGGTCGATGACCAGGCGGCCCGTGACGACCGTGGTCCAGGCCGACAGGTCGTCCTCGGTGAGGAGCTGTTCGCGGTGGGTGTAGGCCCGCAGCAGGGCTTCCTGAACGAGCTCTTCAGCCTCGTGGGGGTCGCCGAGCCGACGGACGGCGTAGCGCTGCAGGCGGGGACGGACCCGACGGACCGCGTCGTCGAAGTCGAGGGGCTCGGCCGGGACGAGGCGCAGCGCGGGACCCGCGACGGGCGCACCGTAGGGGCGCGCCACTTCGCCGACGGGTAGGTCTTGCGCGGTCGACAACGGGGACCTCTTCGGGCCGGGGGCTGGGGAGACCCGACGCGCGAGCCGACGATGCGGTCCGTACGCCAGGTCACACCTTTCGGATGATCCGGGGTCAAGTGTGACATCCCTGTACGAGCCAGGACAAGATCGAGCGGATCCGGACCAGGAGCTCGTGCTCAAGACGCTCGGTACAACGTGCCGATGTCTGTCAGGACACGGGTAGGAGCGCCCCTACCCGTCAAGAGCTGCCAGGGAGCACCCAGATGGAGCATGTGGTCTTCTTCCCCGCCCATGACGGGACGCCAGCGTTCCGTCGGGTTGCGAACCTCGAGGACGCGGTGCGCCTCGTGGAGCACCTCCGCAACGTGGAGGGGGTCAGTGAGGTGAGCGTCCACGGGCTGGCCGAGGTCCCCCTCGCGTTCAAGACCTGGTATCGCGTCGAGGTGCCGGCTCCCACTGAGTCTTCCGAGCACATGGCGTCATCCGAGCAGATGGCCTCCGAGACCGTCACCACGCCCGTGCTGGTCCCGGACGTCACCGTGGAGCAGCCGCTCGTCGCGGTGGCCGCGGACGCCCCCGGCAGCCTCGGCTTCTTCGCCTCCTGACCAACGTCCCGGCAGGGCCCGGCGGCCGCCTGAGCGCGTACGACGTCGCCGTACCGGACGCAGTTAGGCTTGTGCGGTGTCGCGCCGCGCTCTGACCTTGCTCCTTGCGAGCGTGCTCGCGCTCGGGCTTGCCCTGGCGGGTGCGGTGCAGACCGTTCCCTACGTGGCGCTGACGCCCGGGCCGGCCTTCAACACCCTTGGGTCGGTCGGCGGGACGCCGGTGCTGTCGATCTCCGGCCACAAGACCTACCCGACGAGCGGTGCGCTCGACCTCACCACGGTCAGCGTGAAGGACCAGATCACGCTGTTCGAGGCCATCGCGGGCTGGCTCTCCCCGAGCGAGGCCGTCGTCCCGCGAGAGGTGGTCTTCCAGCCGCACCAGACGCAGCAGCAGGCGGACCAGCAGAACACCCAGCTGATGCAGCTGTCGCAGGACGACGCGACGAGCGCGGCGCTGCACCAGCTCGGAGTCCCCTCAAGCACTGTGCTTTCTGTGAGCACGGTGCAGGCCGGGGGACCGTCGGACGGCAAGCTCAAGCCGGGTGACGTACTAACCACCGTCGATGGCCAGCCGGTCACCGACGCGGTGTCCCTACGGGCTCGCGTCAGCAAGCGGACTCCGGGCGCGACGGTCCTGATCGGGTACATCCGGGCGGGCAAGGCGGCCACCGTGGTCCTCCGCACGGTGGCCTCCGGCGCCCCGGCGCGGGCGATCATGGGCATCACTCCGCATGAGGTGTCGAGCTTCCCGATCAAGGTCAACATCCAGCTCAAGGACGTCGGCGGCCCCAGCGCCGGGCTGATGTTCGCGCTGGGCATCATCGAGCGGCTGGGGCAGGACTCGCTCACCGGCGGCAAGAACATCGCCGGCACTGGCGAGATCACGGCGGACGGCCAGGTCGGCCCGATCGGCGGCATCGCGCAGAAGATGCGCGGCGCCAAGCAGCAGCAGGCGACCGTCTTCCTCGCCCCCGCTGACAACTGCCAGGAGGCCAAGGCCAACAAGCCGCCAGGCCTCACCCTCGTCAAGGTCAGCACCCTCAAGGGTGCCCTTGCGGCTCTTGCCACGTTGCGCAGCGGCGGCACGCCGCCTTCTTGCTGATGTCCCTCTGACGACCCGAATGCGCTTCTAGACTCCGGCCATGGAGCCAGCTGTCCCCTTTGCGCTCTTAGGTGCCGTCCAGCTCCTTCTCATCGGGGCCTTCGTCGGCCTTGCTGCAGCAGCGCTCCTGCGACGTTCCTCCGCCGGGGTGCTCGTGGCGCTCGGCGCCGCTGTCCTGGCCGCGGTCGAGGTCCGTACGGCGCTGCGCCTCGGGGTCCCCGGCTCCGACGACCTGGCCCTGGCCCGGGCCGCCGCCTCCCTCGTTCTTGCTGCCGGCCTCTACTCCGGCGGGCTCGGTCCGCGCCGCCTGCCCTCAGCGCTTTACGGCGTCGTGGTCCCATTGGCCGCGGCTGGCGGGCCGGCGGCGTTCGCGGCGGGTGCCTCTGCGTTGGCTGCCCTCGCCGCGGTCTGGAACCGGCGGGACGCGGTGGGCGTCTGGGTAGCCGCCGGCTTCAGCTTGTTCGCGGTGGCTGCGGGCCTCGCGGTGACCGCTGACAGTGGTCAAGGGGCCCCGCAGGCGGTCCTGCTCCTCCGCGGCCTCGGAGCTGTTGCGGTGCTGGTGGCTCTGGGCCTGCTTGCGCAGACCAGCCTGCTGTCCAAGGTCGTCGGGACGATCCTGGTCGGGGTGCTCGCGATGGCCATCGCGGCCGTCGGCGTGGTCGGCACCGTGGTCGTCTCCTCCTACGACAAGCAGAACCGCGAGCTCGTCGTCGCGGCACGCGACGCCCGGCTCAACGCGCTGCAGGAGAACGTCGGCGCGACGGCCAAGCAGATCGTGACCCTCGCTCCGAAGTTCTGTGACGCTGCCAACCTCCAGGCAGCACAGGAGAACTGCAACGGCTACCTGACCTATCTGGCGCCTCCGCAGGTGGATGACTTCGTCGTCCGCGTCCCGCGGGTGGGGTCGCCGGTCGGCCTCGCGGGTCGCAGAAACCGCCGGCTGGTGCTGCCCACCCGCAGCGAGATGCTCGGCCTGCGGTCGCTGCCGGCGGTGAAGGCAGTGCTGGACGGCGCGGGCGCGCAACGGGCCAACACGCAGATCCCGAGCAACGTCCGCCTTTCCGGTTCGCCGCCGTCGGTGGCTGTCATCGCGGTCGTGGCGGCCCGAAAACCTGGGCAGCAGTTGCCGGACGACGCCTATGTCTACGGGATCCGCATCGACGACAACTACACCCAGAACGACTTCGACACCGGGCAGAGCTTCGCCCTGACGCTGCTGGCCGGCGACCCGCTGCAGGTGGTGGCGTCCAACGCCAGTGTGCGCCAAGGGCGGGAGCTGCTGGCGATCGTGCGGGCGGCCGGGGCGGACCGGTACGTCCCCGACAACGGTCTCGTCCTGGCGAGCCAGGGCAGCCGGCCGACGATCGCGCTGAAGCCCATCATGGACAGTGCCTCCACCCCCCAGCGGGTCGGCCTCATCGCGGTGTCGCGCGGCGCCGGGCCGGCGCTCGATGCCGAGCGGCGAGCCCTGCAGCTGCTGCTGGTCACCGCCCTGCTGGCTCTGATCGCCGTGGGTGTCGCGGCCGCCGTCCTCGGTCGCCGCACCGTCGAACCGGTCCGTCGCCTGACAGCAGCCGCGGCCCGGGTGGCCGCGGGGGACCTCACCACCACGTCGGCGATGTCGGGCCGCGACGAGGTCGGCACGCTGTCGCGGACCTTCGACGGGATGACCGCCTCGCTGGCCCAGCTCACCGGTGACCTGCGGAGCTCCGCCGTACACCTCTCGACGGTGCTGGCGTCCATGTCGGACGGACTGCTTGCGACCGATGCCGACGGGGTCGTCACGTCGGTCAACCGGGCGGCGCTGAGCATGCTCGGGCTCGAGGAGCAGGATGTGTTGGGGGAGCGGCTCGACATCGTCGCGGACGTCCGCGACGCCGGCGGCTCGCAGCTCGCGGACCCGACCTTGCGGCTGCGGGACGAGATCGCGGAGGTCTTTCGCCCGGATGGTTCCAAGGTGGCAGTGCACGTCGCCATCACCCCGCTGGAGGGGGTGGAGGGCGTGGTCATGGTCTTGCGCGACACGACGCGTGAGCGCGAGGTCGAGCGCATGAAGACCGAGTTCCTGTCCAACGTCAGCCACGAGCTCCGGACGCCTCTGACGCCGATCCGCGGCTTTGCCGAGATCCTCGTCGGCAAGCCCGGTCTGCCCAGCGAGAAGGTGACCGCGTTCGCGACAACGATCCGCGACGAGTCGCTCAAGATGAACCGGGTGGTGGACCTGCTCGTCGATGTCGCGGCGCTGGAGGCCGGACGCGTGTCGGTGTCCCCACGGCCGGTGTCGGTCAAGGACCTGCTCGACGCGCGGGTCGAGCTGTGGCAGTCGAGGGCGCCGCTGCGGGCGACGGACTTCAAGCGCCGCGTCGCGGCGGGTCTGCCCGCAGTGCACGTCGACCCGACATGGGTCGGGAAGGCGTTGGATGAGTTCCTCGACAATGCCGTGAAGTACACCCCGCCCGGCACCCCGATCACCCTCGTCGGGTCCTGGTCTCCCGACGGGATGTGGGTGCGCGTCGCGGTGAAGGACGCGGGACCCGGCATCGCCGAGGACCATCACGGCGCGCTGTTCACGTCCTTCGAGCAGGTCGACGGGTCGGCGACCCGCAAGGTCGGCGGGTTGGGCCTGGGCCTGTCGTTCGTGCGTCGACTGGCCGAGGACGCCGGCTACCCGCTGTCAGTGACCACGAAGCTCGGCAAGGGCGCGGAGTTCGCGCTGGACCTGCCGGTGTCCGACGAGCAGCCGGCGCTCCGCAGGCGGTAGCTACTCGCCGAGGGTGGCCATGAGCGCATCGGCAAGCCCGGGCACGAGGTCCCCGCCGGTGACCCGTTCGTCTTCCAGGTCGGCGCCGGCGCTGCGCAGGCGCAGGACGGACTCGCGGCTCCCGTCGCGCATGACGCCGACCGCCATCCTGACCTCGCGCCGCTCGGGGTGCTCTGCTGCCGCAGCGGTCGGGTCGTCGGTGTCGTCGAGCGCCCCTTCGGCGGACGGCGGCAGGACGAGGACCTCGTGGACCAGCACGACGCCGAGCACGCCAGGGCCGAAGACCAGGCTCGCGAGCTGTTCGTCGAGGGGGGTGTCCTTGAGCGGGTCCTGGGCGATAGGGGTCAGCGAGCCAGGCCGGGCGACGACCAGGCCCATGCTCTCGGCGAGCTGGGGCTCGGCCCGCAGCAGGTCCTCGGTGTCGACGAGCGCGAACAGTTGCGCGGGCTGGTCCCAGCCGGCTTCGGCGACGTGGCCCTCCACCTCCCCGACGACGGAGAGCAGAGCAGGACTGGGCGGCGCGGTCATGTGCACCATTGTCTCGCAACGGGGGAACCCGCCGCACTGTGGTTGAGTTCGTCTCAAGCAACGATCCGTCAACGCGAAGGTGAGCCTGGAGCAGTGGCCGTCCATACCCGGGTGCCGACACTGCCAGGTCGCCCGCGCCTGTTTGCCCCAGTTGTCGTGATCGTCCTCCTGCTGCTTGTTCTCGGCGGGGTCTTCGTCTCGCTCTACACCGACCTGCTGTGGTTCCGGGAGACCGGTTACCCCACGGTGTTCACGACCGTCCTGAAGACCAAGGTGCTGCTGTTCTTCGCCTTCGGCCTGTTGATGGCGGCGGTCATCGGGGCCAATGTCGCGGTCGCTTACCGTGTTCGGCCGCCCTTCCGGCCGATGTCGCTGGAGCAGCAGAACCTCGAGCGCTACCGCGTTGCGATCGAGCCCTACCTGCTGCCGGTGCTGCTCGTCGTGAGCGGCCTGTTCGGGGTCTTCGCCGGGCTGTCGGCCGCGTCCCACTGGCGGACCTGGCTGCTGTGGCGGCACGCCCAGCCCTTCGGGCAGACCGACCCCCAGTTCCACAAGGACGTCTCGTACTTCACGTTCACCTACCCGTTCCAGCGCTTCGTGCTGGGGTTCGTGCTCGTGGTGCTGATCCTGTCGCTGCTCGCGGCGGCGGTGACGCACTACCTGTTCGGCGGCGTTCGGCTGCAGACGACCGGCGAGAAGATCAGCGTCGCGGCCCGGGTGCACCTGTCGGTCCTGATCGGGCTGGTCGTCATGGCCAAGGCCCTGGCGTACTGGCTCGACCGGTACGGCCTCGCCTTCTCGTTAAGGGGGGTGGTGCAGGGAGCGTCGTACACCGACGTGCACGCCGTGCTGCCCGCCAAGACGATGCTGGCGGGAATCGCGGTCATCTGTGCGCTGCTGTTCTTCGCCAACATCGTCGTGCGCAACATCCTGCTGCCGGCAGGGGCACTGGCGCTGCTGGTGATCAGCGCTGTCGTCGTCGGAGGCATCTACCCGGCTGTCGTCCAGAAGTTCCAGGTCAAGCCGAACGAGGTCGTGCGCGAGGGGCCGTACATCCAGCGCAACATCGACGCGACGAGGCAGGCCTACCAGATCGACAATGCCGTCATCACGCAGTACCCGGCGGTCTCGACGGCGACCCAGGCGGCACTGCGCGGCGACACCGGCACGGTCCCCAACGCGCGCCTCCTCGATCCGAACATCCTGGGCCCGTCGTTCAAGAAGGCGCAGGGGATCCGTAACTACTTCGGCTTCAACAGCTCGCTCGACATCGACCGGTACACCGTGGCCGGCAAGACGCTGGACTACGTCGTCGCGGTGCGGGAGCTCGATCAGTCGCAGCTGCGGCCTGACCAGCAGAACTGGATCAACCTGCACCTGACCTACACGCACGGGAACGGCTTCGTCGCGGCGCCCGCCAACCAGACCGCCGACGACGGGCTGCCGAACTTCACGGTCAAGAACATCCCGATGACCGGGCCCGCCGAGATGTCCGTGGAGCACTCGCAGATCTACTACGGCGAGAACTCGCCTGACTACTCGATCGTCGACACCAAGCAGCCCGAGATCGACGGTCCCGGCGGCGACAACAGCAGCCAGGCCACGATCACCTACACCGGGCCCGGCGGGGTCAAGCTCGACAGCGGCTTCCGCAAGCTGCTGTACGCGTTGAAGTTCAAGGAGAAGAACATCCTGCTGTCGTCGTCGTTGACGAACGACAGCAAGCTCATGTACATCCGGTCGCCCAAGGAGCGGGTGGCCAAGGTCGCGCCGTTCCTGCAGCTCGACAGTGACCCGTACCCGGCGGTCGTCGACGGGCAGCTGCTCTGGATCGTCGACGGCTACACGACCAGCTCCGGCTACCCCTACTCGCAGCGGACGCAGTTCGGCGAGGCGACGACCGACAGTCGCACGTCTGCCACGGTCAACACCGACGTCAACTACATCCGCAACTCGGTCAAGGCCACCGTCGACGCCTACACCGGCAAGGTAACGCTGTACACGTGGGACGAGACGGACCCGGTGCTCAAGACCTGGAAGTCCGTCTTCCCGGGCATGGTGCTGCCGAAGTCCGCGATCAGCAGCGCCCTCCAGAAGCACCTGCGGTACCCCGAAGACCTGTTCAAGGTGCAGCGCGAGATGCTCGCGCACTACCACGTGACCACCCCGACGGCGTTCTACGGCGGCGAGGACTTCTGGCAGGTGCCGGCCGACCCGACGCAGACCGCGACCCAGGTGCTCAACGGTCAGGCCAGTGCCGGCTCGACCACAGGGGACAACAGCGGGCCTGCGCAACCGCCGTACTATGCGCTCCTGCAGTTCCCGGGACGCAGCACTTCGGCGTTCTCGCTCACGTCCACGTTCGTGGCGCGCGGCGCCAGCAACCTCACGGCCTTCGCCTCGGTGTCCTCCGATCCCACCGACTACGGCGCGATCCGGGTGCTGCAGCTGCCGAAGAACACCGCGATCCCAGGTCCTGGTCAGGTGGCGAACCAGTTCGAGAGCACCTCCTCGGTGTCAAAGAGCCTGTCGTTGCTGAGGACCGGCGGCTCGGAGGTGGTCCTGGGCAACCTGCTGACGTTGCCGGTCGGCCAGGGGTTGCTCTACATCGAGCCGGTCTACACGCAGGCCAAGAACGAGCCGAAGTACCCGATCCTCAACAGCGTGATCGTGAGCTTCGGCAACAAGATCGCCTACGAGGCCACCCTGAGCGCGGCGCTGGACGACCTGTTCGGCAAGGGCGCCGGTACGGTCGTCAAGGTGCCGACGCCCCCGCCCGGACCGACTCCTTCGACGAACGTGGCCGCCGAGATCGCCGCCGCGCAGAAGGCGTACGACGATGGGCAGGCAGCCCTGAAGAGCGGTGACTTCGCTGCCTACGGCCAGGCGCAGGCCCGGCTGAAGGCGGCCCTCGACCAGCTGGCGAAGGTCACCGGCGCCTCCCCGACGCCCACTCCCTAGATCTCAAGGACCTTCTCGGGCGGCCGGGCGACGACGGCGCGGTCGCCCCGGATCGCGATCGGCCGCTCGATGAGGCTGGGATCCCTGCTCAGCTGGTCCAGGACGTCGTCGCCAGTCACACCCGGGCGGGCGATCGCCCTCGGGTCGTCGGTGCCCAGCTTGCGCAGTACGTCCTCGAGCTCGGCCCGCGAAGGCGGGTCCTCCAGGTAGCGCCGGGTGGTGAAGGCGATGCCCTGCTCGGTGAGCAGCTGCTCCGCCGTACGGCTCTTGCTGCAGGCGTTGTTGGTCCAGACGATGAGCTCCACGCCCACGAGTTTGCAACGCCCACCGTCGGACGATGTAAGGTGGTGTCATCCGACGCGGGGTGGAGCAGCTCGGTAGCTCGCTGGGCTCATAACCCAGAGGTCGCAGGTTCAAATCCTGCCCCCGCTACAACGCAAAACCGCAGGTCAG
>JAOPVP010000018.1 GCA_025966135.1 Frankiales bacterium
TCCACCGGGAGCTGCCGTCCGCCGCTGCGGATCGTCCGTCGAGCGTGGCGGCGTACTTCCAGGTGACGAACGGCCGGCCGGTGCGCTGCCGGTGCAGCCAGCCGGCGAGCGCGCCCTCCTCGGTCGGGAGCTGCACGACCTCGACGCCCGCGGCGCGGAGCGCGTCGGCACCACCGGCAGCCGGCGACGTGGGGTCGGAGTGCCCGAACACCACTCTCTTCACCCCCGCCTCGATGAGCGCCTCCGCGCACGGGCCGGTCCGGCCGGTGTGGTTGCAGGGCTCGAGCGTGCAGACGACGGTGTGGGCCCGGCCTGCGGCCTCGACCAGCGCGACCCGCTCGGCGTGCAGTCCGCCGGGCGGCCGGGTGGCGCCCTCGCCCACGACCTGGCCCCGCGCGTCGAGGGCGACCGCGCCGACCGGCGGGTTGGGGCTGGTGGTGCCGAGCACGGAGACGCCGAGCCCGTGGGCCCGGTCCATCGTCTCGCCGTACTCGGTGGTGTCCACGGCCCGTCCTTCCCCGGTCAGTGCTCCGGGGCAGAGCGCAGACAGGGGCCGGCGCCCGCGCGCCACCTCTCCTCCGGACTCTCACCGTCGGTCCCGGAGTTCCACCGGGTCCACCGCTGGCTGGCTGCGAGCGGGTCGCGGACTGTCACCGCCGGTTCGGAATTGCACCGACCCCGGAGCGCGCGTGACTGTCGGGCACAGTCTGGCACGCGCCCGTTCAGTGCCGGCGGTCGACTGCCACGTACGACCCCGGTACGGACTTCGCCACCGTCTTCATCTCCGTCGCCGCGGCCACGACGGACCGGAAATCGCGGTCACCTCCACCATGGTGGGACGCCACCCCGACGCTGACCGAGACGAGCGGCTGGCGGCGGTGCTCCCCGCGACGGTCCACCACGTCGAGCCAACCCCGCTCAGCATCCATGGCGTCATGACAGCTCACGGAGGCAGCGTCGAACTCCTCCACCGCCGATCGGCACAGCGGCTCAGCCTGCTCAGGGGTGCAGACCACGACGAAGTCGTCACCGCCGACGTGGCCCAGGAAGGCCGACGGGGCGCCGACGCGCATCACCGCCCGCTGGAGGCAGGCCGCCTGCAGCAAGAGCAGCTGGTCTCCGCGCTGGAACCCGTACGCGTCGTTGAAGCCCTTGAACTCGTCGAGGTCGACGTGACACACGGCATAGGGCTGACCGGAGGCGGCGCGGCTGGCGATCTCCACCTCGATGCGGTGGTTGCCCGGCAGGCCGGTGAGTGGCGACAGCGCCCGGATGTCCGCAGTGCGCCGGAGCGTCCCTCCGACCCGAGCGAGGAGCTCGAGGGTGTCGAACGGCTTGACGACGTAGTCGTCCGCGCCTGCGCGCAGGCCCAGGACCTTGTCGGTCGGGTCCGACCTGCCGGTCAGCAGGATGACCGGCAGTGAGGCCGTCGGCGGGTTGGCACGGAGCTGCCGCAGTACCTCGAACCCGTTGAGGCCGGGGAGCTCGACGTCGAGCAGGACGAGATCGGGCAGGCTGTGTGCCGCGAAGTCGAGGGCGAGGGATCCGTCCGCCAGGACGTCCACCTCGTAGCCCTCGAGCGTGAGGTCCGTGGTGAGGAAGCGCGTGACAACAGGGTCGTCGTCGACGACCAGGATCCGCGCCCCCACGGTTTACCTCTGAGCTCTCTGCGCCGCCCCCCGCAGGCTCTCGATCGCCGCGGCCGGATCCGCAGCACCGTACACCGCATTCCCGGCGACGAACACGTCGGCGCCTGCCGACGCGCAGCGTTCGATGGTCTCGTCGCTGACCCCGCCGTCGACCTGCAACCAGATGTCGAGGTCGCCGATCGCCTCCCTGGCGCGCCGGATCTTCGGTACCACGACGTCGAGGAACTTCTGCCCCCCGAAGCCAGGTTCGACGGTCATGATCAGGAGCATGTCGAGCTCGGGGAGCAGGTCGACGTAGGGCTCGACCGGTGTCGCGGGCTTGAGCGCCAGGCCCGCGCGAGCGCCGGCTGCGCGCAGGTTGCGGGCCAGGCGGATCGGGGCGGCAGCGGCCTCGACGTGGAAGGTGACGCTCCCGGCGCCTGCTTCCGCATACCGCGGCGCCCACCGGTCCGGGTCCTCGATCATGAGGTGGCAGTCGATCGGGATGGTGGTGTTCTTCAGGAGGGACTCGACCACCGGGAGCCCCAGCGTGAGGTTGGGCACGAAGTGGTTGTCCATGACGTCGACGTGCAGCCAGTCGGCCGCGCCCTCCACGCGGGCCGCCTCCTCGGACAGGCGCGCGAAGTCCGCCGACAGGATGCTCGGGGAGATCAGCGTGCGGCCCATGACGTGAGCCTAGGGGGTTTGGTTGCCGGGACGGCGGCGGAGGAGGGCGAGGAACATGGCGTCGGTGCCGTGTCGGTGTGGCCAGAGCTGCACGGCAGGTCCGTCCCCGAGGTCGGGCACGCCAGGCAGCAGCGGGCGGGCGTCGAGCTGCTCAAGTTCGGGGTGCTGTCGGAGCACATCCAGGACGGGTACGGCGGTTTCGGCCAGGTGGGGCGAGCAGGTCACGTAGGCGAGGACACCGCCGGGCCGCAGCAGACGTACGGCGGCGGCGAGCAGCTCGCCCTGCAGCGCCGTGAGCCCGGGCAGATCCGATGGTTGGCGCCGCCACCGGGCTTCCGGTCGGCGGCGGAGCGCCCCCAGCCCGGAGCAGGGTGCATCGAGCAGGACCCGGTCGACGCTGCCGTCGGCCAACGGCGGGGTGCGGCCGTCGGCGGTCACCACCTCGCGAACCCCGGACTTGCGGACGAGCTCGGCGCGGTGCGGCTGGAGCTCGATCGCCACCAGTCGGGCGCCCCGTTCCGCGGCGATGCCGGCGAGCAGCGCCGCCTTGCCACCCGGGCCGGCGCACAGGTCCACCCAGGTCAGGTCCGAGCCGTCGACGGGTGCGTGGGCCAGGGCGAGCGCGACGAGCTGGCTGCCCTCGTCCTGCACCGCCGCGCGGCCGTCCCGGACCGCGGCGAGGTCACCCGGGCTGCCGCCGCCCTCCAGCCGGACGGCCCGGGGCGACCAGGGACCCGGGGCACCACCGGAGTCGGCCACCAGCTCCGCACGGCTCATCCTGCGGGCGACCAGGTGCACCTCGGGCCGCTGGTCGTCTGCCAGCAGTGCGGTGCGGGCCTCGTCGAGGTCGCCCTTGAGGGCGTCGCGGAAGGCCTGCGCCACCCACCGGGGATGGGCCGTCTCGAGGGCCACCTCGTCGACAGCGTCGGCGGGCCGGAGCTGGACGAGCCAGGCGGGGAGGTCCTGCGCGGCGACCTTGCGGAGCACCGCGTTGGTGAAGCTCGCGGGGCCGGCGCTCAGGACCGTCCGCGCGACGTCGACCGTCGCGGACACCGCGGCGTGCGGCGGGATGCGGGTGCGCAGCAGCTGGTAGGCCCCGAGCCGGAGCACGTCGAGGACCGGGGGGTCGACCTGCGCCAGGGGCCGGTCCACGCAGGCCGACAGGACGGTGTCGAGCTGACCCTGGGCACGCAAGGTCCCGTAGGCCAGCTCAGTGGCCAGCGCCGCATCCCGGCCGCTGAGGTTGCGCTCCGTGAGCAGCTTGGGCAGCACCAGGTTGGCGTAGGCGCCGTCGACGCGTACCGCCTTCAGGACGTCGTAGGCGGTGAGGCGGACGACGTCGCGGGTCGGCTTGTGCAGCTGCGGGCGGGTCGGACGAGGCGGCCCGTTGCGGCGGGGTCCGTTGCGGCGAGGCCCCTGGCTGGGCTGCGTCACGCGAAGGCCTCGCCAGGCCCGGGGCGCAGGCCCCGCAGCCAGTCGGCAGCAGCCATCTCACCCTTGCCCTCGGGGCGCACGGCTCCGAGCCGCACCGCATCGGTCGCGGTCCCGACCAGGTTCCCGTCGAGCAGACCCGGGTCGAGCCGGGACCCGGTGATCGTCACGGGGCCGAGCTTGACGCGCTTGCCGCGGAAGGTCGTCCACGCTCCGGGAGCGGGCGTGCACGCACGGACGAGGCGGTCGACGCGCAGCGCGGGCGCGGTCCAGTCGACCCGGGCGTCGTCGACGTTGACCTTCGGGGCCAGTGAGACGCCCTCCGCCGGCTGCGGCACGGCGTGGACCGTGCCGTCCTCGAGACCGTCGAGGGTGGCGACCAGCAGCCCCGCGCCCGCGGTCGCCAGGCGCCCCAGCAGGTCGCCGCTGGTGTCGGTGTGCCGGATCTGCTCGGTGAGCATCCCGAAGTACGGGCCGGTGTCCAAACCCTCCTCGATCAGGAACGTCGTCGCGCCCGTGACCTCGTCACCGGCCAGCAGCGCGTGCTGGACGGGCGCGGCGCCGCGCCAGGCGGGGAGCAGCGAGAAGTGCAGGTTGACCCAGCCGAGGCGCGGAAGGTTCAAGGCGCTCCGCGGCACCAGCGCGCCGTATGCGACCACGGGCGCAGCGTCGACGTCGAGCTCTCGCACCCGAGCCTGGAACTCCGGGTCCCGGGGGTGCGTCGGCGTGAGCACCTCGAGACCTGCTTCGAGGGCCCGCTCCTTGACGGGGCTGGGGCGCAGCGAGCGGCCGCGGCCGGCGGGCGCATCGGGGCGGGTGATGACAGCGACCACGTCGTGACGGCTGTCCAGCAACGCCTCGAGGCTGGGTACGGCGACCTCCGGGGTCCCCGCGAACGCCAGCCTCACGACGCCCGCGTCAGAGTGCGCGCCCGAACAGCGGGTGCGGGCTGGCCTTGATGACCGGCACCGGCTCGTTGGCCCAGTCGGCGGTCCGCACTGCCTCGAGCGCCAGCTTCTTGCTCTCAGGGTCGAGCTTGTCGATGAACAAGATCCCGTCGAGGTGGTCGGTCTCGTGCTGCACGCAGCGCGCCATCAGGTCCCGGCCCTGGATCGTGACGGGGTCGCCGTACATGTTCTGGCCGTGGGCGACGACCTCGGCCATCCGGACGCAGTTGAAGCTGAGGCCCGGGACGGACAGGCAGCCCTCGTCACCGTCCATGGTCTCGTCGTGCGGGAAGTGCAGCACCGGGTTGACCAGGTGACCGACCACGTCGTCGACGTCGTAGGTGAAGACGCGCAGGCCGACCCCTATCTGCGGGGCGGCGAGGCCGGCACCAGGGGCGTCGAGCATGGTCTCGGTGAGGTCCTTGACGAGGGTGCGCAGCTCCTTGTCGAAGGTCGTGACGACCTCGCAGTGGGTGCGCAGCACAGGGTCGCCCATGAGCCGGATCGGTCGAAGTGCCACGCCTGCAGTCTAGGTGCGCGTCAGAGCAAGCTCTGCGGGTCCATCTCGACACGCACCGACTCCGCCTTGCGGGCGCTCCGCACCGCCGCCGCGGCCTTGAGCGCCGCGGCCAGGGCGGCGCCCTGCGCTCGCGGAACGCGGAGGAAGGCCCGTTCGCCGTCGGCGTCCGGCACCGGGCCGAGGGCCTCACCGATGTCGACGGCCGCCAGCAGCTCCGCCACCGCGGCTGCGCTGCCGGTCACGGACGCCATCCGGGTCGCCGGAGGGAAGCCGAGCTCCCGGCGGTCGGCGAGTTCGCGTACGGCGGCCCCGGCCGGGTCCCAACGGACCAGCGCCTGGACGGGCGCGAGCCCGTGGTCGGCGACCACCACGACCCGGCCCCCCTCGGAGGCCGGTCGGGCGAGCGCTGCGGCCGCCAGCCAGCGCCGGAGAGCCTCCTCCCCCACCTGCAGGTCGGCCCGGCTCAGCAACGCCCAGGCGTCGAGCAGCAGGACGGCCCCGTAGCCGCCCTCAGCCACCGGCTCCGCACCCGGCGTGGCGACCACCAGACAAGCACCAGCAGGTACGGCGGTGAGTACCTCATCGCGTCCACTGGTCCTGACCGTGGTGCCGGGAAAGGCCCTTCCCAGCTCCTCCGCAGTCCGTCGGGCCCCGACGACGGATGCGCGCAGCTGGCGACCCTCGCAGGTGGGGCAGCGCCAGTCCCCCGCCAGCCGGCCGCACCAGCGGCAGGATGCCACGGCGTGGCCGGAGGTGGTGTGCAACGGGCCGGCGCAGGCGACGCAGCGCGCCGGGGTGCGGTCGCGGATGCAGGCGAGCGACGGGACGTACCCACGCCGAGGCACCTGGACGAGCACGGGGGCGCCGGCGGCCAGAGCCTGGCGGGCGGCCGCGAACGCCAGCCCAGGCACGCGCGCCGCTTGGGCCTGCGGGTCGCGGGCCAGATCGGACTCCGACGTCCCGACCACTCGCGGCGCGGCCGCCCGCACCGCCTCCCGCGTCGGCACCAGGGCCTTGGCCCACCCGCTCTCGAGCAGGACCTGCGCCTCCGCTGTGCGGGCCAGGCCCCCGATCAGGGCCGCTGCCCCGGCCAGGTGCGCCCGCAGGACCAGCACGTCACGAGCGTGGGCGTAGGGCGACCGCGGCTCGGCGTGCAGGTCGTCCCCGTCGTCCCAGAGCACCACGAGCCCCAGATCAGCCACGGGGGCGAACGCGGCTGCTCGCGTGCCGACCACGGCCTGCACCTGACCGCGGCGGACGGCGAGCCACCGCCGGTAGCGCTCGGCCGGTCCCAGGTCGGCCCGCAGCGCCACGTGCGGTACCGCGGTCAGGGCCGCGCTGACCCGCTCCACGTCCCGGGCGTCCGGCACCACCACGACGGCACCCCGACCGGCGGCCACCGTCGCCTGCACGGCCAGGGCCACCTCCGCCGGCCAGGTCGGTCCCGGCAACGCGGACCACACCGCCCGCGGCGCCCCTTCCGCGAGGTTGTCGAGGAAGGCCGGTCCTGCGGGGTAGCGGGTCCAGCTGCCGGGCGCGGGCACCGACGGCAGCGGCTCCGGCTCCTTGGCGGCCTCTGCCTCCACCCGGGCGTGCCTCGGCGGTAGGGCTAGCCGCAGGACGTCATACAGGGTCCCGGCAGACCGGTCAGCGACGGCGCGCGCGAGAGCAGCTACCTCTGCGCTGAGAACCGGCTCGGTGCTGACCAGCGTCTGCAGCGGAGCCAGGGCGCCCCCGTGCTCGCTGTCCTGGACCCGTGCGAGCACGATGCCGTCGACGAGCCGCCCGGAGAACCGCACCCGCACCCGGCAGCCCGGCCGTGCCTCGGCCATCGCCACGGGGACGGTGTAGTCGAAGGGCCGGTCGAGGTGCGGCACCCCGGTGTCCACGGCCACCCGGGCCACCGGCAGGTCGGTCGTGATCTCAGCCGCCGGCTTCGCCCCGGGCCGTCGCCTACCCGGCGGCCCCAGGGACAGCTGCTCCGCCTCAGTCACGGGCGCGACGTGAGGTCACCGACCTGTTGGGCTACTGGCCGGCGGCCTTCTTGAGCAGCTCGGCGCGGTCCGTCGACTCCCAGGTGAAGTCCTTGTTGTCCCGCCCGAAGTGGCCGTACGCGGACGTCTGGGCGTAGATGGGGCGCAGCAGGTCCAGGTCGCGGATGATCGCTGCCGGTCGAAGGTCGAACACCTCGGTGATGGCTGCCTGCAGGACGCTGTCCTCCACCGTGCCGGTGCCGAAGGTGTCGACGAACAGGCCCACCGGCTCGGCCTTGCCGATCGCGTACGCGACCTGGACCTCGCACCTGCTGGCGAGCCCCGCCGCGACGACGTTCTTGGCGACCCAGCGCATGGCGTAGGCGGCCGACCGGTCCACCTTGGAGGGGTCCTTGCCGGAGAAGGCGCCGCCGCCGTGCCGCGCGTAGCCGCCGTAGGTGTCGACGATGATCTTGCGGCCGGTGAGGCCCGCGTCACCCATCGGACCTCCGATGACGAACTTGCCGGTGGGGTTGACGAGCAGCCGGTAGCCGTCGGTCTCGATGCCGAGACCGGCAAGCTCGGGCGCCACGACGTGCTCGGCGATGTCGGGGGTGAGCAGGTTGACGATGTCGATGTCGTCCGCGTGCTGGCTCGAGACCACGACGGTGTCGAGGCGGGCGGGCTTGCCGTCGATGTACTCGATCGTCACCTGGGTCTTGCCGTCGGGACGCAGGTACGGGATCACGCCGTCCTTGCGGACCTGGGTAAGACGCTTCGCGAGGCGGTGGGCCAGCGCGATCGGCAGCGGCATGAGCTCCGGCGTCTCGTCGCAGGCGAAACCGAACATCAGGCCCTGGTCGCCAGCGCCCTGCTTGTCGAGCTCGTCCTGGCCGCCTTCGACCCGGTTCTCGTAGGCGGTGTCGACGCCCTGGGCGATGTCGAGGCTCTGGGCGCCGATCGAGACCGAGACGCCGCAGCTCTCGCCGTCGAAGCCCTTCTTGGAGCTGTCGTAGCCGATGTCGAGGATGGTCCTGCGGACGATCTCGGGGATGTTGGCGTAGCCGGCCGTCGTCACCTCGCCCGCGATGTGCACCTGACCGGTGGTGATGAGGGTTTCGACCGCAACGCGGGACTTCGGGTCCTGCGCGAGGAGCGCGTCGAGGATGGAGTCGCTGATCGCGTCGGCGATCTTGTCGGGGTGACCCTCGGTGACCGACTCGGAGGTGAACAGGCGACGCGACACACGTGCTCCAGGGTTGGGGTGAAGGGGTGCGACGGAGAGTCTACGGGCCCAGTGTTGCGGTTCTACTGCCCCTCACCGACCGAGCCGCAGTCGACGCTGTAGGACTGCTGCACAGCCAGGTCGCCCTGCTTGGCCGTGAGGGTGCTGCTCTTGACCAGCCTGAGCGTGTTGGCGGCCAGCCGGTAGGTCTTGATCTGGATGGTGAACGCCTTCCCGTCGGTGCTCTCGGCGCTCCGTACTTCGAGCATCCCGGCGGGGGTGCAGCGGAACCCGTCGCCGTGCGTGACGCTCCCGCCGATGCCGAGTCGCAGCGGGCCACCATCGAGCTGGAGCTCCCGGAGCGTCGTGCCGTCAAACCGGTACGGCGTCACGAAGCTGGTGGACGCCCCCTGCGCGGTCTGCAGGAAGACCTCGGCGAACCCGTCCCGGTCCACGTCGTTGCTGCCCACGACCGGCGCGTTGCGGGGCGCCTCCGCGTGGATCGGCGCGGTGACGGTCCTGCCCGTGCCGGACAGCACCACGGTGAGCAGCGTGGCGGTGGTGCGGACGGTGTCCGGGTTGCCGTCACCGTCGACATCACCGGCGATGGCGGGCTTGACCCGGGTCGTCGTGGGTGTCGGGCCGGCCGTTGCGGTCGACGTGGGGGTGGGGGCCGGGGCGGTCGTGTCGACCGACGGCGACGCCGAGGTGGGTTGCGACAAGGCCGTCCTGGAGGAGCCGGAGCAAGCTGTCAGGAGCAGGGCGACGGGGAGGGCCAGGACGAGGAAGCGCATGCCCTGCAGGCTGCCAGACGACGGAGGAGGACGAGCAGTCCGCCGCACGGCGTGTCAGGAGCAGAAGCGGGCCGCGACCAGGTCCCAGAGCGCGTCGGCGAGCGCGTCCTTGCTGCCCAGTGGCACCTCGGTGACGCTGCCATCGGCGGCCAGGATCGTCGCGGCGTTGTCAGGGCCCTCGAACCCCGTGGGATGGCCGGTCTCGCCGACCTCGTTGACCACCAGCAGGTCACAGCCCTTCCGGGCCAGCTTCGCGCGGCCGTGGGTGAGCACGTCTGCATGATCATCACCGGTCTCGGCGGCGAAGCCGACGAGCACCTGCCCGGCCCCGCGCTGGGACACCAGCTCCCGCAGGATGTCAGGGTTCTGGACGAGCTCAACGCTCAGCGCGTCCGTCTTCTTGCGCTTGGTCGACAGGCGCTCGGCCGGCCGGTAGTCCGCGACCGCGGCGGCCATCACGACCGCGTCAGCGCTGGCAGACTCCGCGAGCACGGCGTCGTGCATCTCCGCCGCGCTGGTGACGTGCACGACCTTCGTCCCGGCCGGGTCGGCCAGCGAGCTGCTGGTGACGAGCACGACCTCCGCACCCCGCGCCACCGCCGCCCGGGCCAGGGCATGGCCTTGGCGACCGCTGGAGCGGTTGCCAAGGAAGCGCACCGGGTCGAGGTGCTCGCGGGTCCCGCCGCTGCTCACCACGACCCGCCGACCGAGGAGGTCGAGGGTGGTCGCGTCAGCAAGGCCTCGCGCGAGGACCCGGAAGCACAGCAGGGCGAGCTCCGCCGGCTCCGGCAGGCGGCCGCTGCCGCTGTCGGCGCCGGTGAGACGGCCCACGGCCGGCTCGACGACGAGGACGCCCCTGCTGCGCAGGGTGGCCGCGTTGGACTGGGTGGCAGCGTGCTCCCACATCTCGGTGTGCATCGCCGGGGCCATGACGACGGGGCAACGCGCGGTCAGCAAGGTGTTGGTCAGCAGGTCGTCGGCAAGGCCGTGCGCCGCCTTGGCCAGCAGGTTGGCGGTGGCCGGCGCCACGACGACGAGGTCGGCCTCCTGGCCAATCCTGACGTGGGGCACGTCGTGGACGTCGTCCCAGGTGCTGGTCGTGACCGGCTTTCCGCTCAAGGCCGCCCAGGTCGGGGCACCGACGAACTCCAGCGCGCTGGCCGTGGGCACGACCGTGACGTCGTGGCCTGTCTCGGTGAGCTGCCGCAGCAACTCGACCGCCTTGTAGGCCGCGATGCCACCGGCGACGCCGAGGACGACCCGCGCCATCGGTCAGCTCGCGTCGGGCGCGTCAGCCATGTGCTCGTGGTGCAGCAGCCCGGCGTTGATCTCCCGCAGGGCGATGGACAGCGGCTTCTCCTGCACACCGGTCTCGACCAGCGGACCGACGTACTCGAGCAGGCCCTCGCCCAGCTGGGAGTAGTAGGCGTTGATCTGGCGCGCACGCTTGGCGGCGTAGATGACCAGGCTGTACTTGGAGTCGGTGGCCTCGAGGAGCTCGTCGATGGGCGGGTTGGTGATGCCGATCGGGTTCGCGACAGTGCCGGACACAAGTGACTCCAGTGCTCAAGGGCCTGCCAGGCTCAGGCCTGGACGTTCAGCAAGGCTACCAGCGCGTCGGCGGCCCGTTCGACGTCATCGTTGACGATGACTGCCTCGAACTCGCTCTCGGCCGCCAGCTCGATGCGGGCCAGGTCCAGGCGACTGCGGACCCGGGTCCTGTCCTCGGTGCCACGACCGGTCAGGCGGCGGGCGAGCTCCTCAAAGCTGGGTGGCGCCAGGAAGACCAGGTGCGCCTCGGTCATCGCCGCCTTGACCTGACGGGCTCCGTGCAGCTCGATCTCGAGCAGCGCGGGCACCCCCGCCGCGATCTTGTCGAGGACGGGTTTCTTGGGTGTCCCATACGCGTTGCCGGCATACGTGGCGTGCTCGAGCAGCTCCCCGGCCTCGACCATCCGGTCGAACTCGGCCTGGTCGACGAAGTGGTACTCCACCCCGTCCTGCTCCCCCGGCCTCGGCTGCCGGGTGGTCACGCTGACGGACAACCAGACCTGCGGGTGCCGGCGCCGCACCGCGGCGATGACGCTGCCCTTTCCCACGCCCGAGGGCCCGGACAGAACCGTGAGCCGACCGCTCACTCGGACGCGAACGCCTTGAGCAGTGCCTCACGCTGCTTGGCCCCGAGGCCGCGGACCCGCCGCGCCGGCGAGATCTCGAGGGTCTCCATCAGCTTCTGAGCCCGGACCTTGCCGACGCCGGGCATGGCCTCGAGCACCGCGACCACCTTCATCTTCCCGACGGCGTCGTCGGTCTCGCCGCTGTCGAGCACATCAGCGAGGCTCGTCCCGCTCGTCTTGAGGCGCACCTTGAGCTCGGCCCGCGCCTTGCGGGCGGCTGCAGCCTTCTCGAGCGCAGCAGCGCGCTGCTCGGGCGTCAGTGGCGGCAGGGCCACGCGGGCTCACCTCGGGTTTCGTGGGGGAAGGGCCGCGCGAACGTAGCGACTCCGCGACAGGCGAAGCAACGTCGGGGGGCTCGATGTGGGAACCGCCACCCAGCCAGGGCTCACGCCGGACGGCTTCCGGCCGACAAGCCTCCGGGGGCCTCAGACCGCGACAAGGGCGACAGGATGACCGTGGGGGTACCCGCACTTCGGCGTTCCCGACCGTCCTCCGGAGTCGCCTGCGCGGCTGTGCTCATCGTCCTCGCCGCCTGGCTGCTCGTCCCTGACCGCGCGGAGCTGCCCCGGCACGTCGTGAGCGACACGGCGTTCGTCCTTGCGCCCGCGTACGCGGCGTGGTGCTGCTGGCGGGCCGACACCCGTAGCTGGCGCGTCCTGAGCACGGCAGCGGCCGCCTGGTCGCTCGGGAGCCTCCTGTGGGGCGTTCAGGACGTGGCTCTGGGACAGCTGTCGCCGCACCCGTCCTGGGCCGAGGCCGGCTACCTCGCGTTCCCGCTGCTCGCCGTCTGGGGGCTGCTCACGCTGCCCGGCCTCCCCTCGGTCGCCACCGGTCGGCGGCGGATGGCCGTCGACGCTCTGGCGGTGGCTGCCTCCCTGCTGCTCGTCGCCTGGCTGTACCTGCTGGGCAACCTCGCGCGCGCGGACGGCGTCCTGGACACCTTCCTGGCGATCGCCTTTCCCGCCTGCGACCTGTTGGTGGCCGCCGTCGTGGTCATCGTGCTCAACCGGGTCCCGCTGCGTTCCGCCAGTGGTGTCGCTGCCCTCGCCGTCGCCGGCGTCGCGATCAGCGACGCCATCTACGCGGTCCTCGCCGACGGTGCGGGTTACCGGATCGGAGGGCCGTTCGATGTCGCCTGGCCGGTTGCCTTCCTCGCGTTGGCGAGCGCCCCCACCCGTGCCGTGCTCGTCGCCCGGAAGGACCACAGCCGCCTGCTGCCGACGGTCCCCGCTGCCGTGGCCCTTCTCACCCTGCTGGCCAGCGGCGAGCTCCGGCACGGACTGGACCTCGTCCTGACCTGCGACCTCATCGTGCTGCTGGGAGCGCTGTGCGCCCGGCAGGTCCTGCTGTCGCGGGAGAACGCCGCCCTGCATCGCTCCCTCGAGGCCCGTCTGGACGACGCCACCACCCGTTCGCACCGGCTCGCCGTGACCGACCCGCTGACCGGGTTGCCCAATCGCGACGCGTTCACCGAGATCTTGGAGGCCCTGGTCTGCGACCTGGTGCCGGGCGACGCCCTGGGTCTGGTCGTCCTGGACCTCGACGGCTTCCAGCAGCTCAACGACGCGTTCGGGCACGCCACCGGCGACGCGCTCCTGGCCGGGGTCGCGGACCGCCTCCGCGACGGGCTGCGTGGCGACCAGCTGCTCGCACGGCTCACCGGAGACGAGTTCGCCGTGGTGCTTCCGGCGCTGCGCGCCGACATCGACATCGTCGGTGTGGCCACACGTCTCGGGGACTGTCTCGCCGAGCCGCTGCATGTCGGCGACCTCGAAGTGGTCCTGAGCGCCAGTGCCGGCGTGGCCAGAACGCGTTCCACCGTCACGACCGCCAGCGAGCTGCTGCGCGACGCCGACACGGCGTTGTACGCCGCCAAGGAGGCCGGCGGCGGTCAGTATCGCGCCTTCGCGCCTGTGATGCACACCGCTGTCCGCAGCCGGATGGCGCTCGAGTCCGACCTCCGCCGCGCGCTGCGCGCCCAGGAGCTGTTCCTGCATTACCAGCCGGTCGTGGACCTGGCTTCCCAGCGGGTGGCAGGGCTGGAGGCCCTGGCCCGCTGGGACCACCCCTCGCGGGGCGCGGTCTCCCCGGCCGAGTTCGTCCCGGCCGCCGAGCGCACCGGGCTCGTCGTCGACCTCGAGCGGCGGGTCCTGGATCTGGCCTGCGCGCAGCTGGCCACCTGGCGGCGCGAGCACCACTCCCTGACTGTCGCTGTCAACGTGAGCCCCCGGCACCTGCACGAGGAGGACTTCATCGCGTCGGTCCTCGGCACCCTGAGCCGGCACCGGCTGCCGCCGGCGGCCCTTGTCCTGGAGGTCACCGAGAGCCTGCTGCTCGACGACGACCACCAGGTCCTCGGCGTCCTCGAGCTGCTACGCACCTCAGGCGTCGGGCTGGCCCTCGACGACTTCGGCACCGGTTACTCGTCGCTCTCGCGGCTGGCGCGGTACCCGTTCGACACGCTCAAGATCGATCGCGCGTTCGTCATGGACCTGGAGGGCTCGGCGTCGGCCTCGCCCATCCTCACGGCCACGCTCGCCATGGCGCGCGGCCTGGGGATGTCCGTGGTCGCCGAGGGTGTGGAGACCGACGCGCAGCTGTCGTTCCTGCGGCAGCACGGTTGCCACCTGGCCCAGGGCTTCTTGCTGTCGCGCCCCGGGTTGGCCTCCGACGTGGAACACACCCTCGGCAAGGGCGCGCTCCCGCGCCAGGGCAGCACCGCGGTCCCCCAGTGACCTCCGCGCACCAGCACGATCTTGGGTGCGGGCGAACCGTCAGGTGAGGGAGGCCGCAATCTGGGCGGCAGCGGCACCGGGATCAGCCGCGCCGGTGATGGGCCGACCGATCACGAGCAGGTCCGCCCCGTCAGCTAGCGCCTGCTTCGGTGTCGCCACCCGGGCCTGGTCCTGCATATCTGCTCCCACCGGCCGCACCCCGGGCGTGATGAGCACGATCCCGGGGCCGACCTCAGCGCGCACGGCGGCGACCTCGTGCGGGCTGCAGACCAGCGCCCCGGCGCCCGCACCGACGGCGAGGGCGGCCAACCGGCGTACGGCGTCAAGAGGCGGGCCGGCCAGGCCGACGGTGGCGAGCACCTCGGTCGACATGCTGGTCAGGACGGTGACGGCCGCGATGGTGACGTCGGGCGCCGCCTCGACAGCGGCCCGGACCATGTCGGCTCCCCCGCTCGCGTGGACCGTCAGGTAACGCGGCTTGAGCTTCGCCACGGCACGGGCCGCCCCGGCCACGGTGTTGGGGATGTCGTGCAGTTTGAGATCGAGAAACAGCTCGACGCCGCTGCCGCCGCGGACCGTCTCGACGACCGTCGGCCCGCCGCGGCAGAACAGCTCGAGGCCCACCTTCACCACCGCGACGTGCGGAGTGACCGACTGTGCCCACCGGGCGGCGGTCTCGACGTCAGGCGCGTCGAGCGCGACGGCGATCGGGGCGCGCAGGCGGGACGCCACTTAGGCCTCTCCTTCAAAGCTCACGGGACGGTGCTCGTTCGGGGTCGGCTCGTCCCCGACCGGGTCGGGACCCTCCGGGACGTGGATGACAGGTGGCTTGTGGGCCAGTCCGATGGCGTCCTCGAACCGCTCGAAACCGCGGTCAGCCAGGGCGCGGGCGAGCTCGTCGAGCACGCGAACGGGGGCTCGGGGATCGCCGAACACGGTCGTGCCGACACTGACGGCGTTGGCGCCGGCCAGCACGAACTCGAGGGCGTCGAGCCCGGTGCGGATGCCGCCCATGCCCAGGATCGGCACGTCGGGCAGGGCCTGCCGGACCTGCCAGACACAGCGGACCGCCACGGGGCGGATCGCCGGGCCGGACAGGCCACCGGTTACCCCAGCGAGGGCCGGGCGCAGCGTGTCGGTATCGATGACCATGCCGAGCAAGGTGTTGATGAGCGACAGCCCGTCGGCGCCGGCGCCCACACAGGCCTGGGCGATGCTGACGATGTCGGTGACGTCCGGGCTGAGCTTGGCGAACACCGGCACCCCGGTGGGTGCGGCACGCTTCACCGCCTGGATGACGGCGGCCGACGCGTGCGGGTCGCACGCGAAGACCTGGCCGCGGTCCTCCACGTTGGGGCAGGAGATGTTGACCTCGATCATCGCCAGACCTGGCCGGCCGCGCAGCTTCGCGGTGAGCTTGGCGTAGTCATCGACGGTGCCGCCGGCGATGGACACCACCGCCCGGGCGCCGCGGTGGGACAGCCAGGACAGGTCCTTGTCCAGGAAGGCATCGATGCCGGGACCCTGCAGGCCGATGGAGTTGAGCATGCCGCTCGGCGTCTCCGCCATCCGCGGAGTGGCTCGACCGGAACGGGGAGCCATCATGATCGACTTCGTGACGATGCCGCCGAGCTCGGCGACGTCGAAGAACTGGTCGAGCTCCTGGCCCGCGGCCGCGCAGCCGGACGCCGTGAAGACCGGGTTCGGGAAGGTGACGGAGGCAAGGCGGGTCGTCATGTCGATCCCGGGCATAGGGGTGATGTCCCCAGCAGGACGCAGCGTCAGCTCGCTCATCAGTGGCCACCTCCTGCGGCGTTGAGGGAGCCCACCACGTCCGGCGGCAGGCTGCCGATGTCGTTCCAGCGGACCCGGTCGCCGAGGAACACAGGTCCTTCGACGCAGGACCGCACCAAGCGCGTGAGTCCGTCGTCGCCGACGACCGGCAGCACGCAGGTCATGCAGACCCCGATGCCGCAGGCCATCGACTCCTCGACCGCGACCTGACAGGGGAGGTCGCGCGCAGCGGCCTGCTCCGAGACCGCCTTGAGCATCGCCATCGGGCCGCAGGCGTAGACCACCTCAGCGCCGGTCCTGTCGAGCAGCTGCGGCAGCACGTCACTGACCCGCCCCCGATGCCCCAGCGAGCCGTCGTCGGTCGTGACCTCGATGCTGGACGCGATCCGCTTCGCGTCGAGCTGCCCGAACAGCCGGTCGGCGCTGCCGGCGCCGAGGACGAAGTCCACCCGGCACCCGCGTTCGCGCAACGCCGTCGCCAGCGGCAGCAGCGGGGCGCTCCCGTAGCCGCCGCCGACCAGGGTGGCGGTGACCGGCTGGGCCGGCAGCCGGAACGGCTTGCCCAGCGGGCCGACGAGATCGAGCTTGTCCTGCGGTCGGCGCGCGGCGAGCCAGGCTGTTCCCTTGCCGTGCACCGCGAAGATGAACTCCACGGTGCCGCCGTACACGCCGCGTTCCTTGACGTCGTAGATGGCGAAGGCGCGGCGGAGCAGCATGCTCGACTCCGGCCCACCGACCTGGACGGCGACGAAGTGCCCGGGGCGGGTCAGCTCGGCCATGCCGGGCGCCACGACGGTCATCGCGTTGTAGGCGCCCACCTTGCGGATGGACAGGACCTCGCCCTGCACCTGGACCGGCATCAGACCTCCCTGGCGGCGTTGAGAGCCTTGTGGTGTTCCTGCAGGGAGGTGACACCGATGTCGCCACGGACGAGCGCCTCGATGCCCTGCACGCACGCCGCGGCGGCCTGGATGGTCGTGATGCATGGCACGCCGCGGGTGACGGCGGCCGTCCGGATCTCGTAGCCATCGAGCCGCGCCCCGACACCGAACGGCGTGTTGAAGATCAGGTCGATCTCGCCGTCCAGGATCTTGGGCACCACGTCATCACCCAGGCCGTGGGAGTGCTTGCCCACGACGGTGGCCCGCACGCCGTTGCGGTGCAGCACCTCCGCCGTGCCCTCGGTCGCGAGCACCTCGAAGCCCAGGTCGGCCAGCCGCTTCACCGGAAAGATCATGGCGCGCTTGTCGCGGTTGGCGACCGAGACGAACACCCGGCCCTTCGTGGGCAGGTCGCCGTAGGCCGCCGACTGGCTCTTGGCGAACGCGGTCCCGAAGACGCTGTCGATGCCCATCACCTCGCCGGTGGACTTCATCTCCGGCCCGAGAACGGTGTCCTGACCTCGGAAGCGGCCGAATGGCAGGACCGCCTCCTTCACCGAGATCGGCGAGTCCAGGGGCATGTGCCCTCCGTCGCCAGAGGCGGGCAGCAGGCCCTCAGCCCGCAGGTCGGCGATGGACGCGCCGAGCATCACGCGGGCGCAGGCCTTGGCGAGGGGCACCGCGGTGGCCTTGCTGACGAAGGGCACCGTGCGCGAGGCGCGCGGGTTGGCCTCCAGGACGTACAGCACGTCGTCCTTCAGGGCGTACTGGACGTTGAGCAGCCCGCGCACGCCCACGCCCTTGGCGATGACCTCGGTGCTGTGCCGGATCCGCTCGAGGTCCGCGCGGCCCAGCGTGATGGGTGGCAGGGCGCAGGCGGAGTCCCCGGAGTGGATCCCGGCCTCCTCGATGTGCTCCATGACCCCGCCGAGGTAGAGCTCGGTCCCGTCGTAGAGGCCGTCCACGTCGATCTCGATGGCGTCCTCGAGGAAGCGGTCCACCAGGACCGGGTGGTCAGGCCCGATCAGGGTCGAGCGCGCGACGTAGCTGATGAGCATCTCGTCGCTGTAGACGATCTCCATGCCACGACCGCCAAGCACGTACGACGGTCGGACCAGCACCGGGTAGCCGACATGCTCCGCGATGGCCTTGGCCTCGTCGTACGACCGGGCGGTGCCGTGCTTCGGCGCGGGCAGGCCACCTTCCGCGAGGACCCTCCCGAAGGCTTCGCGGTCCTCCGCGAGGTGGATGGCCTCGGGGCTGGTGCCCACGACGGGAACACCGCAGTCCTTCAGCTCCTGCGCGAGCCGGAGCGGCGTCTGCCCGCCGAGCTGGACGACCACGCCGACCAGCTCTCCCCCACCGGCGCGGGCGCTCTCCATCTCGGCGTGAACGACCTCGAGGACGTCCTCGACGGTCAGCGGTTCGAAGTAGAGGCGGTCGGAGGTGTCGTAGTCGGTCGACACCGTCTCGGGGTTGCAGTTGACCATGACGGTCTCGAAGCCCGCATCGTGCAGCGCGAACGACGCGTGCACGCAGGCGTAGTCGAACTCGATGCCCTGCCCGATGCGGTTGGGACCGCTGCCCAGGATGATGACCTTCTTCTTGGCAGACGGCGCGACCTCGGTCTCCTCGTCGTAGGACGAGTAGTGGTAGGGCGTCTCGGCGGCGAACTCTGCGGCGCAGGTGTCGACCGTCTTGAAGACCGGGCGGACCCCGAGCGAGTACCGGAGGTCGCGCACCTCGCGCTCGGTCATGCCCTTGACGGCGGCCAGCTGCCGGTCGCTGCAGCCCATCCGCTTCGCCTTGCGCAGCAGGGGTTCTGACAGCTCCGCGTCGTCGAGCTCGGCGCGCAGCTCGACGAGCTGCACCAGCTGGTCAACGAACCAGGGGTCGATCTTGGTGGCCTCGAACACCTGCTCCGGAGTGGCACCGAGACGCAGCGCCAGCTCGACTGCGTGCAACCGGCCGTCGTGCGGGACCCGAGCCTTCTCGAGTGCCTCGTCGACCGTCAGCGGCGGGTCAGGCTCCGTCCAGAAACCCGAGGGTGCCTGTTCGAGCGAGCGCATCGCCTTCTGCAGCGCCTCGACGAACGACCGTCCGATGCTCATCGCCTCGCCGACGCTCTTCATCGTCGTGGTCAGCTCATGGTCGGCGCCGGGGAACTTCTCGAACGCGAACCGCGGGATCTTCACGACGACGTAGTCCAGCGCCGGTTCGAAGGCAGACGGCGTCTCGCGGGTGATGTCGTTGGGGATCTCGTCGAGGGTGTAGCCCACGGCGAGCTTGGCGGCGATCTTGGCGATCGGGAAGCCGGTGGCCTTCGACGCGAGCGCGCTGGACCGGGACACCCGGGGGTTCATCTCGATGACGATGATTCGGCCGTCCTCGGGGTTGACCGCGAACTGGATGTTGCAACCGCCGGTGTCGACCCCCACCGCGCGGATGACATCGATGGAGATGTCGCGCAGCCGCTGGTACTCGCGGTCGGTCAGCGTCATCGCAGGCGCGACCGTGATCGAGTCGCCGGTGTGGACCCCCAGCGGGTCGAGGTTCTCGATCGAGCAGATGACGACGACGTTGTCGTGCTTGTCGCGCATCAGCTCGAGCTCGTACTCCTTCCAGCCCAGGATCGACTCCTCGAGGAGCACCTCGGTGGTGACGCTGGCCTGCAGCCCGCCACCCCCGATGCGCCGCAGATCGGCCTCGTCCCAGGCGATCCCGCCGCCGGCGCCGCCCATCGTGAAGCTCGGTCGCACGACCACCGGGTAGCCGAGGTCCTCGACCGCGACGAGCAGCTCGTCCATCGTGTGGCACACCGCCGACCGGGCGCTCTCGGCACCGATCGACTCGACGACCTCCTTGAAGGCCTGCCGGTCCTCGCCCTTGCGGATCGCATCGACATCGGCGCCGATCAGCTCCACGCCGTACTGCTCGAGGACGCCCGCCTCGTGGAGGGCCATCGCGGCGTTGAGGGCGGTCTGGCCGCCCAGAGTCGGGAGCAGCGCGTCCGGGCGCTCCTTCTCGATGACCTTGGTGACGAACTCCGGTGTGATCGGTTCGATGTAGGTCGCGTCGGCGAACTCCGGGTCGGTCATGATCGTGGCCGGGTTGGAGTTGATGAGGGTCACGCGCAGACCCTCCGCCTTGAGCACCCGGCAGGCCTGCGTGCCGGAGTAGTCGAACTCCGCCGCCTGGCCGATGAGGATCGGCCCTGAGCCGATCACGAGGACGTGCTTGAGGTCTTCGCGGCGAGGCACGTCAGGCGCCCATCAGGTCGGCACTAGGGACATGGTCGCCTCGCATGAGCTCGGCGAAGCGCTGGAACAGCCCGGTGGCGTCGTGCGGCCCCGGGGCCGCCTCCGGGTGGTACTGCACGGAGAACGCCCGCGCATCAAGGCATCTGAGCCCCTCGACGACCTCGTCGTTGAGGTCGACGTGGCTGACCGCCACCCGTCCGTACGGCGAGTCGATCGGGGTGCCGTCGGTCGGGGCGTCCACCGCGAAGCCGTGATTGTGGCTGGTGACGTGGACCCGTCCGGTGAGGAGCTCCTGGACGGGCTGGTTCACGCCACGGTGGCCGTAGCGCAGCTTGTACGTTCCCAGGCCCAGCGCCCGGCCGAGGATCTGGTTGCCGAAGCAGATGCCGAACAGCGGCACGTCCGCGGCCAGCACCGCCTGAGCGGCTGCCACCGGACCGTCGGTGGTGGCGGGGTCGCCGGGGCCGTTGCTGAAGAAGACGCCATCGGGGCGCAGGGCCAATAGCTCCTCACCCGTGACGGTGGCGGGCAGGACGTGCACCTCGCATCCCTGAGCCGCCAGGTAGCGCGGCGTGGCCGCCTTGATGCCCAAGTCGACCGCGGCCACGGTGAAGCGCTTGTCCCCCAACGCCGGTACGACGTAGGGCCTGTCGGTGGTGACCTCGTGCGCCAGGTCGGCCCCGACCATCTGCGGGCTGGCCAGCACCTTGGCGAGGACGTCGTCCGAGATCGCATCACCGGAGAAGATGCCGACCCGCATCGCGCCCCGCTCCCGCAGGTGGCGGGTCAGAGCCCGGGTGTCGATGCCGCTGATCCCGACGACGCCCTGCCGCTCGAGCTCCTCGTCGAGGGTGCGGCTGCTGCGCCAGCTGGAACGGACCCGCGAGGGCTCCCGCACGACATAGCCGCTCACCCAGATCCGGGTGGACTCCGGGTCCTCGTCGTTGACACCGGTGTTGCCGATCTGCGGGGCGGTCATCACCACGACCTGCCGGTGGTAGGACGGGTCGGTGAGGGTCTCCTGGTAACCGGTCATGCCGGTGTTGAACACCGCCTCGCCGTAGGTCTCGCCGACCGCGCCGTAGGCGTCGCCGCGGAAGGTCCGCCCATCCTCGAGGACGAGCATGGCGGGCGTTGTCACATGGCCTCCACAGGCAGCAGTGCGGTGATCGCGTCACGCAGGCGTGCGTGCGCGGAGTGGTCTGTGGCCCGGAAGGCGCTCGCGAGCGTCCGAGCCCCGAGGCGCCAGGTGACGACGAGCATCCCGCCGCTGATGACCTTGCCCGCGAGCGACTGCTCGATGCTCACCGCAGTAATGCTCGCGAGGGGCAGGAAGATCGTCGGCAGATCGGGCCGGTCTAGGTGCACGCCGTCCTCGGCCACCCGCAGCGAGGCCGTGGAGCGGTCGGAGAGGCGGTGCACGGCGATGCGGTCCAGCCAGTCGGTAGCGCAGGTGGTGCCGACGAACAGCCCCGGCGTCGCGGATATCAGGCTCCGGGCGACGCCGGTGGCGACCGGCGGAGCGGGGAGGTCGGACTGCCGACGCTGCCTGGCCCGCCAGCCTTTGAGCATCAGGGCGTAGACGACAGCCGCGAACAGCAGGGTGCCGGCGGTGAGCAGAATCCGGGGGCTCAAGCGGGCTTCCCCGACAGGGAGGTGGCGACGCCGCGGAGGAAGGTGGCGCGGACGCGCGCCGGCAGGTCGTGGCCCGCGAACGGGGTGTTGCGACTGCGGCTCGCGCTCTGCGCCGGGTCGACGATCCAGCGCGCGGCCGGGTCGACGACGACGACGTTGGCGGGCTCACCCACGGCCAGCGGGCGGCCGTGGCCCTCCAGGCGGCCGATGCGCGCGGGGGTCTCGCTCATCCGCTCCGCGACCTGGCGCCAGGTCAGGCCGCCGGTCTCGACCATCGTCAGGGCCACCACGCTCAACGCAGTCTCGAGGCCGGTCATCCCGGGTGAGGCTGCGCCCCACTCGGTCTCCTTGTCCTCCAGGGCATGCGGTGCGTGGTCGGTCGCCACACAGTCGATGGTCCCGTCTGCCAGCCCGGCACGAAGGGCGTCGATGTCGTGCTGCGTCCGCAACGGAGGGTTGACCTTGAAGGTGGGGTCGTAGCTGTGCGCGCAGTCGTCGGTCAGCAACAGGTGATGCGGCGTGACCTCGGCGGTGACGTCCCAGCCCTTTCCCTTCGCCCAGCGGATCAGCTCGACGCTGCCGGAGGTGCTGACGTGACAGATGTGCAGGCGCCCGCCCACATGGCCGGCCAGGAGGCAGTCGCGCGCGATAATCGCCTCCTCGGCGACCGCGGGCCAGCCGGTGAGGCCGAGCAGGCTGCTGTTGACGCCCTCGTTCATCTGCGCGCCATCGGTGAGCCGCGGTTCCTGCGCGTGCTGGGCGATGACCCCGTCGAAAGCCTTGACGTACTCGAGAGCCCGACGCATCAGGGAGGCGTCGCTGACGCACTTGCCGTCGTCCGAGAAGACCCGAACCCGAGCGGCGGAGTCAGCCATCGTGCCCAGCTCGGCCATCTGCTCGCCCAGCAGCCCGACCGTGACGGCACCGACCGGGACGACGTCGCAGTGGCCGGCCTCCTGCCCGAGCCGCCAGACCTGCTCGACGACACCCGCGGTGTCCGCGACCGGGTCGGTGTTGGCCATCGCGTGTACGGCGGTGAAACCGCCCAGGGCCGCGGCCAGGGTGCCCGTCTCCACCGTCTCGGCGTCCTCGCGACCGGGCTCGCGCAGGTGCGTGTGCAGGTCGACGAGCCCAGGCAGCAGCACGCAGCCGGCTGCCTCGAGGACCTCGTCCCCGGCCAGGTCGGTGCCGATCTGCGCGATGATGCCGTCCTTCAGGACCACGTCCACCGGGTCGCCGTCGCCGTACAGCAGGACGTTCTTCAGGACCCAGCTCATTGCGCCGCAACTCCCATTCTCGTCTCCGACGAGGACCCGATGGCTGGCTCGGAACCGCCGAGCAGCAGGTAGAGGACGGCCATCCGCACGCTCACGCCGTTGGTGACCTGGTCGACGATGGTGGACCGCAGACCGTCGGCGACCTCGGAGGCGATCTCCATGCCCCGCACCATCGGGCCGGGATGCATCACGACGGTGTGGTCCTGCAGCTGCGCTGCCCGGTCGACATCGAGGCCGTACCGGCGGGAGTACTCACGCACGCTCGGGAAGTAGGCCGCGCCCATCCGTTCGCGCTGGACGCGGAGCATCATCACGACGTCACTCTTGGGGAGCACCGCGTCGAGGTCGTAGGAGACCTCCGCCGGCCAGGCGTCGACGCCGGTCGGGAGGAGGGTCGGCGGGGCGACCAGCGTGACCTCGGCCCCGAGCGTCTTGAGCAGCAGAACGTTGGAGCGGGCCACCCTGCTGTGGAGGATGTCCCCGACGATCGTCACCTTGAGGCCCTCGAGACGACCGAGCCGCTGCCGCATCGTGAAGGCGTCGAGCAGGGCCTGCGTGGGGTGCTCGTGGGTGCCGTCACCGGCGTTGACGACCGAGCCGCGGATGATGCGCGCGAGGTTGACCGGTGCGCCGGACCAGGAGTGCCGGATGACGACCGCGTCCGTGCCCATCGCCTCGAGGGTCAACGCGGTGTCCTTGAGGGTCTCCCCCTTGCTGACGCTGGAGCCCTTGGCGGCGAAGTTGATGACGTCCGCCGACAGCCGCTTGGCGGCGAGCTCAAAGCTGGTCTTCGTGCGCGTCGAGTCCTCGAAGAACAGGTTGACGACGGTCCGGCCACGCAGGGTCGGGAGCTTCTTGACGGTGCGCTCGGAGACCTGGGCGAGCTCTTCGGCGGTGTCGAGGACCAGGAGCGCATCCTCGAGGGTCAGGTCGGCGGCTGACAGCAGATGGCGCTTCACAGTGCCGGTCCTAGCAGGACGGCGTCGACACCGTCGTGCTCCCTCAGCTGGACGTGGATCGTCTCGCGCAGCGCGGTGGGGATGTTCTTGCCGACGTAGTCAGCCCGGATCGGCAGCTCGCGATGGCCGCGGTCCACGAGCACCGCGAGCTGCACGGCGCGGGGACGGCCGAGGTCGGCCAGCGCGTCGAGTGCGGCGCGGACGGTGCGGCCGCTGAAGAGCACGTCGTCGACAAGCACCACGAGCTTGCCGTCGACCCCGTCGCCCGGCACGTCCGTCGCCTCGAGCGCACGGGGGCTCTTGAGGCGCAGGTCGTCGCGGTACAGGGTCACGTCGAGCGACCCGGTGGGCACCGTCAGGCCCTCGAAGGCCTCCACGCGGGCGGCCAGGCGTTGCGCGATCGTGGTGCCGCGGGTGGGGATGCCGAGCAGCACGACGTCGGCGCCGCCACGGGTCTTCTCCAGCAGCTCGTGAGCCATCCGGTCGACGACACGGGCCAACCCGGGAGCATCGAGCACCGGACGAGCCGCGGACAGATCACCCGTCGTCGGGCGGCTGGCGGGCGAGTCATCAGCGCGCACACCGCTAGGGACAGCCGTCACCGGCCGGACCTCCTTCCCCGCCTCACGGGACGGGCTCGGTGGAGATGTGCCCATGACGGTATCAGTCGCCGCCGAAGGCCCTCGACGGGTCACCAGGTCCGCCCTCGGATCAGCTCGCCCCGCTTGTCACTTGACCGCCTTCTCTGCGCACGCCTATCGTCACTCCTAGTAATCGCACGGCGAGGCATTGACCCCGGGGGCTGAACGGTCACCCCGCTTCCTCCCAGAGGGAGCGAACCCCCGGTCGAGCCAGTGGTGAGACCGACGCCGCGCACCGGAACGCCCAGCTCCGGTGTCGACGACGGGAGGCTCACATGAGCGACTATGCCAAGGCGCTCGGCGCACGCCTTCGCGCCATCCGCACGCAGCAGGGACTGTCCCTGCACGGTGTCGAGGAGAAGAGCCAGGGGCGCTGGAAGGCAGTCGTGGTGGGCTCCTACGAGCGTGGCGACCGTGCGGTGACCGTGCAGCGACTGTCCGAGCTCGCCGACTTCTACGGCGTGCCCGTCGCGGAGCTCCTGCCCGAGGGCCACTCCCTCGCCGCCGTGTCGGAGCCCTCGCCGCGCCTGGTCATCGACTTGGAGCAGCTCGCCAGCGTCTCGCCGCAGCAGTCGGCTCCGCTGGCTCGGTACGCCGCCACCATCCAGAGCCAGCGCGGCGACTACAACGGCCGGGTCCTGTCGATCCGCCAGGAGGACCTGCGATCACTCGCCGTGATCTACGACGCTTCGCCGAGCGCCCTGACCGAGCAGCTCATCGGCTGGGGCGTCCTCAACGCCGAAGCCCGCCGCGCCATCGAGATCTAGCCGCCGCGGCTCAGACGCCGAGGGCCGGCTTGAGCTGCAGGAGCCGGGCCAGCAGACCGTTGACGAACGCCGGGCTCTCGTCGGTCGACAGGTTCGCGGCCAGCTCCACGGCCTCGCTCACCGCGACGGCATCCGGGACGTCCTGGCACCACAGCAGCTCATAGACCCCGATCCGCAGGATCGCCAGGTCGACGGCCGGGAACCGCGCCAACGTCCACTCCTGCGCATACGTCTCAAGCAGCTCGTCGATGCGGGCCCGGTTCGTGACGACGCCCTCGACCAAGGTGACGGCGTACTCGGGTACCGGCGGGTCCGACTGCGCGAGCCGCTCCTTGAGCGTCGCGAGCGGGTCGGCCTTGCGCTGGTCGGCTTCGTACAGGACGTCGAGCGCCCGCTTCCGAGCCTTGCTCCTGGCACCCACGCTAGTGCGCCTCTCCGCAGACAGGCATCAGGACTTGTCGTTGATCCGACCGAGATAGCGCCCGTCGCGGGTGTCCACCTTGATCTTCTCGCCGGTGGTCAGGAACAGCGGGACCTGGATCTCGGCGCCGGTCTCCAGGCGCGCCGGCTTGGTGCCACCGGTCGAGCGGTCGCCCTGCAGGCCCGGATCGGTGTGCTCGACGAGCAGCTCGACGGAGGCAGGGAGCTCGACGTACAGGGCAGCGCCCTCGTGCACCGCGACGATCGCGTCGGTGTTCTCCAGCATGTAGTCGGAGTTGCCGCCAACGGTCTCGGTCGGGACGTACAGCTGGTCGAAGGTGTCCTTGTCCATGAAGACGAAGTCGGTGCCCTCCTTGTACAGGTAGGTCATGTCCCGCTTGTCCACCTGCGCCACGTCGACCTTGGTACCGGCGTTGAAGGTCTTGTCGACGACCTTGCCGGTCACGACGTTCTTGAGGGTGGTGCGCACGAAGGCGCCGCCCTTGCCCGGCTTGACGTGCTGGAACTCGACCACGCCCCAGAGCCCGTTGTCGAGCTGGAGCACCATGCCGTTCTTGAGGTCGTTCGTGGAGGCCATGAGCCGGAAGTCTAGTGGGGCGCGGCGTTGGCCCTGCCCAGTGCTACTGCTTGCGGCCTTCCACTACAGGGGTCATCCAGGCGCCGAGC
>JAOPVP010000023.1 GCA_025966135.1 Frankiales bacterium
TGTCGATGTAGGGCTGCTGGGCGATGGATTCCTCCTGCCCGTTGAAGCTCCAGTAGACCTGGCTGTCGGGGTACTGGCCGTTGGTCTGGTTCACGATGGCGACCTCGAGCACGTGCGTGGCCGCGGGAATCGCGCTGGTGTTACCCCAGAACGCCGCGGGCGGCGCCCCTGACCCGCCCCCTCCGCCGGTCGTGCCGCCCGTGCCGTAGACCTGGAACTCCCACAGCGAGTAGCCGTACGGGGTGGCTCGCGCGGTGCCGTACATCCGCACGTACCGGCCGGTCCCCGTGACGTTCAGCGTCTGCGTCCCGCCGGTGCCCGTGGTCGTGGAGTAAATCGTGGTCCAGTTCGTGCCGTCGGGCGACGTCTGGACCTGGAACGCGGTCGCGTACGCGGCCTCCCATTGCAGCACGACCTGGCTCACGGCCGCGGTGCTGCCGAGGTCCACCTCGAGCCACTGCGGGTCGGAGAAGGCGCTCGACCACCTCGTTCCCGTGTTGCCGTCCACGGCCGCCGAGGCCGGGAAGCTGGCGTTCTCGAGCGAGGACGCGGTAGCAGGCTGCCCCTGGGAGAGCAGGGTGGCAGCGGCCTGGGCCTTGCCGACGGTACCCGCCGTGAACATGGCGGCCATTGCCAGCACCGCGAGCAGGACACTAATGAAGTGCCTGCGGTAACGGCGCCCTTTCCTAAATCGCGCGGTTAGCTTCATTGCGGTCCTTTCATCGCGACGGTGAAACGGTCCGGGCGAAGGTGACGGAAGCCGGCGCAGAGGAAAATCAAAGTCTTACTAAAAGACTTAGTTTTAATCGTGAAATTAGATGCGATGGTGGCGGGCGTCAAGGGCTAGCGGGCTTTTACATTTCTTACATTCGACGCGATCGTGGCCAGGCCGGGGATGCTGCTGCCACGGTCAGCCGCCGATCTCGTGGTCCTGCCACTGGGCCGGGGACGACCGGCGGGACACGGCCGGCCCGTGGCGGCGTATGGTGGCCCGGGATACGTCGCGGTTTCTGAGGAGTGTCATGCTGCGGGTCGGGCTCACTGGGGGAATCGGGTCAGGGAAGAGCGCGGTGGCCGAACGGCTCGCCGCACTGGGGGCCGTGGTGCTCGACGGCGACAAGGCCGCCCGGGCGGTCGTCGAGCCGGGGACTCCGGGCCTCGCGCGGATCGCGGAGACGTTCGGGCCCGAGGTGCTGCGGGCCGACGGGTCGCTCGACCGGGCGAAGCTGGCCGGGATCGTGTTCTCCGACGAGGTCGCGCTCGAGAAGCTCAACGCCATCACGCACCCGCTGATCCACGCCTACCTCCAGGCCGCCGAGGACGCCGCCGTCAAGGCGGCCGGCCCGGACACGATCGTCGTGCACGACATCCCATTGCTCGCCGAGGGCCAGCGCAGCGCGGACTTCGAACTGGTCATCGTCGTCGACGTGCCGCCCGAGGTCCAGGTCTCCCGGCTGGCCGGCCGCGGCCTGTCGGAGGACCAGGCCCGCGCCCGGATGGCCGCCCAGGCCACCCGTGAGCAGCGCCTCGCCGTCGCCGACATCGTCATCGACAACTCCGGCACCCGCGGAGACCTGGACCGCCGGGTGGCCGAGGCCTGGGGCGACCTGGTCTCCCGCGTAAAGAGTCCACCCGTATAGACGGCGATGCCCCGCCGTCCCACGGTCATGTGGGGCGACGGGGCAGGGAGCCGCATCCGTTACGGATGACTCTTCGGTAAACCCCTAGCTCTGGCCGCCGCCGGCCAGCTTGTCGCGGAGGGCAGCCAGGGCCTCGTCCGAGGCCAGGGTGCCGGACGGGGCGCTGTTGTCCGGCGCGGACGGGCGGTTGTTGCCGCCGCGCGGGGCGCGGGGCACCGACTGGGAGGTCACTGCGGCGGCCTCGCCGCCCGCCTCGCCCTCTTCCTCGGCCTTGGCGCGGGACTCCTCGATCTGGCGGCGGTGCGCCTCGAAGCGGGCGCGGGCCTCGGCGTACTGCCGCTCCCACTCCTCGCGCTGGGTCTCGTAGCCGGGGAGCCAGTCGCCGCTCTCCGAGTCGAAGCCCTCGGGGTACAGGTAGTTGCCCGCCTCGTCGTAGGTCGCGGGCATGCCGTAGAGCGTCGGGTCGAACTCGTCGCCGGCAACCTCGCTGGCCGCGCCCTCGTTGGCCTGCTTGAGCGACAGGCTGATCCGCCGGCGGTCCAGGTCGATGTCGATGATCTTGACGAAGATCTCCTCGCCCACCTGGACGACCTGCTCCGGGATCTCCACGTGGCGGTCGGCCAGCTCGGAGATGTGCACCAGGCCCTCGATGCCCTCCTCGACGCGGACGAACGCGCCGAACGGCACCAGCTTGGTGACCCGGCCGGGGACGACCTGGCCAATCTGGTGCGTGCGGGCGAACTGCTGCCACGGGTCTTCCTGGGTCGCCTTCAGCGACAGGGAGACGCGCTCGCGGTCCAGGTCGACGTCGAGGACCTCGACGGTGACCTCCTGGCCGACCTCGACGACCTCGGAGGGGTGGTCGATGTGCTTCCACGACAGCTCGGACACGTGGACGAGACCGTCCACGCCACCGAGGTCGACGAAGGCGCCGAAGTTGACGATCGAGGAGACCTGGCCGCTGCGGACCTGGCCCTTCTGCAGCTGCGACAGGAAGGAGCTGCGGACCTCGCTCTGGGTCTCCTCGAGCCACTGGCGACGGGAGAGAACGACGTTGTTGCGGTTCTTGTCGAGCTCGATGATCTTGGCTTCGAGCTGCTTGCCCACGTAGGGCTGGAGGTCGCGGACGCGGCGCATCTCCACCAGCGAGGCGGGGAGGAAGCCGCGGAGGCCGATGTCGAGGATGAGACCACCCTTGACGACCTCGATGACCGTGCCGGTGATGACCTCGTCGGCTTCCTTCTTGGCCTCGACGTCGCCCCAGGCGCGCTCGTACTGGGCGCGCTTCTTGGACAGGATCAGCCGGCCTTCCTTGTCCTCCTTCTGGAGGACGAGGGCCTCGACGATGTCACCGACGGACACGACCTCGGACGGGTCTACGTCGTGCTTGATGCTCAGCTCGCGCGAGGGGATGACACCCTCGGTCTTGTAGCCGATGTCGAGCAGGACCTCGTCGCGGTCGACCTTGACGATGGTGCCTTCGACGATGTCGCCGTCGTTGAAGTACTTGATCGTCTCGTCGATGGCGGCGAGGAAGTCCTCCGCGCTCCCGATGTCGTTGATGGCGACCTGGGGCGTCGTGGAGGCGGTGGTGTCGAGGGTGCTGGTCAAGGGATGGGCTCCGGCTGCGTATGGGATCGTGACCTGCCCCGGGTGGGCGGGTCGGTGAGGCACGCAGCGGGCGGTTCGTCGACGCTAGACGGACAACGGAAGGAGTCAGACCAACAGGACGAGCGCGGGCAAGGGTGCACGAGCGCCCGCAGCGCGTGCGTACAGACTACGCGTATGACCACGCCCGAGTCGAACCCCACAGGGGGGCCCGCCACCGCGGCGGTCGTGCACCGCGATGCCGACCCGCAGGAGAGTGCCCGCGCCAACCGGAGGTGGTGGGACGCCAACGCCCAGGAGTACTACGCCGAGCACGGCGACGTGCTCGGGGACGCCGACTTCCTGTGGTGCCCCGAGGGCCTGCGCGAGGCGGATGCCCACCTCCTGGGCGAGGTCGCTGGACGCGATGTCCTGGAGGTCGGTTGCGGGGCGGCACAGGCGGGGCGCTGGCTCGTCTCGCAGGGCGCACGGGTCACGGCGTTCGACGTCTCGAAGGGCCAACTGGACCAGGCCCGCGAACTGAACCAGCGCACCGGCATCGCCCTACCCGCTCTGGTGCAGGCGGATGCGCAGCGGTTGCCGTTCCGGGACACGGCCTTCGACCTGGTGGTCAGCGCCTTCGGCGGGGTGCCGTTCGTAGCCGACAGCGCCGGGACGATGCGCGAGATGGCGCGGGTCGCACGGCCCGGAGGCCGGGTGGTCTTCAGCGTCACCCACCCGCTGAGGTGGGCCTTCCCCGACGACCCCGGGCCGGGCGGCCTCACGGTCCGGCAGTCCTACTTCGACCGCACGCCGTACGTCGAGGAGGACGAGGCGGGCGTGGCCGTCTACGTCGAGCACCACCGCACCCTCGGCGACCGGGTCAGGGAGCTCGTCGCCGCGGGTCTGGTCCTGGACGACCTCATCGAGCCGGAGTGGCCGGCGGGCCGAACGCAGCAGTGGGGTCAGTGGTCACCGCTGCGAGGGGCGCTCGTCCCCGGGACCGCGATCTTCTGCGCCCACAAGCCCTAGCGGAGCTTGGCCTCGACGACGGGCTCGTCACGCGGGGTGGGCAGGGCGCCGCTGGCAAGGGAGGAAGCACCCGTCGGTGTCTGTCCGCGGCGCCGGAGCAGGCCGCCCGCGAGCAGCAGCAGGCCGAGCACCCCGAGCACCCAGGGTGCGCGCTGGAGCAGCTGCACCTTCGCCTTGCTCGCCTTGGCGTCCTTGATGACGGCTGCTTGGCTGGCCGGCGTGACATGCAGCCCCTTGACCACGACGAGGTCGACCTTGGTGCCGCTGGCCACCTGGGCCCAGACGTTCTCGTCGACGTCGGCGCCGACGGGGGACCCGGTGACGGGCTCGAAGTAGAGGTGCTCGGTCACCGAGACGAACTGGTGGGCAGGGACACTGGGGCTCGTCTCGCCGACCCAGGCGCCGGGCACGGCCCCCACGACGGGGAGCACGCCCATGTCGGTGCCGGGAACGCTGTAGGTGTACTCGTAGGTCTTCAGGCCGTCGATCGTCTTCTCGCCGACGTAGGTCATCGTGGCCGTCGTCGCGGTGTTGTCGTCGTAGTACTGGTAGCTGGTCTTCTTGGCGCCGAACGGGAGCTTGGTCGCGTAAGCGTTCGGGGCGAGCACGGTCGCGTCGCCGTAGTCGCCGCGCTGGAGCTTGCCGGTGTTGCGGTCGAAGGCGTAGGTCTGCAGCGTCTTGCTGAGGTTCACCGCGGTCGTGCTGCCGTCTGCGGTGAAGCTGGTGTCGCTGTAGATGTCGTAGACGGCGGTGCTGCTGTTCCCGTAGGCGACCTTCTTGCCGTTGACGTCGTGGGTGTGCGTCCCCGTGCTGCGCTTCATGGTCACCGCGCCGTTGACCAGCTTGCCGGTGTCGGCGTCGATGTTGCTGCCCGTGCCCACGAAGTCAGTCGTGGTGCTGTAGACGGTCGATGCCTTGAACAGCGCCGGCTGCGCGACAGCCACCGTGAGGCCGGCCAAGGACAGGGAGAAGACCCCTGTGCCCACCAGGACGGTTGCCGACTTCGAGACCATGCGCTCTCCCAAGGAGGAGTAAGGGGGCCGCTTTCGCGGGGCGCCACGGATCAAGGTGTCGCTGTTGCTCTGCCGCAACACGCGCAACAGTGGGGTGCAAGGGGTTACGTCGACAATGGCCCGAAAGGATCAGATTCGGGCAGCCCGCCGATATCCCCTCAGACCCGGTTCAGGCTCCGTCGGCGCAGGACCAGCAGGAGGTTCCAGGTGCCGATCTCCCGGGCACCGGGCACCTTCACGATCCATCTCGCCCAGCTCGGGTGGTACCGCGGGAGGACGTCGAGCGCCTCCACCCCGTCCTGCCGGTCGAGCCAGCGGAGCATCTGCGCCACCGAGGTGCGGAACAGCGAGGTCCCGTACTCGTTCTTCGGGCGCCTGCCGTTCTTCCGCGCGTACCTGTCGGCAGCGCGATACCCGCCCAGGTAGTGCCAGGGCGCGGTCTCGTGACCCCCGTTGGGGGCGAGCCAGTTGTTGTAGGACAGGAACACCAGCCCGCCGGGGCGGGTGACCCGGACCAGCTCATCGGCCATGCGCTCCGGGTCCGGGACGTGCTCGAGGACGTTGCTCGAGTAGCAGACGTCGATGCAGCCATCCCGGAACGGCAGCGCCATGCCGCTGCCGAGGACGGTGTCCCTCGCGACCTCCCGACCGTGCAGCGAGAGCTCACCGACATCGGCGTCGAGCCCGATGTACTGCGCTCCCAGCGTTCGGAAGGCGTCCGCGAAGTAGCCGGGACCCCCGCCGACGTCGAGGAGGGTGCGTCCCGCCAGCGGTGTGTAGTGGGCGACCTGCCTCGCCGAGTCGGCTGCCAGCAGCGAGTAGAAGCGAGCCGGGTCGGTCTGCTCGTAGCCGAACGCCTTCAGCAGGACCCGGCTGCGCGCCAGCGAGCCAAGGGGCGGCAGGTCATCGGTCGTCGGCACGGGCACGCGGCGACCCTACGACCCGATGTCCCGGAATCGGCCAAGTAGCCCAGAAGGACCAGACGTATGGGGTCCTGTCTTGTCATGGCCCGACTTGGTCCGGTCGCGCAACCTCGGTGCGACACGGGCGTGCCCCGCTGACGGAAGGGCGCTGCCGCAGGTGACCACCACGACGAGCACGGCGTCCACGCGCGCCCTCAGCGGCGTGCTCCACGGCCGGGTCCCTCAACAGTCCCGGCGCCCGGAGGCGGAGGTCCTTCGGACCTCCCGCGACGTACTCGTCCTCAACTGGCGGGACCTCACCAACCCCGAGGGCGGCGGCTCCGAGCTGTACGTCGAGAAGCTCGCCTCCCGTCTCGTCGCCGCCGGCGACCGGGTCACGCTGTTCTGCGCCGCGCACCGCAATGCGCCCAAGAACGAGGTGAAGAACGGCGTCCGCTACCTCCGGCGTGGCAACCACCACACCGTCTACCTCTGGGCAGCCGCCCTCATGCTGCTCGGCCGGCTGGGTCGTCGCGGCCTCGTCGTCGAGGTCCACAACGGCGTGCCGTTCCTGGCCCGCCTCTGGACCCGGCGCCGGGTCGTGGTCCTCGTGCACCACGTGCACCGCGAGCAGTGGCCCGTGGTGTTCGGCCCGCTCGGCGCGAAGCTCGGCTGGTGGCTCGAGTCCTGGGTCGCCCCACGGGTGAACCGCCGGTGCGACTACGTCGCCGTCTCCGAGGTCACGAAGGCCGAGCTCATCGGCCTGGGCGTGGCGGCGACTCGCATCCGGGTGGTCTACAACGGGACCTCCCCCGCCGTGGTCACCGACGCCGAGCGCGCCGCGGTCCCGACGATCGCGGTGCTCGGCCGGGTCGTGCCGCACAAGCGCATCGAGCTGGTGCTCGAGGCGGCGGCGGTCCTTCGCAACGAGTTCCCCGACCTGCAGGTCGAGGTCGCGGGCGACGGCTACTGGCTGCCGGCCCTGCGCGACAGGGTGGCCGCGCTCGGCCTCCAGGGCGTCGCGCACCTGCGCGGCCGGGTCACCGAGCAGACGAAGGCCGACCTCCTCGCCCGCGCCTGGGTCCATGCCGTTCCCTCCGTCAAGGAGGGCTGGGGCCTGTCGGTCGTCGAGGCCGGGACGCACGCCACGCCGTCGATCGCGTTCCGGGGTGCCGGTGGTCTCGCCGAGTCGATCGTCGACGACCAGACCGGGCTGCTCGTGGACGACGTCAGCGGCCTTCACCAAGCCTTGCGCCGGCTGCTGGTCGACGAGGCACTCCGGCGTCGGCTCGGCGAGGGTGCCCGCGCGCACGCCTCCCGCTTCGCCTGGGACACCACCGCGGCGGCGTTCTCCGAGGTCCTCGACACCCCCTCCGACACCCCCTCCGACACCCCCTCTGAGCTTTCTCGCAACACCTCACTCACGAAGGAGCACTGACCATGGCCACCATCGGCACCGTCATCGCGGGCCTCCTGCTCGCCGGCGCCACCACGTTCGGCATCGTGTCGAGCCAGAGCAACGCGTCGTCTGGCGACGGCCTGCCCAAGAGCGGCACCGTCGTCACCTACGAGCAGGGTCAGTAGGGCCTTCGACCTCGTACGGCGCGGACGACGGCCAGCAGGCCGTAGCCCCCGGCGACCAGGTCACCGAGCACGACCGGCCAGTCCGGCCCGCTCGACGGCTCGGGCCCACCGCCCGGCACCGCGTAGAGCGCCAGCTCGTCGGTCTCCGTCACCACGGTGAGCCCGCGGGTCTGGCGCTCAAGCGCGCCCGGGTCCGCGCCGCGGGTGGTTCGCTCCACGAGCACCTGCGCGATTCCCGCGGCTCGCAGCGCAGGCAGCAGAGCCTCCCCCGACGTCACCGCGGCCTCGACCCGGGCCGCGACCGGGTCCTCGCCCCTGACGGAACCCTGAACCAGCGGGAGGTCGTCGTTGACGACCGGTCGCCGCAGCAGCTTGGTCGCCGGGTCGAGGACCGTCCGGTTGCCGTCCCAGGGAAAGGCGCGGTACAGCGTCCACGGCAGCACCAGCACCATCCCCCGGGTCTGGTCGGGGACCCGCTGCCAGTCCCTGGGGTAGTGGCTGACGGTCAACCGACGGTGCTCGCCCCACGCGGCTCCGGGGAGGGCGGCGATCGGGGCGAGGACGACGAGCGCTGCGGCGACCCGCCGTACCCGCTCTCGAGGGACCCTGGCCACGACCACCTCGGCGCCGCAGGCGACAGCCGCGGCGGTGAGCAGCACGAACGGCGCGAGCCACTTCTGGCCGTCCCGGAGCAGCCCAGCCGCCGGCACGTGGACGACGGCCCAGCGCAGGGCGTCGGACAGCCCGGGCAGGCGCCCGAGGAGCGCGAGCAGCAGCCCCATTCCCCCGGCGACCAGCAGCCGGTGACCGAGCCTGGTCCACAAGCGCGGCAGGCCGACGGCCGCGACCAGCAGGACGAGAACCGCGGCTACGACTCCGGCGGACCGACCTGGCGGGACGGCTGCCGGCGCCCAGACACCACCGCCGGTCAGCAGCGAGCCGAGCAGGCCCAGCGGCGTGTCGGCGTGCGCGGCGAAGGCAGCCACGCCGGCCGGGTCACCGGAGGCCACCGGCTGGAGGAGCCCGGGCAGGGCCCAGGGAAGGCTGAGGAGCGCGGTCGCCGCGAGGGCCTTCAGCGGCCGACCGCACACCACGACGACCAGCCCGACGAGCAGCACGGCGCTCGCTCCCCCGGTGGCCGCGCACGCGAGGCAGGCGATCGCCGGCCAGCCAGGATGACCGCGCCGCCAGGCGAGGGCGGCCCGGGCGGCCCAGGGCAGGACGGCCCAGCCCACCAGCAGGGCCCACTGGCCCAGCAGGAGCCGCTCATGCAGGTACGCCGACCAGCCGTAGGTCGTGGCGGCGGCGAGGGCTCCGGCGCGGCTGGCCGTCGGCACCAGCCGACCGGCTCCCCAGGCCCCGCACACCACGATCGCGACGAGGACCAGGTCCTGCAGCCAGCCCGCCGCGACCACGCGGCTCGCCAGCGCCACCAGCAGGTCGCTGGGCACCGCCCTCGGCACGCCGTCAAGGCCCAGCAGCTGCCGACCGAGGGGCATCCGGGGCACGAAGACCATGTCGCGGACCAGCACGTAACCGGGCCCCAGCAACGGCCCGAGCAGCAGTACGGCGAGGCCGGCCCCGACCGTCAGCCCGAGACGGGACCGGATCCGCAGCGCAAGCACGGGCGGACGCTACGCGGCGCCGCCACGGCGAGGGCCGTGACACGCGAGGGCGCGCTGAGGCCCCTGGGCATCGCCGGGATTGAGGACGAAATCTTGGCTTTCGCCCCTCAGCTGGGCCTGCGCATGCCTACTGTGTCTTGCATGCGACGCAGTCAGGAAGGTCGTGCTGCGTCGCGGCCGGAAGCCACGTCCGACCCTTCGGCTCGCCTCACCACGACCGCAACCCTGCCTCCGGCCACCATCCCGGCTTCGCGTCCGGCCGCTGACGGCCACGGCAGCCAAGAACACGGCCCCTCCGTCGCACACCGCGGCAGAGCGGCATCCTTCGTCGAGGCCCTGAGACCGAAGCAGTGGGTGAAGAACCTGCTGGTGGGCGCCGCCCCGCTGGCTGCGGCACAGCAGTTCCGGCCCCACGTGCTGCCCGACACCCTGCTCGCCTTCGCGGTGTTCACCCTGGCCGCCGCCGGCACCTACCTCGTCAACGACGTACGGGACCTGCAAGGCGACCGCCGGCACCCCGTCAAGCAGCATCGCCCGATCGCCCGCGGCGACGTCTCACCCCGGCTCGCCATCAGCGCGGCTGTGCTCCTGCTGGTCGGCGCCGTCGCGCTGCCCCTGCTGACGGGCCACGGCCAGCTCGCCGCCTGCATGGCCACGTACGTCGTGCTGATGCAGGCCTACAGCCTGGGCCTGAAGGACGAGCCGGTCGTCGACCTGGCGATCGTCGCCTCCGGGTTCCTGCTCCGGGCCATGGCCGGTGGCCTGGCCGCAGAGCTGCCGCTCTCCCGCTGGTTCCTCATGGTCTCCGCCTTCGGCTCGCTGTTCATGGTCGCCGGCAAGCGGTACTCCGAGCTGGTGTCCCTCGGCTCCCGAGCGGGCGAGGTGCGCACCTCGCTGAGCGCCTACTCCCCCACCTACCTGCGGTTCGTCTGGGCCATGTCGGCCGGCGTGCTGCTCACCGCGTACAGCCTGTGGGCGTTCGAGGTCGCGGCAGCGATGTCCGACCGCGCCAGCGCCCCCTGGTCAGCGATCTCGGTCGCGCCTTTCGTCCTGGCGGTGCTGCGCTACGCCCTCGACGTGGACCGTGGTGAGGCCGCTGAGCCCGAGGACATCGTCCTGCACGACCGCGGTCTGCAGGTGATCGCCGTCCTGTGGCTGCTCACGTTCGGCCTCGGCGCGGCCGGTGTCTGAAGCCCAGCTACTGGCCGGCTGGGGCAGGACCGCTCCGACCGCGGCTCGCGTCGTGCCCGTGGCCAACGCCAGCGAGGTCTGTGCGGCGGTGGGCTCGGCGGGTTCTCGCGGGATCGTCGCCCGCGGCCTCGGACGCAGCTACGGGGACGCAGCGCAGGACGCGGGCGGCTCGGTGCTCGATCTCACCCCGCTGTGCCAGGTGCACGACCTCGACCTGCACCAGGGTGTCGTGGTCGCCGATGCGGGGCTGAGCCTGCACGCCCTGATGGAGCGGGTGCTGCCCCACGGCTGGTTCGTCCCGGTCACGCCCGGGACCCGCTTCGTCACCCTCGGCGGAGCCCTCGCCGCCGACATCCACGGCAAGAACCACCACACCGACGGCAGCTTCGGGCAGCACGTCCTGGCCTTCGACCTGGTGACGGCCGACGGGCAGCTGCGGCGGGTCGACCGCGAGCGCGACACGGACCTGTTCTGGGCCACGGCCGGTGGGATGGGCCTCACGGGCATCGTGACGCGAGTCGTGCTGCAGCTGCTGGCCGTCCGGACGTCCTTCATGAGCGTCGACACCGAGCGGGCCACCGACCTCGACGACCTGATGGACAGGATGGTCCGCACCGACGACCTGTACAGGTACTCCGTGGCCTGGATCGACCTGCTGGCCCGGGGCCGGTCCCTGGGCCGGTCGGTGCTGACCCGGGGCGACCACGCGCGCGTTGACGAGCTGCCCGCCTCCCGTCGTACCGACCCGCTGGCCTTCGCGCCGCGCTCCCTGCTGCGGGTCCCGCCGGTGGTACCCGGCGGTCTGCTGCGCCGCAGCACGGTATCGGCGTTCAACGCGGCCTGGTTCCGCAAGGCCCCCCGTGAGCGGCGTGGCGAGGTGCAGCGACTGTCCACGTTCTTCCACCCGCTCGACGGGCTGCGTGACTGGAACCGGGTCTACGGCCCGGCCGGGCTCGTCCAGTACCAGTTCGTGGTTCCCGAGGCCGCGGGCGAAGCGGTCCGGGAAGCTGTCGAGCTGCTCAGCGCGGCGCGTGCCCCGTCCTTCCTGGCGGTGCTCAAGCGGTTCGGTGCGGCGAGCCCGGGGCCGCTGTCGTTCCCGATGCCGGGCTGGACGCTGGCTCTCGACCTGCCGGCGCGGACACCCGCCCTGAGCGGGCTGTTCGACCGGCTGGACGCCATCGTCGTCGCCGCTGGTGGCAGGGTGTACCTCGCCAAGGACGCCCGGCTGCCGGCCGAGCTCCTGCCCAGCATGTACCCCCAGCTCGAGGCCTGGCGCGCCGTACGAGAGCGCGTCGATCCTTCGCACGTGTTCACCTCCGATCTCGCGAGAAGGCTCCGTCTGTGATGAACGCCCTCGGCCAGCCGCAGTCGGTCCTCCTCGTCGGAGGTTCGTCGGAGATCGGTCTGGCGATCGTGGAACGCCTCGTCCGCGACCAGACTCGACGGGTGGTGCTTGCCGGTCGTCCCTCGCAGCGGCTGACCGCGGGCGCGGAGCGCCTCGCGCAGGAGGGCGCGGGCGTCGACGTCGTGCCCTTCGACGCGGCGGATCTCAACGGGCACCCCGTCGTGGTGGAGCAGGCCTTCGCCGGCGGCGACCTCGACGTCGTCATCCTGGCCGTGGGACTGCTCGGGGACCAGCTCGCGGCGGAGCAGGACGTCGCGCAGGCGCTGGACATCGTGCAGACCAACTACACGGCAGCCGTGTCCATCGGTCTGCTGGCCTCGCAGGCCTTGCGCGCCCAGGGACACGGCACCCTCGTGGTGCTGTCCAGCGTGGCAGGCGAACGACCCCGGCGGTCGAACTTCCTGTACGGCTCCGCCAAGGCGGGCCTCGACGCTTTTGCCACGGGACTGGGCGATGCCCTGGTCGGTACGGGTGTGCACGTCCTGGTGGTGCGACCCGGGTTCGTGCGCACCCGGATGACCGCGCACCTCAAGCCCGCGCCGCTCAGCGCCACGACCGACATGGTTGCGGAGGCGGTCGTCACGGCGCTTCGGAACCGCAAGCAGACGGTGTGGGTGCCCGGCACGCTCCGCTTCGTGATGTCCGCGCTACGGCACCTTCCCCGCGCGGTGTTCCGACGGCTGCCGGTGTGACGGCGCCGCCTACAGCGCCCGGCCTGGCCCGGGCGCCGGGCGAGCAGCGCCCGTCCCACGGACGCAGCTGGTCCCACGGCCGCGGGGTCCTCTGGTCCGGGATCGCCCTGGTCGTCGCCCAGGCAGTACTGCGGGGCTGGGTGGGGTTGCGGGGCTACCTGACCATCGACGACTTCCTGTTCACCTCCAGGGCGGCGACGATGCGGCTGGGCGACCCCGGCTACCTCCTGCACTCGTACAACGGCCACCTCATGCCGGGCGCCTTTGCCGAGGTGTGGTTGCTGACCCGGGCGGCGCCGCTGCAGATCGCACCCGTGGTCGCGGTCGACGTCGTCCTGCAGGCGGCCACGGGTCTGGTGCTGCTGGCGCTGCTGCGTGAGCTGTTCGGTCCCCGCAAGGCCGTGCTCGTCCCCTTGGCCCTGTTGTTGTTCTCCCCCGTCACGCTGCCCGGTTTCCTGTGGTGGGCAGCCGCGCTGAACCAGCTCCCCGCGATGCTGGCGATGGTCTCGACGCTGTACCTGCACGTCCGGTACCTGCGCTCGGGTCGGACGCGGACAGGCCTGTACGCGCTCCTCGCCTTCGTGCTGGGCCTGGCGTTCTTCGAGAAGCTGTTGTTGTTCGCGCCACTCCTGTTCCTGTTCACGGCCATGTACTTCGTGGGCGGGTCCTGGTGGCGCCGGCTGGTCGGCACGTTCACGCTGCACTGGCGGGTCTGGACGGCCTGGGCGGTCGTCCTGCTGCCCTACGTCGCCTACTACCGCCTCACCGTGAACTCGACCGTGGCGGGGCATCCCAGCCCGACCGGTTTCCTGGACATGCTGGATGCCTCCCTGCGCGGACTGCGGGCGGGTGCTGTCACCGGACCCTGGTCCTGGATCGCCTTCGGGGGCGGACCCGCCAACACCCTTCCGAACATCGGGGTGGGCCTGTCGGCGCTGTCGTGGGTCGTCCTGCTGCTTGTGGTGTTGGGCAGTGCGGCGACCTTCCGGCAGGCACTGCGCGCCTGGAGCCTGCCGCTGGCGTACTTCGTGGCCACGGTGGTCCTGCTGGCAGCGGGCCGCTTCCAGATCGGTCCGGTGATCGGCTACTCCTACCGGTACTTCTCCGAGGTGGCGCTGCTGGCGGCGATCGCTCTCCCGCTCGGGCTGCTGCCGCTCGTCGGCTCGGTGGCCAAGGGCGAGCTCACCGTCCTGAGGCCGCGCGCGTGGGTCGACCCCCTCCGCAGCTGGCGTCCCGGCGGCGAGCCGTCCCAGCCCTGGACGCTCTCGTCGAACTCACGTCGGGTCGCGGTGCGCTTCGTCGTCGTCGCCGTGGTCGTGTCGTCCCTCCTGTCGACGGTGCGCTACGACGCGTTCTGGAAGACCAATGTCGCCACTGGCTACGTCGCGACGGCGGCCCGGGAGTTCCAGCACGCCGGTCCAGACCTCGTCCTCGCAGACACGGCCGTCCCGGGGGCGATGATGCCGGCGGTGTTCTTCCCCGCCAACACCGCCTCGCACGCGCTCGCCCCCTTGCCGCACCAGCCCCGCTATCTGCGGCTCGGGGCCGCCGCAGACTCCTTGCGGGTGCTGGACGACACAGGGCACATTCGTGAGCTGACGGTTCATGGCATCCGCAACGAGCCCGGCCCCCGCCCGGCATGCGGGTGGTTCGCCTCGGGGTCGCTCGGCACGACCGTGCCGATGCAGAACACCGCGTTCGACTACGCCTGGACGGTCCGCATCGGCTACATCGCGAGCGAGGACACCCGCGCGACCGTGAGTGCCGGCCGGCAGACGGTGCACGTCCAGCTCCAAGCTGGTCTGCACGCCCTGTACCTGCTGGTGGACGGCGAGGTCCCGAGCGTGGGCCTGGACGGGCTCTCACCTGGAGCGTCGGTCTGCACCGACGACGTACGCGTCGGCACCCCCGTGGCGCTGCCAGGATGACCGCCGTCCTCTCCCCACCCGTTGACCCGTCCCCGCCGCCGGGGCGTCCGCTGCACGCCTTCCCCGGGCTGGACGCGGTGCGGGCTGCCGGTGCCAGTGCCGTGCTCGCCACCCATGTCGCGTTCCAGACCGGTCGCAGCGTCCACGGTCCGATGTCGGGCACCCTCGCGCGGTTCGACATCGGGGTCGCGCTGTTCTTCGTGCTGTCGGGCTTCCTGCTGTTCCGTCCGTTCGCCCAGGCCGCGGTCAGCGACCGCAGCCGCTGGCCCCGCACCGTCGACTACCTGTGGCGCCGCGGGCTGCGGATCCTTCCGGCGTACTGGCTGGCCGTGGTCGCGTGCCTGCTGCTGCTGCCGGCCAATGCCGGGCAGCGCGGTCCCGGGGTGTGGTTGCGCCACCTGACGCTCACGCAGGTCTACAGCCCGGGCCTGCAGCGCCACGGCCTCACGCAGACCTGGAGCCTGTGCACGGAGGTCGCCTTCTACCTCCTGCTGCCGGTCCTCGCGGTCGTCGTCCTCGGCCGGCGCGGCACGGCCGCGGGCCGTCGACCGCTCGTCGCGCTGGCCGCGGTTGCGGCGGTCAGCGTCGCCTGGCAGGTGGTGACGACCCGGACGAGCTGGTTCGATCTCCACACCGCCGGGCAGTGGCTGCCGGGGTACCTCGACTGGTTTGCCTGCGGGATGGCGCTGGCCCTCATCCAGGTGCGGCTCGTGGCCGGCGGCGCGGCCCCATGGATGCACCGTCTCGCCGAGCTCGCGAGGTCGACCGGGACGTGCTGGGGCACCTCGCTCGCGCTGTTCGCAGTGGCGACATCACCTGTGGCAGGACCGCGCAGCCTCGAAGCAGTCCCCACCACCTGGGAGGCCGTGCTCAAGAACCTCCTGTACGGCGCCTGTGCCCTCCTGGTCTTGCTGCCCCTGGTCCTCGGGCCGCAGCACGAAGGCCACACCGTTCGCGCACTGGGCCGGCGGCCCGTGCAGCTGCTCGGCGAGATCTCGTACGGGATCTTCCTATGGCACCTGCTCGTCCTGGAGACCGCGGTCCGGGTGCTGCACCAGCAGCTGTTCACGGGCAGCTGGCTGCTCGTGTTCTCCGTGACCTGGGTGGGCAGTGTCGGGGTGGCCGCCGTGAGCTACGTCGTCGTCGAACGTCCCGCCCTACGCCTCAAGGACAGGAGGTTCGCGAGGGGTCGACGGTCCGGCAGCAGCGCCGACCAGACCAGCGCGAGTGCGGTGACGCAGAGCGCCTGAGGGATGGCCGCCCGGCCGGCGTAGTGCGCACCTGGCCAGGGGTTGAGGGCGAGCAGCAACCCGGCCACCCCCACCGCCCCGGTCGCCAGCGCGGTTCGGACGCGGGCGCGGCGGGCGCCACCCGCCAGGAGCGCCGCGGCGACCAGGCAGCACGCGACAGCGGTGCCGCCTCCCACCAGTGCCAGGACGGCGGCCAGACCGACCACGATGACGGCTCCGCTGCGCCGGGCGGCCGCCGGTGCGCTGCTCGACCGCCCGCGCCACACGACCAGGACGAGCAGGAGCAGCACGGCGAGCGCCCCGACGGCCAGGCCCAGCCGGAACGAGTGGTCGGGGGTGAAGGCGAGATGAACCGTTCCCGGCGCGCCGCCCGGGACCACCCAGCCCTGCTGCCAGCCGTCGACGACGACTGCGGCCAGGCGGTGGCCGTCGAGGGTTGCGACCCAGCCGGGGTTGGTGTTCTCGTGCACCTGCAGCAGGGTCGGCTGCGTACGAGCGGGCAGCAACACCTGCCGCGCTGCGGTGCCCCACTGCGCGGTCGTGATCGGGACGTTCGGTTGCGCCGCGCCAGTGAGGGCGTCGCCGAGGCTCGGGCGCAGGGTCAACGACACGGGCCGCAGAACTGCCGAGGCCGGGGCCACCACCTGCGTCCCGTCCCCGACGTCCACCCCGTTCGAGCCGCAGACCGACAGCCTCACGGGGGTGAGCCGCTGTAGCGCGGCCCGGTCGGTCTTCACGCTGGTGTGCACGAACACGTTGCCGACGCGCAGCACCGGGCCGGCGGAGCAGGGCACGGTGACGAGGAAGGCAGGGCGGCGAGGTGCCTGCGCTCCTACCACCGTGAGCTCGCTGATCCCGACCGGCAGCAGGCTGCCGGTGAGGGAGTAGGGATCGCGCGACGTCGCCGGCACGACGTCCTCGAGGTGGACCGTGAGGCTGTCGGTCACGAGCGGCGCGAACCGGACTGTGCCGTCCGCGCCGATGCGCCCTTGTCGGGAGCCTGCCGCGGACACGACCCGGACGGCCCGTGCCTTCGAGGCGGCCAGCGACGAACGCACCTGCAGCCGAAGTCCCGTGACGGTCTGCGGGGCGCCGTACGTGACGGTCAGCGCCGGATCCTTGTCACCCGAAGCGGCCCGCCACCCGGTGCCCAGATCGCCATCGAGCGCAGTGCCGGGCCGTGCGGCGGGGTCGGCCACCGCCGAGGAGGAAGCCGTGACCGTGACCCCGGTCCCGCTGTCGAGCACGGCGTCCAGGGCCGCTCCCGCCCGTGGGACGGCGGAGGCCGACAACCGGTAGCTCCCCGACCCGTCGAGGTGCAGGGTGCGGTCGATCCGTGCGGTGTCCTCCCCAGACCGTGCCAGGGTGCTCGAGCACAGGAACTCGGTGAGCAGCGGGTAGCAGGCGTTGCGGTCGCTGCCATCCGCGTCGAGGGCGATCACCGGCGTCCCGCTGACCCGGGTCGTGTCGAGGGTCCGTTGGACCCGCAGCCCCGGCAGCACGACCTCGGAGATCCCGAGGAAGCCCAGGCCCGTCCCACGGGTGCGGGCCGTCGCGACGGTCAAGGAGGAGGTGGTGCCTGACAGCCCCTGCACCGGGACAGGCCTACCTCCTCGGGGCACGCTGACGACCACCGAGCCGGTGTCGGTGCTCACGGTGACCGCCGTGGGCTGGGTGCCGCTGTTGGGCACATCGAAGCTGATCTCGAGCCCGTCCACGGTGCGGGGGGCGTCGAAGGCGATCTGCCAGGACGCCCTCGCGACGTCCTTGCCCGCGTCGGAGCGCCAGCTGGTGGTGAGCTCGCCGTCCACGGCGGCAAAGGGCAGGTGGGCGCGCTGCGCACCGCCGAGGGCCCCGGCGTCGGACGCGCTGGACGAGGCGCCGACGGACCGGGCGCCCAGGACCCGGGCGGTCGTCTGGTCGGCAGCGGCACCAGGCATCAGGTAGTCGTGCGCCGGCGCCGTGAGCCGGAACGGGTCTGTCGAGGTGAGGGTCGCCGAGGTGCTCTCGTTCTGGACGCCCCCGAAGAAGACCTCGCGGCGCCTCAGGCCGTCGGTGAGGACGGTCGGCGTCGAGGCGAGGCCGGGCACCTTGCCCGCGTCGTTCTGCAGGACCGCCGGGCGGCCCTTCAGCAGTCCTCGGTCGTCCAGTGGCAGCAGCGACTCCGGGCCACCGGCGACGCGCACGACGTCGGACAGCGGATGCAGCTCCGCGCGTGGTGTCGCCCGCCCGACCTCGTAGATCTCGACAGCCGGGTAGGGCACCTCGAGGTCCTCGTCGACGTAGCCGCTCAGGCTGCTGCCCCCCACCAGTCCGCCGAACGACGCCACCTTGTTGATGCCCGGCGAGGCGACGACCGCCTCGTGGACGAGCAGCGGACGGGTAGCGGATGCAGCCCCGTAGTCGAGGTCGTTGCGGAGCACCACGTACCGGATGCCGGCACGCGCCAGGTCGTCGGCGAGCCCGGTCGACGGTGTGCCGGTGGCCAGTCGCTGCTCGACCGCGTCCAGGTACCGGATGGTGCCCGCCGGGGTGAGCGGCACAGCCCCCCGGACCGCCCAGCCGGAGGCGGCAAGCGGTTGGAGCGGCTCGTCGTTCGAGCTGCCCCACAGGTAGTCCGGGAAGCTCGAGCCAGGAACGAGCAGGGCGTGTCCCTGCCCCTGATGAGCAGCCAGCCACGACGCCGTCTGCTGCCAGTACGGCGGGATCGCCGCGAACGGCTGCCGAGGTGCCAGACCGGGCGACAACGCGGGCAACGCGGCGCCGATGACCGCTGCCAGTGCCCCGGCCTGCAGAGCGATCCGGCGCGACCGCGCGCGGTGGTCAGCCAGGTGCTGGCCGGTACCCGACAGCCGCTCGGACAGCCTCGAAGCCAGGTGGACGAGGCCTACGACGAGTGGCAGGCGAAGGACGACGTCGAACTTGTGCACGTTGCGAAACGGCGCGAGCACGCCGTCCAGCAGCTCGCGTTCGGTGCGGGCGAACAGCCCCGCCACGGGTCCGCTGTGACCGGCCGTCACCGCGGCGACGCCGAGCAACAGGCACAGCGTCAGCCACAGTCGTTCAGGCAGGTCCCGCCACAGCAGCCCAGCGACACCGGCCGCCACCACGAGCACCGTGTAGAGGATGACCGTGGGCGTGACGAGCAGCGCGGACGCCGCCGGCCAGGTCGGCCCGTGGGCACTACCGAGATAGCCGACCCAGTCAGAGGTGCCGCGAAGCACCTCGATGAGCGCCGTGACCGAGGTGGTGATGGAGGAGTTCTCGATGTAGTCCAGGAACGGCGGACTGTAACGACCGAGCAGGACCAGCGGCACGACCCACCAGGTCGTCGCGAGCGCGACCGACGCGACCCACCAGCGCATCAGGCTGCGACGCCTGGGTCCTGGCTGACGGGTGAGGAGCCACAGGGCGGCAGGGGGAAGGGCTGCCAGGACGGCTGCTGCGTTGACGGCGCCCATGCACAAGACCGCGAGCCCTGATCGGGCGGCAGCTCTTCGGGGCGACCCTTCGCGGGCCCCGGTGACGAGCGGCAGCAGCACCCAGGGCGACAGGCAGTAGGGCAGCGTCTCGACCGAGATGGGCCCGAGGGTCGACAAGACGCGTGGGGACAGGGCGAAGGCCAACCCGCCGAGCAACCGGCTGAAGGGATCGCCGACACCGAGCCGCTCCAGCAGCTTGACGACGCCGAGGAACGCCAGGCAGAGCAGCAGCCCCCACCACAACCGCTGCACCATCCAGGCCGGCAGCCCGATCAGGTGCCCGAGCGCGAAGAAGGGACCCATCGGGAACAGGTATCCATAGCTCTGGTTCTGGGTGAGCCCGAAATCGCGACTGGGGTCCCACAGGTGCAGAGCACGGCTGAGGAACTGCACGGGATCGACCGACAGGTCGAGCTTGGTGTCGCCCACCAGCTGCGCGGGAGCCTGCTTCAGGGCCAGGGCGACGAGCGCGACGCAGATCGCGAGCAGACGCAAGTGGTCCGCGGGACCTCGACCGGGTCCCAGCACCTCACCTGCGGTGCTGCCGTGATGTGCATCGGCGGGGACGGCATCGTCCAGGGTCGAGCTGATCGACACGTCTCCCTCTCGACCCGCCGCCGCCGGGCTGGCGGTCACCCCAACGGCCCGATGGGTCAGCCGTGAACGCATGCTAACCGTGTCGGGGGCGCCTGCGGCGCTTAGAGTCCGCCACGTGGAGGAGCACCGGTCCCAAGTCGTTCTCGTACCGACGTCAGCCGTCACCGGCACAACGGACGGACGGGTCTCCCTCGCCCGCGGGGGCTCGCTGGTGGCGCCGGCGCTCACCCTGGTCAACGTGGTCGGCTACGTCGTGACCGTCGCCGCGGCGCGCGTGCTCGACAAGGACGGGTACGGCGAGCTGAACGCCTTCCTCGGTGCGCTTCTCGTCGTGTCGGTGCCGGCCCTGGCGCTGCAGGCTGTGGTCGCGCGCTCGATCGCACGCCGCCCTGTGGGCGAGGTACGCGGCCCGCGGGAACGGGCGCTCATCGTCCGGTCAGCGCGCGTCGGTCTGGCCGTCAGCGGCGCCGTGGTCGCTGCCGCGCCCTTGCTCGGGACCTTCCTGCACACCTCGGTCGCCGGGCCCTTGTGGGTAGCCGCGCAGCTCGCGCCCTTTGCGGTCCTGTCCGCAGCCATGGGGGTCCTGCAGGGGTCGGAGCGCTTTCCCGCGCTGGCCGCGGTCATCGGCGTGCAGGCAGTCGGCAAGCTGCTGGGAGTCGCCCCGCTCCTCCTCGGCGGTGGGGCTGCTGAGGTGCTGGCCGCCCTCGGCGCCGGGACGGTGCTCGCCATGACGGTGGGGCTCGCGCTGGTGGGACGAGGAAGCCCAGGCTCGACACCCGTGGCGCTGCCGACCGTCCGTGACGTGGTGGTCGCGGCCAGCGGCCTGCTCGCGGTGCTGGTGCTCGCCAACCTCGACGTGCTGCTGGCGCGCAACGTCCTGAGCGGCGACGAGTCGGGTCGCTACAGCGCCGGTGCCGTCCTGGCCAAGGCGGCCTTCTGGTTGCCACAGGCCGTTGCCGTCGTGGTCTTCCCGCGGTTGTCCGACCCGGCCGGCGGGACAGCGCTGCTGCGGCGCGCCGTCCTTGTCGTGGCCGGCCTCGGTGGCCTCGAGCTGGCCGGGTGCCTGCTGCTGGCCCGCCCGGTCCTGGAGCTGACGTTCGGCACGGCGTACGGGTCGCTCTCGGGCATCGCACCGCTCTGGGTGGTCCAGGGGGCGGCGCTGTCGGTGGTGCAGCTACTCGTCTACCGGGCCATAGCGACACGGGACCGCGTGACCAGCCGGGTGGTGGGCGCGGCGGCCCTGCTCGAGGCGGTGGTCGTCCTGGTGCTGCATCCTGCAACCCCGGCCCCCGTCATCTCCGTGGCCGCCGCCGTCGCCCTCGCGCTGACCGCCGGGCTCCTCGTCCGTTCCGCTCGCACGTGAGCGAGGCGCTAGTGGCCCGCCTCGTCCCAGGTGCGGCCGACGCCGACGCTGACGTCGAGCGGCACTGACAGGGGGTAAGCCCCGCCCATCTCCTTGCGTACCAGGGCTTCCAGGTCGTCCCGCTCCCCCGGTGCCACCTCGAGCACCAGCTCGTCGTGGACCTGCAGCAGCAGCCGGCTCCTCATGCCCTTGTCTCGCAGCGCGTTCGCCACGCCCAGCATCGCGATCTTGATGATGTCGGCGGCGCTGCCCTGGATGGGGGCGTTGAGTGCCATCCGCTCGGCCATCTGCCGGCGCTGCCCGTTGTCGCTGGTCAGGTCCGGGAGGTACCGGCGGCGGTCGAGGATGGTGGAGGTGTAGCCGTCCTTGCGGGCCTGGTCGACGACGTCGCGCAGGTAGTCCCGCACCCCGCCGAACCGCTCGAAGTAGGCGGCCATCTGCTCCTTGGCCTCCTCGGTCGTGATCCTGAGCTGGGAGGCAAGACCGAAGGCCGAGAGGCCGTAGGCCAGGCCGTAGGACATCGCCTTGACCCGGCGGCGCAGCTCCGGGTCCACCTGGTCGACCGGCACGCCGAAGGCGCGGGAGGCCACGAAGGTGTGCAGGTCCTCCCCTGTCGTGAACGCCTCGACCAGGCCGGCGTCCTCCGACAGGTGGGCCATGATCCGCATCTCGATCTGGCTGTAGTCAGCGGTCATGAGCGCCTCGAAGCCGGGTCCCGCCACGAACCCCTGCCGGATCTCGCGGCCCTGCGCGGTGCGGATCGGCACGTTCTGCAGGTTCGGGTTGTCACTCGAGAGCCGGCCGGTGGCCGCGACCATCTGCTTGAAGGTGGTGTGGATGCGCCCGTCGTCGCTGACGGTCGGCAGGAGCTGCTTCTCGACCACCATCAGCAGCCGGGTGATCTCCCGGTGGGACAGGAGCGCCTCGATCACCGGATGCGTGCCCAGCAGGTTCTGCAGGGCGTCCGCGTCGGTGGTGTAGCCAGTCTTGATCTTCTTGGTCTTGGGCAGCCCGAGCTCGTCGAACAGCAGCGCCTGCAGTTGCTTGGGCGAGCCGAGGTGGAACTCGTGCCCGACGGTCGCGTAGGCCTCCTCGGCCGCCAGCTTCACCTGGTCGCGCAGCCGGCCCTCCAGCGCCCGCAGGTGGTCCACGTCAGCTGCGATGCCGATCCGCTCGCAGTCCGCGAGGACCTGCACCAGCGGCAGCTCGACGTCTCGGAGCAGGGCGGTGCCGCCGCGTCGCTCGAGGTCGGCGTCCAGGGCGACCGCGAGGTCAGCCACGGCCCGCGCCTGCAGCGCCGCGTGCTCCGCGGCGGTGTCGTCCTCGCCGCCGTCAAAGCTCAGCTGGCCGTCGTCGGCGGACTCGGCCCGCAGCTCGCGGCGCAGGTACCGCAGCGACAGGTCGGCCAGGTCGAAGACCCCCTGACCGGGGAGGGCGAGGTAGGCGGCCAGCGCCGTGTCGGAGGTGATGCCCCGGACCGTCCAGCCACGGGCAGTGAGGGCCAGCAGCGGCCCCTTCGCGTCGTGCAGCGCCTTCGGGACCGATGCGTCGGCAAGCCAGGCAGCGAGGGCGGTGTCGTCCTCCGGCGTCAGCTCGGTGAGAGTGACGAACGCCGCGTCATCGACCTGCTCGACGCCCTCCGCCGGCGACTGCACCGCGATGGCCAGGCCGGTGGCGTCACCGGTCCCGCGGCCCCACGAGCCACGGACGTGCAGGCCGACCCGCACACCCTTGGGTAGGCCGCGCAGGAAGCCCGCCACCGCACCGGGCTGCAGCACCCGGACGTCCACGTCGAAGCCCTGCTCGGCCTCCGGCTCGACGGCAGACAGCGTGGCGTAGAGCCGCTCACGCAGGACCCGGAACTGCAGGGCATCGAAGACCTTGTGGACCTCATCGCGGTCCCACTGCCCCAACCGGAGCTCGGCAGGGTGGGTCTCGAGTGGGACGGTGCGCACGAGCTCGGTCAGCTGCCGGTTGCGGACGACGCCCGCGATACCCGCGCGCAGGTTGTCCCCGACCTTGCCCTTGACCTCGTCCACGCGGTCGACCAGGTGCGCCACGTCGCCGTACTGCTGGATGAGCTTGGTGGCGGTCTTCTCGCCGAGCCCTGGGATGCCGGGGAGGTTGTCGGAGGGGTCGCCGCGCAGGGCCGCGAACTCCGGGTACTGCGCCGGGGTCAGGCCGTACTTCTCCTCGACCGCCTCCGGCGTCATCCGGCGCATGTCGGAGACACCACGGGAGTTGTACAGGACCGTGATCCGCTCGTCGACGAGCTGGAAGGCGTCGCGGTCGCCGGTGACGATGAGGACGTCCATGCCGTCCGCGGCGGCCTGGGTGGCCAGCGTGGCGATGACGTCATCGGCTTCGTAGCCCTCAGCGGTCACGACCGGGATCCGCAGCGCGTCGAGCACCTCGCGGACCAGGGAGACCTGCCCCTTGAAGTCCGACGGGGTTTCGGCCCGGCCGGCCTTGTAGTCGGCGTACGCGTCGTGCCGGAAGTTCGACCGGGACACGTCGAAGGTCACGGCGACGTGCGTCGGCGCCTCGTCGCGCAGCACGTTGATGAGCATGGCGGTGAAGCCGTAGACCGCGTTCGTGGGCTGCCCGTCCGTGGTGCTGAAGTTCTCGACCGGCAGAGCGAAGAACGCGCGGTACGCCAGCGAATGACCGTCGAGCAGGAGCAAGCGGGAGCGCTCGGGGACGTCGTCGACAGGCACGTCCCGGAGTCTAGGAGTTGCCGGCGTCAGCGCTCCCGAGCGGGACACCGAGGCCGAGCGGGCGCACCTGCGGCTTGCGGCGGCGGCGCACGAGGTGCTCGGCGGTCCGCTCCCCCAGCGCCAGGCGTCGTCGTACCACCGCCACGGGAGCGGTACGACGGACGGCGAGCGGCACGAAACCGAGCCGCGCGAAGAAGCGGGCCGCGTCGCGCGACCCCGGATGCACGGAGACCACGAGCTGCTCGATGCCGTGCTCCTCCGCGAACGAGGCCGCTGCGGTGACCAGCGCCTTGCCGGCACCCCGTCGACGGTGCCGGTCGGACACCACGGCGTGGCTGAGGTGGACAGCCGGGATGTCGAGGAGGGCGTTGGCCGACGCGATGACCAGCAGTGCCATCCCGAGGGGCTCCTCCCGCTCCCCTTCCTTCCCCCCGACAGCGAGGACCAGGTGACGGTCCGGGTCCGCGATCGCCTCGCTGTACCGCTGCGCGAGGGCTGCGCGAGCCGCCATCGTGCCGCTGCGGACCCGCGCACCGCCCTCGACAGGGAGGATCTGGTCGCGCAGCTCGTCACCGAGCTCCAGCAGGGTCGGCAGGTCGTCCGGTGTGACGGGCCGCACACGCACAGGACTCCACGGCACGGGTCAACTCCGGGGGACGGGCCGGCCGAGGCCGGCGATGTCGAGCCGACTGGACGGTCCGCGGGGGCGGTTGGTCGCACAGTCCTGGGGGGCACGACCGGAGGCACCTTGTGAGTCCCCCCGAGCGGGCGCCAGCGTACTCAACCGCGCCTGTACGTCCAAGGCCCGGAGTCGGCGCGCAGCCTCGGACGAAGCAGGGTCGGACAATTCGTAGGCCATGGTCCGTTGACCCCCCCTCTACCCCAGGTCTAGGGTCTGCGGCTGAACAGGGCCCGGGAGCGCCTAGTAGAGAACGTGCAGGGTCGGGGAAGACCTGGACGGAGCCAACAGCCATCCCGGGCCCTGTCCTCATTCGGGCTGTTGCGCCGAGCGTAGATCTCAGGTCGGCCACGAAGTGCCCGCTGGGGCTCCGCGCGTCGTAACGTCCTGCGCATACGCGACCTCTACCTTGCCCCGCATGTACGCCGCAGATCGGCGGCAGTCGCTCAGATCACTGAAGGAGACAACGTGCAGCTTCGCCGAAGTGTCCCACTCGTCGCAGTCCTCGTCGCAGGCTCGCTCGCCCTCACGGCCTGCGGGTCGTCGAACAACTCGTCGAGCTCGGGTGGCAAGAAGACCATCAAGATCGGTTTCCAGGGGCCGCTGTCCGGCGACAACGCCCAGCTCGGCATCAACGGTGAGTTCGGCGTCAAGACCGCCATCGAAGAGGCCAACAAGAAGGGCGACCTGCCCTTCACGCTCCAGCTCGTGACCAGCGACGACATCGGCAAGCCCGAGCAGGGTGCGACGGCAGCGCAGCGTCTCATCGACGACAGCGGGGTCGTGGCGGTCGTCGGCCCGATGTTCTCCGGCGCCACCAAGGCTGCCGAGCCTGCCTTCACCAAGGCAGGGCTGCTGTCGGTCAGCCCGTCCGCGACCAACCCGCAGCTGACCTCGCTCGGTTTCACGACCTTCTTCCGGGTCATCCCGCCGGACGACGCCCAGGGCCAGGAGGCCGCCAACTACCTCACCAAGGTCGTCAAGGCCAAGACGGTCTTCAGCCTCGATGACAAGAGCGAGTACGGCACCGGCCTGTCGTCCGTGATCGAGAAGCAGGTCAAGGCCAACGGCTCCACGGTGATCCACGACGGCATCCCGCCGACCAAGGACTACACCGCCGAGGCCGACAAGGTCATCGCCGCCAAGCCCGATGCCCTCTTCTACTCGGGCTACTACGCCGAGTTCGGGCTGCTGGTGCGCGCGCTCAAGAGCAAGGGCTTCACTGGCACGATCATGAGTGGTGACGGCTCGAACGACGACAAGTTCATCGCCGCCGCCGGCGCCAGCAATGCCGAGGGCGTCCTGCTCACCTGCCCCTGCGGTGACGCCAACGTCGACCCCAACGCCAAGGACTTCCTGGCGTCATACAAGGCCACCAACGGGGGCGCCAAGCCCGGCACCTACTCCCCTGAGGCCTACGATGCGACCAACGCCATCATCTCGGTGCTGAAGTCGCTCGGCAACGACGCCACCAACCGCCAGAAGGTCGCCGACGCCTTCAAGACGGTCAACTTCAAGGGCATCACCAAGACGATCGCCTTCACCCCCACCGGTGAGGTGACGGCAAAGATCGTGTTCGTCTACAAGGTGGTCGGCGGCACCCGCACGGTGCTGGGCACCACGGTCGACCTGGTCAAGTAGCAACCAATACCGTCTACTAGCCAGCGAGCTCAGGCAGGAGCGGCGAGGTCACGCGACCTCGCCGCTCCTGCAGAGAAGGGTGTGTGAGTGAGCTTCGTCGACCAGTTCTGGCAGCTGACCGTGACCGGGCTGCTCGTCGGGGCCATCTATGCCGTCATCGCACTGGGCTACACGCTCGTCTACGGCGTGCTGCAGCTCATCAACTTCGCGCACAGCGAGGTCTTCATGCTGGGGGCCTTCGGCGGGCTCTTCGCCGTACGCGCGCTGCTTCCGTCGGGCAACATCAACGCCCTCCTGTCGGTGCTGCTCGTCCTCGCCGGGCTCGCGTTCGGTGCGGCCTCTGGCGGCCTCGCCGCGTTCGCCCTCGAGCGCACCGCCTACCGGCCCCTGCGACGCCGAGGGGCGCCCCGACTGGCCTACCTGATCAGTGCCATCGGGGCGTCGCTGTTCGCCAGCAACCTTGCGGGCAAGGAGTTCGGGCGCGACTCCGTCAACCTCCCCAAGGACCTGTTCACGTACAACACCGAGGTGTTCAGCGTCTTCGGCGCGCGGGTCAGCAGCCAGGACCTGGTGGTGTTCCTGGTCGCGCTGGCGATGCTGCTCATCCTCGACCGCGTGGTGTCGGGCACCCAGCTCGGCCGCGGCATCCGGGCTGTCGCCCAGGACGCCGACACCGCCAGCCTGATGGGCGTCAACGTCGAGCGCGTCATCGTGCGGACCTTCGTCATCGGCGGCCTGCTCGCCGGAGCCGGCGGCTTCCTCTACGCCATGAAGTTCAACGCCTCCTTCACGATGGGCTTCATCCCCGGCGTCAAGGCCTTCACCGCTGCGGTACTGGGTGGCATCGGCAACGTCCGCGGTGCAGTGCTCGGCGGCCTGGTGCTCGGGCTCGTCGAGAACTACGGCCAGTTCTTCCTCGGCGCCGACTACACCGACGTGGTGGCCTTCATGGTCCTCGTGCTCATCCTGCTCGTCCGGCCCAGCGGCTTGCTGGGTGAGCGGCTGGGGAGGGCAGCATGACGACCGCCGTGTCCGCTCGTCTCAGCAGCCCGCTCGCCCGGCGGCTGGGCGGCTGCCTGTTCCTGGCCCTGGTGACCGCGGTCGTCACCGGGCCCGATGGCAGCAACGTGCACCCCCTCGACGGTGTGAAGAACTCCCTGCTCAACACCCGGGTGTTCGGCTTTCTCGTCTTCGGCCTGCTGCTGTTCGCCGTCACCTCGCTGTCCGGCCGGACCAAACCCATCGGCCTCACGCAGGTGCGGACCAGGCTCTCGCAGGCTGTCGGCCAACGCGGCACCCGCCCCACCGGCTACCTGCTCCTGCTGGCCATCGCCGTTCTCGTCCCCCTGCAGCTGTCCCCGGCGGCGCAGGGCTCGCTGTTCCTCGACGTCGGTATCTACGCCCTGCTCGCACTCGGCCTGAACGTGGTGGTCGGGTACGCCGGCCTACTCGACCTCGGGTACATCGCGTTCTACGCCATCGGCGCCTACACCACGGCCTACTTCACGAGCTCCGTCATCAACGGCAAGGTCGTCTACCCCCTGCCGGTGCACTCGCCGCTCCTGCTCAACCCCTTCTTCGTCTTCCCCATCGCGGTGCTGATCGCCTCGGTGGCCGGCATCATCCTGGGCGGGCCGACCCTGCGGCTGCGAGGCGACTACCTCGCGATCGTCACCCTGGGCTTCGGCGAGATCGTGCAGATCCTGGCCCGCAACAGCGACCCACTCACCAACGGTTCGCGTGGCGCGTTCGGTGTCCCACCGCTGTCGCTCCACATCGGCGGCTTCTCCTATACCTGGGGTCAGGACGCGCTGCCGTACTACTACCTGCTGCTCGGCATCGTCGTCGTGGTCATGATCGCGTTCAGCCGGTTGGAGCGCTCGCGCATCGGCCGCGCCCTCGCTGCCATTCGCGAGGACGAGGTGGCTGCCGAAGCCTCCGGTGTGCAGACGCTGCGGTACAAGCTGCTCGCCTTCGCGATCGGCGCCTCGACGTCGGGCTTCGCCGGCGTGCTCTACGCGACCCGGCAGTTCTTCAACCCCGAGACCTTCAGCCTGCAGGCGTCGATCCTGGTGCTGACCATCGTGATCTTCGGCGGGATGGGCAACATCTTCGGCGCGGTGCTCGGCGCGGTGGTCCTGCAGGGGCTCGCCTACATCCTGCGCGACCCCATCCCGCTGATCGGTTTCAAGGTCCCGGATGCGGACCGGTTCGTCTACTTCGGCGCCGTCATCATGATCATGATGGTGTTCCGCCCGCAGGGTTTGGTGCCGTCACGGCGACGCAAGCGCGAGATCACCATGTCCGAGCAGGGCATGGGGAGCGCGGACTCGCTCGGCAGCGGCGAGGTGAGCGCGTGAGCACCGTCCTGGAGGTCAAGAACGTCACGCTTCGCTTCGGTGGACTCGTGTCGCTCGACAACGTATCGATGTCGGTCACCCGTGGAGCGATCTCGGCCGTGATCGGCCCCAACGGGGCGGGCAAGACGTCGCTGTTCAACTGCCTGACCGGTGCCTATCGCCCCCAAGAGGGACAGGTGCTGTTCACCGCCAGCGACGACCGGCAGTCGCAGCTGGTGGGCAAGACCCCTCACAAGATCACCGCTCTCGGGGTGGCGCGCACCTTCCAGAACATCCGGCTGTTCCCGGCCCTGACGGCGCTCGAGAACGTCCAGATCGGGGTGGAGTCGCGGCAGCGGTCGGGTGCGCTCGCCGCGATGCTGCGCCTGCCCAGCAACCGGCGCGACGACCGCGACAGCGTCGCCGAGTCGGTCCGCCTCCTCGACTTCGTCGGCCTGCGGCACCGGGTCCACGAGATCTCCGCGTCCCTCCCGTACGGCGACCAACGTCGCCTCGAGATCGCCCGCGCGTTGGGTACCAAGCCTTCGCTGCTGCTGCTCGACGAGCCGGCTGCCGGGACCAACCCGGCTGAGAAGCGCGAGCTCGAGGGCCTCATCCGCCGGGTGGCCGACACCGGCGTGTCGGTACTGCTCATCGAGCACGACATGCGGCTGGTGATGAGCGTGGCGAGCGCCGTGACGGTCCTCAACTTCGGCAAGGTCATCGCCTCCGGCCCACCTGAGGCCGTGCAGCGGGACCCCGCGGTCGTCGAGGCCTACCTCGGCGCGGCCCAGGATGAGGGGACCGGCACATGACCCTGCTCGTCGTGGACGACGTCGTCGTCAGGTACGGCGCCGTCGAGGCGCTCAAGGGCATCTCGCTGTCCGTCGAGCAGGGCGAGGTCGTGACCCTCCTGGGATCGAACGGCGCGGGCAAGACCACGACCTTGCGCACGATCAGCGGCCTGCACGCGCCGGCGCGCGGGACGATCCTGCTCGACGGCGAGCCCCTGACCGGCAAACCGCCGCACGAGGTGGCCGCGATGGGCGTCGGCCACGTGCCCGAGGGACGCCGGGTGTTCCCGCGCATGTCGGTGAACGAGAACCTGGAGATGGGCGCCTATCGCGACCGCAGCCATCTCAAGGAGGACACCGACCGGGTCTTCCAGTTGTTCCCACGGCTGGCGGAGCGGCGCGAGCAGCAGGGCGGCACGCTGTCCGGCGGCGAGCAGCAGATGCTCGCCATCGGACGCGCGCTGATGTCACGGCCGCGCGTCCTGCTGCTCGACGAGCCGTCGATGGGGCTGGCCCCGCTGATCGTGCAGACCATCTTCGAGATCATCAAGCAGGTCAACGACGAGGGAGTGACCGTGCTGCTCGTCGAACAGAACGCTGCCCAGGCGTTGCGGCTCGCGGACCGCGGCTACGTCCTTGAGACCGGCACGATGGCGATGGACGGTGCCGCGAAGGACCTGCTGGTCGACGACCGGGTGCGCCAGGTCTACCTCGGCGAAGGCTAGCTAGGTCGCCGGTTCGGTCGGGGTCGGCGCGGCCAACCCGTCCACGACGTCCTGCGCGACGGTCCGCATCGAGCGGCGCTGGTCCATCGAGGCCCGCTGGATCCAGCGGAACGCCTCCGGCTCGGAGAGCCCGTGCTCAGTCTGCAGCACGCCCTTGGCACGGTCGACGAGCTTGCGGGCCTCGAGCCGGCCGGTGAGGTCCGCGACCTCCCCCTCGAGGGCCACGATCTCCGCGAACCGGGAGACCGCCATCTCGATGGTCGGCAGCAGGTCCTTCTTCTGAAAGGGCTTGACCAGGTAGGCCATCGCGCCTGCCTCACGGGCCCGCTCGACCAGGTCGCGCTGGCTGAAGGCGGTGAGGATGACCACCGGCGCGATCCGCGCGGCCACGACCTGCTCCGCGGCGGAGATCCCGTCCAGGACAGGCATCTTGACGTCGAGGATGACCAGGTCCGGGCGCAACTCGGTTGCCAGGCGCACCGCGGTCTCGCCGTCGCCGGCCTCACCGACGACCTCGAAACCCTCTTCCTCGAGCATCTCCTTGAGGTCGAGGCGGATCAGCGCCTCGTCCTCGGCCAGGAGCACACGGCGGGCAGGGGCAGCGGAAGGCGTTCCCGGGGTGGCAGACACCTGCGACAGGCTACCGACCCTCTAGGCTCTTGGTGTTTGCAGTCGTCAAGACAGGCGCCCCCGTCGCGCAACCGGCAGACGCACGGTGCTCAAACCACCGACAGTGTGGGTTCGAATCCCACCGGGGGCACGCCCTCGTTTGTGAGGTCCGCACGTGTCGTGCCCGGCGGGTGGTGGCCGCTAGCCCCGGCGGGCGTTGGCTTGATCGTCAAGGCGCCGGGCTGCCTCGGCCCAGGGCAGCGGGAGCCCACCGAGAGCTCGCGTGCCCGTCGACGACGACGACACGACGACCCGAGGGGCGACGGGCACTTTCGTGCCCGGGGCCGCCACCGTCCCGTCGGGGCGGACGACGGGAAGCGCGACCGGGAGCGAGCCGTTGCTCAAGACCGCCTGGGCACCCTCGAGGCCGTACATCCCGTCCCAGATCTTGCGCGCGATCGGGGCCGCCGTGCTGCCACCAGTGCCACCCTCCGGCACCATCACGACGGTGACGTACTTGCTGTGGTCGACCGGCGCGAAGGACGCGAACCACGACGTCGGTGCCTTGTCGTTGACGTCGGCGGTCCCGGTCTTCCCACCGACCGGCAGCTGGGAGAGGGGGAACCCGGCGAAGGAGGACTGCGCCGTTCCCGGAGGCAGCACGACGCCAGCAAGCGCGTTGCGGATGTAGTCCAGCGTTGGCTGGGCAACGGGCAACCTCCCCACCTTGGTCGGCGGCAGGGCTGTGGCCGTCTTGCCGTCGGCAGACAACAACCCCTTGGCGAGCTGGGGACGGTAGAGCGTGCCGCCGTTGACGAGGGCGGCGTAGGCGCTGGCCAGCTGCAACGGCGTGGCAAGGACGTCGCCCTGGCCGATGATGAAGTTGGCGGCGTCGCCGCCGTTGAGGCGGTAGCCGTCCGCGCAGAACTCCTGGTCGAGCTGCTGCAAGTACGAGCCCTTGGGCCGACGCGCTGCTCCCTTGCAGTAGTCGGCCTTGTTCTTCTCCCAGAAGGCCTTCTTGAAGGCCCGGTCCGTGATCAGGCCGCTCCGCTCGTCCGGCAGGTCGATACCCGTTGCGCGTCCGAAGCCAAAGGCCTTCGCCATCGTGGCGAAGGCCTCCTTGGCCTTCCCCGTGGTGCGCAGCCCACCGTCCCTCACCCACTCGTCGTAGGCGAGCTTGTAGTAGACGGTGTCGCAGGACCGCACCAGCGTTTCGTGGAAGTCCAGGACACCCGGAGCCTCGCCCTCGAAGTTGTGCTTGGCCGAGTTGCCAATCATGAAGCTGCTCGGGCAGTCGTAGATCCGCGCCGTCAACGGGTAGCCCGCGCCGATCGCGGCTGCCGTGGAAACGATCTTGAAGGTCGATCCCGGGGCGTACAGGCCCTGGACCACGCTGCTGATGAGCGGCTGCCCGGCGGCGTGCAGCAGTGCGGCGTACTCGCGCGTCGAGATGCCCCCGACGAACACGGTGGGGTCGTAGCTCGGGTAACTCGCCATCGCCACGACCCGTCCGGTCGTGGCCTCCAGGACGATGGCCGCGCCGTTGGGGGCGGCGTACTTCGTCCCGCGGACCGGGTCGGTCTGGGTCCGCGCGTTCATGATGCCCCCGGCGAGCGCCGTCTCGACCACCTTCTGGACGCGGGTGTCGACCGAGAGCACCAGGTTGTCGCCGGCCCGCGCCGGCGTCGTGCTGAAGGTGCCGGTGACCGCAGAGTTCAGGTCGACCAGCAGCTTCTGCACACCGTCCTGACCACGGAGGCGATCGTCGTACACCGCCTCGACGCCGGCCCTGCCGATCAACGTGCCGGGTGCCAGCCCCTGGTACTTGGACTTCTTGAGGTCCTCCTGCGTCAGCGGACCGAGGAAGCCGAGGAGGTGAGCGGCCAGCGCCTTTCCGGGTACTCGCGCACCGCCTGGTACTGCGCCTCGACCCCCGGGAAGTCCTCAGCGTGCTCCGCGATCGCCAAGACGCGCCGCACCTGGTCCGGCTTGTCGCTGGCGTAGGACGCCACCGGCACGCGCTGGTACGGCGACCCGTTCCAGCAGTCCGGACGCTTCGCCCGGGTGCCGTTGGCGAGCGGCTCACCGCACGGCGTGATGAGCAGCGCGATCTGCGCCGGGCTGATCCCGATGACCTTCGAGAGCCGGGCGAGCACCGCCGCGCCGTTGTGCGGCTGGCTGCGCAGGATCGAGCGCGTCACGGTGACCACGAGGGCAGTCCGGTTGCTGACGAGCGGGACACCGCGGTCATCGAGGATCTGGCCGCGCGCCGCAGGGGTCACGACCGCCCGGATCCGGTTGGCCGACGCCTTGCGCTCGTAGCCCGAGCCCTCCACGACCTGCAGATAGCTCAGGCGCCCGAACAGCGTGACCAGGACCGACACGACGACGACGCGGAGCACCATGATGCGTTGCCGTTGAGAATCGCCCATGCGCTCTGGAGTCCTGCCTCCCGCGACGTCGACGCCGCTGTCGTGGCGCACGTTAGGCCACAAAGGGGGCGCAACCCACCCGGACATGTAGCGGTCCGTCCCGAACGACTACCCGTCAGGGTGACAAACGAGGGCACCCGGCGTGTCGACGATGCTGATGGCGACTCGTCCCCCGACCCTCGGGGATCGCCCCGCGTGACGGAACACGCGGTTCTTGGTCACAGGAGGTGCGCCATGGATGCGTTGACGCCTATCGGAGCCCAGTCACATCCAGCTCCTGCGGCGGCCCAGCCCCCCGTCGTCCGCGCGGCCACGCCCTCGGACACGACCTCGAGCAAGCCGGCGTCGGCCACCCCCACCAGGGACACCACCACGGAGACCGGCTCCTTGCCCGCGCTGCCGGCGGCGGTGCAGCGCACCCACCTGCACGCTCCTCCCCCGCCGACCCTCATGACGCTCGAGGAGATGTCCGCCCTGCTCGCGCTGACGACCCAGGGCCCTCCGCAGACGACCTAGGGCTGGCTGTTCGGAGGGGTCGGCAGGGGATCGCCGAGGCGCCAGACCCGCAGCGCGTTCGTCGACCCGCTGGTCGCGGGCGGGCTGCCCGCCACGATCGTGACCAGCTCCCCGGCCTCCATGCGGCCGAGCCCGAGCATCGCGCTGTCGACCTGGCGGACCATCTCGTCGGTGTGCTGGACCGACGGCACCAAAAAGGTCTCCACGCCCCAGACCAGCGACAGCTGGCTTCGTACCTCGGCCATCGGCGTGAAGGCCAGCAGCGGGATCGGTGACCGGTGCTCGGCCAGCCTGCGGGCGGTGTCGCCGCTCTGGGTGAAGGCCACCAGCGCCCTCGCCCCCACCTGCGTGCCGACCTGCGCGGCGGCCTTGGCGATCGCGCCGGCGATGTTGGAAGGCTCGCGCTCGATCGGCGGGACGCTGTCGATCATCTCCTCGGCCGCGACGACGATGCGTCCCATCGTGGCAACGGTCTCGACCGGGTAGGCCCCGACGCTGGTTTCCCCGGAGAGCATGACCGCGTCGGCGCCGTCGAGAACCGCGTTGGCCACGTCCGAGGCCTCGGCCCGGGTGGGACGCGAGTTGGTGATCATCGAGTCCAGCATCTGAGTGGCCACGATGACCGGCTTCGCGTGCTCACGGGCGATGCGGACGGCGCGCTTCTGCACCAGTGGCACCCGCTCGAGCGGCATCTCCACGCCCAGGTCGCCGCGAGCCACCATGAGGCCGTCGAACGCCTCGACGATCTGCTCGAGATTCTGGACCGCCTGCGGCTTCTCGATCTTGGCGAGCACCGGGAGCCGGGCACCGGACTCGTCCATGATCTCGTGCACCCGGTCGATGTCCGCGGCAGTGCGGACGAACGACAGCGCGATCATGTCGGCCCGCAGCGTCATGGCGAAGCGCAGGTCCGCCTCGTCCTTGTCCGACAGTGCCGGGACGCTGACGCCGACGCCAGGCAGCGACAGGCCCTTGTTGTTGGAGACAGGGCCGCCCTCGGTCACCATCAGGTGCACCGCCGGCCCGTCGATCTCGACGACCCGCAGGCCGACCTTGCCGTCGTCGACGAGCAACCGGTCGCCGACGGAGACGTCGCCGGCCAGGCCCTTGTAGGTGGTGGACACCACGTCGTGGGTGCCGGTGACGTCGTCAGTGGTGATCGTGACGGTCTCCCCCGTCGCCCACACCACCGGTCCGTCGCCGAACGTCCCGAGCCGGATCTTCGGGCCCTGCAGGTCGACGAGCACGCCTACGCCGCGGCCGGACTCGTCGCTGGCCTGGCGCACCCAGCGGTAGGCCTGGGCATGGTCCTCATAGGAGCCGTGCGAGAAGTTGAGCCTCGCCACGTCCATGCCTGCGTAGACGAGGGCCCTTACCCGTTCGAACGAGTGCGTCGCAGGACCGAGGGTGCAGACGATCTTGGCGCGTCGTTTCACGCCTCCGAGTCCTTCATGCCCCAGACCCTATGTCCCGGCCTGCCAGGGGGTGAGCAGCGCGACAGTGACATCCGGCGCAATCAGGTCCGCCGTGCAGGTTGCCTGGACCGCCGCGGTGACCGCCATCGCGATCGCGTGCGCCTCCACACCGGTACTGGCCCCGGACAGCCTGAGAGCGCGGGCCGCGGCCAGCTGCGCCCGGGCCACGTCCACGAGGCGGTCAGCGTCATACGCCGCTCGGCAGGCCTCGTGCATCGCCGTGCTCCACCGGAGAGCACCGCGATACGCCCCGTGCGCGTCCGCGACCAGCTGCCACCGCGCCGGGGAGCGTCGGCTCACCTCCTCCAGGACGGAACGCAAGGCTTCGTCGTACGACGCCTTCGGCAGCGCGGGCGGCACCGGGTCGAGGCCCTCGGACCACGGCGCACGCAGGGCGGCGAGATCGGCGAGGTCCGCCTCTCGGCCGGCCCAGGCGGCGGCAACGGCGTCGAGCGCGACCTGGGCGGCATCCGGGTCGGCTCCGTGCAGCGGCGGCTCCCGCCGGAGCAGCTCGAGCAGGTCGACCAACCCGCCGGTCATGGTCTCCGACAACGCTGCGACGATGCTCCGGCTGACGTCCACACTCGGGAGCCCGTCAGCCACCGTCGCTGCGACGCCACGCATGAGGGTGCTCATCCGCGGGGCATCGCTGCAGGCCGCGAGCACTCGCTCACGCACCGCGGGCGAGGCGGGGGCGTGCAGGCCGGCCAGCTCGCGCGGGGTGAGGGCGAGCACCCGGTCCACCACGTCGGCTACGGCGACACCGCTGGGGTGACGGGCAAGGTCGATCGCCAGAACGCTGGCGCTCAGCAAGGAGTACACCCCACCCAGCCTGAGCCCAGTCGCCCGTAAGGGGAAGGGTGAAATTCTCGCCGATCATGGAGCTTGTGCCCGCACGGCACGCTCAGCGGGCGGGCAGGAACTCCATGATCGGCAGAGAGGGGGCTAGCGGGAGGTGGTGAGGACCGGGGCCGGGAGCGTGGAGGAGCCCGTGAGGTAGGCGTCCACGGAGGCGGCCGCGGCTCGGCCCTCGGCGATGGCCCAGACGATGAGCGACTGGCCCCGTCCCATGTCGCCGGCCACGAACACGCCGGGGACCGTGGTGGCCCACTGCGCGTCGCGGACGACGTTGCCGCGCCCGTCGATCTCCACGCCGAGCCGCTGGAGCAGGCCCTCCTGCTGCGGGCCCGTGAAGCCCATGGCCAGCAGCACGAGCTGCGCCGGGATGGTCTTCTCGGTGCCGGGCACCGGCTCGAAGCGCCCGTCCACCAGGGTCACCTCGACCAGCTCGAGGGCGTCGACCTGGCCGGCTACCCCCACAAAGCGCTGAGTGTTGACCGAGAAGACCCGCTCGCCACCCTCCTCGTGCGCGGACGAGGTCCGGTACATCAGGGGCCACAGCGGCCAGGGCGTCGAAGCGGCCCTCGTCCGGGGCGGCTCCGGCAGGATCTCGAGCTGCGTGACGGACGCCGCGCCCTGGCGGAGCGCGGTACCGAGGCAGTCGGCACCGGTGTCGCCGCCGCCGATGATGACGACGTGCTTCCCCGCGGCCGAGATGGGCCAGGTCTCCAGATCGCCTTCCTGCACCCGGTTCGAGGGAACGAGGTAGTCCATGGCGAGGTGGATGCCCTCGAGCTCGCGGCCCGGCGCGGGCAGGTCGCGCCCGAGCGTCGAGCCACCGGCCAGCACGACGGCGCCGAAGTCGCTGCGGAGCTCCTCGACCGTGACATCGACGCCGACGTCCACCGAGGTACGGAACTCGGTGCCCTCGGCGCGCATCTGGTCCAGACGCCGATCGAGGTGGCGCTTCTCCATCTTGAACTCGGGGATGCCGTACCGGAGCAGCCCACCGATGCGGTCGGCCCGCTCGAAGACGACGACGTCGTGCCCGGCGCGGGTCAGCTGCTGCGCTGCGGCGAGACCGGCCGGTCCGGAACCGACCACAGCCACCCTGCGGCCGGTCTTCTCCCGCGCGGGCAGTGGCGTGACCCAGCCCTCCTCGAAGGCACGGTCGACGATCTCGACCTCGACCTGCTTGATGGTCACCGGATCGGCGTTGATGCCGAGCACACAGGCCGCCTCGCACGGGGCGGGGCACAGCCGACCGGTGAACTCGGGGAAGTTGTTGGTGGCGTGCAGGCGCTCGATCGCCTCGCGCCAGTCGTCCCGGTAGACCAGGTCGTTCCACTCGGGGATGAGGTTGCCGAGCGGGCACCCGTTGTGGCAGAAGGGGATCCCGCAGTCCATGCAGCGGGCCGCCTGGTCTTCGGCGGCCTTCTTCGGGAAGTCCTGGTAGACCTCCTTCCAGTCCCGGATCCGGACATCCACCGGGCGGCGCGTGGGGGTCTGACGGTCGAGCTTGAGGAAGCCCTGGGGGTCGGCCATGTCAGCCCTTCCCTGCGGTCGCGAGGTCGTCGTCGGTGGTGGAGGCGGTGGTGGAGGCGGTCTGCGCCGCCAGCTCGGCGAGCACCCGCTTGTAGTCACGCGGCATCACCTTGGTGAACCGCTCCAGCTGGTCGATCAGGGCCACGGCGACCGGCGAGCCGGTCTCCGCGATGTGGTCGCTCAGCATCTGCCGGAGCGTTTCGCGGTCGCCCTCGTCGAGCGGCTCGAGGTCGACCATCTCGGTGTTGACGTCCTGCTCGTCGAGGTCGGCGACATAGGCGGTGCCGCCGCTCATACCGGCCGCGACGTTGCGCCCGGTCGGGCCGAGGATCGCGACGCGGCCGCCCGTCATGTACTCGCAGGCGTGGTCGCCCACGCCCTCCACGACCGCAGTCGCCCCGGAGTTGCGGACGCAGAAGCGCTCGCCGACCCGACCGCGGACGAACAGGGAGCCGGAGGTGGCGCCGTACAGGAGGGTGTTGCCGGCGATGACGTTGTCCTCGGCGGGGAAGGTCGCGGCGAGGTCCGGTCGCACGACCAGCCGGCCGCCCGACAGGCCCTTGCCGACGTAGTCGTTGGCGTCGCCGTGCAGGCGCAGCGTGATGCCGCGGGGCACGAAGGCCCCGAACGACTGACCAGCCGAACCGGTGAAGGTGATGTCGATCGTCCCGTCGGGCAGGCCCTCGCCGCCGTGCCGGCGGGTGAGCTCGGCGCCGAGCATGGTGCCGACGGTGCGGTTGACGTTGCGGACCGGCAGCTCGAGCTGGACCTTCGAGCCGTCAGCCAGGGCACCCTCGCACAGCTGCAGCAGCGTGTTGTCGAGCGCCTTGTCCAGGCCGTGGTCCTGGTCCACCCGTCGGGTCAGCGGCGTGCCGGCCGGCAGGTCGGGGACGTGCAGGATCGGCGAGAGGTCCAGGCCGGACGCCTTCCAGTGCTCGATCGCGCGCTTGGCGTCGAGGGCCTCGGCGTGCCCGACAGCCTCCTCGATCGTCCGGAAGCCCAGGCGGGCCAGCTGCTCGCGGACCTCCTCGGCGATGTACTCGAAGAAGGTCACGACGAACTCCGGGGTGCCGCTGAACTTCTTGCGCAGCTCCGGGTTCTGCGTGGCGATGCCGACCGGGCAGGTGTCGAGGTGGCAGACGCGCATCATCACGCAGCCGCTGACCACCAGCGGCGCTGTGGCGAAGCCGAACTCCTCGGCCCCGAGCAGGGCCGCGATGACGACGTCCCGGCCGGTCTTCAGCTGGCCGTCGACCTGCACGGTGATGCGGTCACGCAGTCCGTTGAGCAGCAGGGTCTGCTGGGTCTCGGCCAGACCGAGCTCCCAGGGCGCGCCGGCGTGCTTGAGCGATGTCAGCGGCGAGGCGCCGGTGCCGCCGTCGTGGCCGGAGATGAGGACGACATCCGCGTGCGCCTTGGACACGCCCGCCGCGACCGTGCCGACCCCGACCTCGGCCACCAACTTCACGTGGACCCGGGCGTCCTTGTTGGCGTTCTTGAGGTCGTGGATGAGCTGCGCGAGGTCCTCGATCGAGTAGATGTCGTGGTGCGGCGGCGGCGAGATGAGGCCGACGCCGGGTGTGGAGTGCCGGGTCTTGGCGATCCACGGGTAGACCTTGTGGCCAGGCAGCTGGCCGCCCTCACCGGGCTTGGCGCCCTGGGCCATCTTGATCTGGATGTCGCTGGCGTGGACGAGGTACTCGCTGGTGACCCCGAAACGCCCGGAGGCGACCTGCTTGACGGCAGAGCGCCGCAACGGGTCGAGCAGGCGGTCGGAGTCCTCGCCACCCTCACCGGTGTTGCTGCGACCGCCGATCCGGTTCATCGCCACAGCAAGGGTCTCGTGTGCCTCGGCGCTGATGGAGCCGTAGCTCATCGCACCTGTGTTGAAGCGCTTGCAGATCTCGCTGGCCGACTCGACCTCCTCGAGCGGCACCGGCGGACGCAGGCCCTCGCGCAGCGTGAACAGCCCGCGCAGGGTGCCGGCCTTCGCCGACAGCTCGTCGACCATGCGGGTGTAGTCCTTGAAGCGGTCGTACTGCTGCGTGCGCGTCGCGTGCTGCAGCGCGAAGACCGTCTCGGGGTTGAACAGGTGGAGCTCGCCCTCACGCCGCCACTGGTACTCACCACCCACGTTCAGCCGCAGGTGCTGGCGGTCCGCCGCCGAGCCGGGGTAGGCGCGCCGGTGGCGGGCGGCCGTCTCCTCGGCGATGACGTCCAGGCCGACGCCCCCGAGACGGGAGGTGGTGCCCGTGAAGTACTCGTCCACGAGGTCCTGCGCCAGGCCGAGGGCCTCGAAGACCTGCGCACCGGTGTACGACGCGATGGTGGAGATGCCCATCTTCGACATCACCTTGAGCACGCCCTTGCCGAGCGCCTTGATGAGGTTCTTCTGCGCGTCCTTGTAGGTGATGCCGGGGATCGCGCCGGCACGGACGAGGTCCTCGACGGTCTCCATCGCGAGGTAGGGGTTGACCGCGGCCGCGCCGAAGCCGATGAGCAGCGCAACGTGGTGCACCTCGCGGACGTCCCCTGCCTCGACGAGCAGGCCGACGCGGGTACGGCTCTTCTCGCGGATCAGGTGGTGGTGGACCGCGGAGGTAAGCAGCAGCGACGGGATCGGCGCCATCGTCTCGGTCGACTCGCGGTCGCTGAGCACGATGACGCGGGCGCCCGCGGCGATGGCGGTGGACACCTCTCGACGCACCCGGTCCAGGGCGTCGCGCAGGGCCTCTCCCCCGCCGTTGACGGGGTAGAGCCCGTAGATCGTCACCGCCGACAGGCCGGGCTGGTCGCCGTCGTCGTTGACGTGCAGGATCTTGGCGAGCTCGTCGTTGTCGATGACCGGGAAGGACATCACGATCTGGCGGCAGGACGCCGCTGTCGGGTCGAGCAGGTTCTGCTCCGGGCCCAGGGAGCCCGAGAGCGAGGTCACCAGTTCCTCGCGGATCGCGTCCAGCGGCGGGTTGGTGACCTGCGCGAACAGCTGGCTGAAGTAGTCGAACAGCAGCCGCGGCTTCTCCGACAGGACGGCCACGGGCGTGTCGGTGCCCATCGACCCGATCGGTTCGCCACCGGTCCTGGCCATCGGCTGCAGAAGGATGCGGAGCTCCTCCTCGGTGTAGCCGAACGTCTGCTGTCGGCGCAGCACGGACTCGTGGGTGTAGATCACGTGCTCGCGCTCGGGCAGCTCCTCGAGCCGCAGGGCTCCGGCGTGCAGCCAGTCCGCGTAGGGGTGCTCGGCGGCGAGCTCGGCCTTGACCGCCTCGTCGTCGACGATCCGCCCGCTGGCGGTGTCGACCAGGAACATCTTGCCGGGCTGGAGGCGGCCCTTCCGGATCACCTGGTCGGCCGGGATGTCGAGCACGCCGACCTCGGAGGCGAGCACCACCCGGCCGTCGGCGGTCTCCCACCAGCGCGAGGGGCGCAGGCCGTTGCGGTCGAGCACGGCACCGATGAGCGTGCCGTCGGTGAACGTCACGCAGGCAGGGCCGTCCCACGGCTCCATGAGCGAGGAGTGGAACTCATAGAACGCCCGCTTCGCCGGGTCCATGTCGGGGGCGTTCTCCCACGCCTCGGGAACCATCATCAGCACGGCGTGCGGCAGCGACCGACCGGCCATGTGCAGCAGCTCGAGGACCTCGTCGAAGGACGCCGAGTCGGAGGCGCCGGGCGTGCAGATCGGGAACAGCCGCGACAGGTCGTCGGGCAGCTCGTGCGGTCCGCGCAGCAGCGCCTCTCGGGCACTCATCCAGTTGCGGTTGCCCTTGACGGTGTTGATCTCCCCGTTGTGCGCGATGTAGCGGTAGGGGTGCGCCAGCGGCCAGCTCGGGAACGTGTTGGTCGAGAACCGCGAGTGGACCAGGGACAACGCGCTGGCGTAGCGCTCGTCCTGCAGGTCGGGGAAGAACGGCTGCAGCTGCCCGGTCGTGAGCATGCCCTTGTAGACCACGGTACGGCTCGACAGCGAGGGGAAGTAGATCCCCGTCTCGTGCTCGGTCCGCTTGCGGGTCACGTAGGCCCGCCGCTCCAGCGCGCTCGCACTGAGCTCCGGGTCCGCCGCACCGAGGAACAGCTGGCGGAAGACCGGCATGATGGACGCTGCGGTGCGTCCGACTCCGGCGCCCGAGGCGTCGACCGGCAGGTCGCGCCAGGTGAGGACCGTCAGACCCTCCTCGGCCGCGATCCTGTCGATGGCGAGCTGCGCGTCCACCGCAGCGCGCGGGTTCGTCGGGAGGAACGCCGTACCGACCGCGTAGAGCCCGGGGGGCGGCAGCTCCACGGGCAGCACGGCCCGGTAGAACGCGTCGGGCACCTGCGTGAGGATGCCGGCGCCGTCGCCCGTGGCGGGTTCGCTGCCGGACGCGCCGCGGTGCTCGAGGTTGCGCAGCGCGGTCAGGCCCTGCTCGACGAGGTCGTGGGAGGCCCGACCGGCGATGTCGACCACGAACGCGACACCACACGCGTCGTGCTCATGGGCCGGGTCGTAGAGACCCTGGCGTGCGGGACCCTCAGACATGGACATCGCGCGCATGAAACTGGCCTTCCGTCGGGGTGGTCGACTGGTGGTGCGAAGCTGCCACCCGGGACGTCACTGGCCCTGCTGCAGATGACGGTCATGTTACACGCACGCGCGCAGGTCTTGCCCAGGTGTGGCCCACACCACCGGATTTGAAACAGGCCCAACGGAGCAGAAACCGTGCTCCGGACGGGCCACGGCGGGCCGTCATGATGTCCCCGAATGACACTTTCTGGCCATGGTGCCTCCCGCCGGGAGGTCGCACCCTGAGGAACGTGGCCGCACCTCCTTCAACGGCCCGCCGTCGCGCGGACCGACGGCGGGTGCTGCCGATCGGGCGTCCCGTTCCCTCCCAGCAGGCCGACTGGCGGCACGCCCTCGTCTGCCTGGTGACGCTGGCGCACGTGCCTGTGCTGCTGGCCGCCTGCCTGGCCGCCTCCTCCCTGTCCACCGACCGCCGCCTCGCCGGCGTTGCAGGGCTGCTGCCCGCGATGGGGTTGCTGGCGGTGGCCGTCGGCCCCTTCCAGCAGCGGGCCCGGTCGCTGGCGGCAACCGGCGCACTCCTGTGCTGCTCACTGGTCCTCGTGGGGCTGTTCCCTCAGCACCCGGAACTGCACGCGCACCTGTTCGTGGTGGTGGCCCTGGTCGCGCTGTACCAGGACTGGGCGGTGCTCGGCCTCGCCGTACTGACCGCCGTGGCGCAGCAGGGCATGCTCCGGCTGGTCCTCGACGAGGCCCAGCTCGGTCCCCACGCCGGCATCTGGGCCCTGGTCCGCGCCCTGTTCGTGCTCGCCGAAGCCGCCATCCTGGCGGTGTTCTGGCACGCCCACGAAGAGGCCAAGGCAGGCGAGGAGCTCCTGCAGGCTGCGCTCTGGGAGGGACAAGCCAGTGTGCGGGCACGGCTCGAGGAGACCGAGCGCATCCGCACCGACCTGATCGGCACCGTCAGCCACGAGTTCCGGACTCCCCTCACCGGCATCCGGGGCGCGGCGCTCACGCTGCTCAAGCGCGGCGACCGCCTCGACGAGTCCGGTCGCAAGCAGCTGCTCCAGGCGGTGCTCGATCAGCAGGAACGGCTGTCCCGGCTGCTCGAGAACATGCTCACGGCCGCGCGCGCCACCGCTGCCGACCCGTCAGCGATCGCCGAGGTGCACGCCGTCGCGGCCGAGGTCGTCATGCTCGCCGGCGCTGCCCGCCCGCACTCCCCCCGGATCGCGATGGTGGTGGAGCCCGGCTTGGTCGCGCGGATCGACCGGCACGCCCTGCACCAGGTGCTCGCGAACCTCGTCGACAACGCCCAGCAGTACGGCGAGCCGGGGGCTGTCCCCCTGGTCGCAGGCGGGCGCGACGGCAACGAGATCTGGGTCGCCGTCAGCAACGAGGGTGGCCCGCTGGACGCGACCGCCGCCTGGTACCTCTTCGAGCCGTTCACGCAGGGCGACCCCGGCCCCACTCGGGCCCATGAGGGCCTGGGGATGGGGTTGTACGTCGTCCGCCGTCTCGTGGAGGTCCACGGCGGCTCCGTGACCGTGCGCGCGGACAGCGGCTGGGTGACGGTGGAGGTCCGCCTCACGGCGGCCCACGTGCCGGTGGTGCCTCACCCTCAGGCGCCGACAGCGCTACCGATCAGGTAGGTCACCGTGGCGGCGAGCCCGCCGAGAGCCAGCTGGCGGGCGCCGGCGTAGTACCAGTTGCGGTTCGTGAAGCGGCTGACGGCCGCTCCGGCACCGAACAGCGCCGCCCCGGCGAGCGCGATCGACACCGGCAGCGTGGTCGCGCCCAGCAGGTACGGGAGCAGGGGCAGGAACGCTCCGAGACCGAAAGCCAGGAACGACGATCCCGCCGCGGTCCAGGGGCTCGGCAGGTCGTCGGGGTCGACCCCCAGCTCCTCGCGCGCGTGCACCCTCCAGACCTGCTCCGGGTCCGCCGACAGCTGCTTCGCGACCTGCGCGGCAAGCGCCGGCTCGACGCCGCGCGCGACGTAGATGGCCGCCAGCTCCTGCTGCTCGGCCTCGGGCACACGTGCGATCTCGGCCTTCTCGACGTCGATCTCGGCGCGGGTCAGCTCAGCCTGGGAGGCGACCGAGACGTACTCGCCGGTGGCCATCGAGAACGCCCCGGCCGCGAGGCCGGCGAGACCGGTCAACAGGACGTTGTGCGCGCTCACGTGAGCACCGGCGACGCCGGCGATGAGAGAGGTGTTGCTGACCAGACCGTCGGTCACACCGAACACGGCCGGCCGCAGCCAGCCGCCTGTCACGTCCCGGTGGTCGTGGTGATGTTCCCCCGGGGTGCGGGTGGCGGTGGTCTCGGCTGTCACGCCTCTGAGGATACGTCGGTGGGTTCAGCGGCCACGACCCCGTCCGGTCCGCTGCCCCGCCGTACCAGCAGGTAGATCACCGCCGCGAGAAAGACGGCCCCGGAGACGTAGTCGTTGAGGCGGATGCCGAGGAAGTGGTTGGCGTCGTCGATGCGCAACGCCTCGATCCAGCCGCGGCCGACGCAGTACGCGGCGACGTACAGGGCGAACGCGCGGCCCTTGCCGAGCTGCCACCGCCTGTCGGCCCAGATCACCAGACCGGCGACGCCGAGGTCCCAGAGCGCCTCGTAGAGGAACGTCGGGTGGAAGGTGCTGAAGGTTCCGTAGCCGGGTGGCCGGTGCGACGGGTCGATCTCGAGGCCCCACGGCAGTGTCGTGGGCCTTCCGAACAGCTCCTGGTTGAAGTAGTTGCCGAACCGCCCGATGGCCTGGGCCACCGGCAGGGCGGGAGCCAGGGCGTCGGCGAAAGCCAGGAAGCTGATGCCGCGCCGGCGCAGGACGAACCACGCGCCGAGAGCGCCGCCGAGGACACCGCCCCAGATCCCCAGGCCCCCGTGCCACACGTAGAGCGCATCGACCGGGTGCTTGAGGTAGAGGTCCGGGCTCGTGATGACGTGGTAGAGCCGGGCACCCACCAGACCGGCGGGTACCGCGCTCGCGGCGACGTCCGCCATGGTGCCCTTCTGCCCGCCGCGGGCCACCCAGCGCCGGTCGCCGATCCGCACCGCGACCAGGATGCCGAGCAGGATGCAGGCGGCGTAGGCGCGCAGCGGGAGCGGACCGAGGTGGATGACCCCCGTGGTCGGACTGGGGATGAAGGCGAGGGGCACGATGCCTAGCCTAGGAGAAGCGCACGGTGGTCCAGGTCCGGCCGGTGTCGTGGGTCAGGTCCATCACCGTCCCGGACCCGAAGTCGCCGATGGCGTAACCCAGCGTCGCTGACTCGAACCCACCTTCACCGATGCCGTCGGCGGACAGGCTCCGGGCCCAGGTCCTGCCACCGTCGCGGCTGACCTCGACCGCGCGGCTGTCCATGATGAACGCGGCGTGCGGCGGGAGGGAGATGCTCGTGCCGGGGACAGGCGGCGGGTCGGCAACCTGCGTCCAGTGCATCCCGCCGTCGGCTGAGGTGTAGGCCTGCTTCTGCTGCTGACCGGCACCCGCGCCGCCGTCACAGACCAGCAGCAGGTCGGTGGCCGTACGTGCTCCCACGATCGGCTGTTCGCCTGCCACGCACGGCGTCGGACGCAGCACGAAATGGCTGCTCTGGCCGACAAGCAACTGGGGACGACCGTGACCGCCTGCGGTGGTGGTGGCCAGGACCGTCGAGCCGTGCACGACGACGGACGTGCCGTCGGTGTCCGTCCTCGCCACCGGGTAGGTGTTGCCGGTGACGGGCCCCGAGCGCAGACCCTTGCCCTTGGCCTGGAACCACACCCGGCCCTGCGCCGCCTCGAGCGGACCGGCCTGAGGCAGCCCCGCGACCTTCACCCAGCTGCCGGCGCCGTCGTGGGTCACCCAGAGCCCATCGCCGTACACGAAGCCGTTGCGGGGGTCGGCGAAGCGGAGGCCGACCAGGTGGTCCGGGGTGGTGGCCGGTGCCGGGACGGCCCGCCAGGTCCTGCCTCCGTCGTGGGTGCGGACGAGTGCGTCGCACGTGCCCTGCTTGCAGGGGGCCTGCCCGAGCACCCAGCCGGTGCCGGCGCTGATGAAGGTCGCCGACGTCGGGGTGAACCCAGCGGGTACGGCGGTGCCGACCGGCTCGACCCGTGCGGCGGTGGGCGGTGGGGTCGGCGTCGCGGACGCGGCGACGCGGGGGGCCGTCGCAGCTGGGGTGGTGGTCGCGGTGGTGGTCGCGGTGGTCGACGGCGTCGAGGACACCGCCGTCGCGGAGGGTGAGGAACTGCAGGCGGTGAGGAGCAGCAGGACGGTCAGGGGGCGCAGGCGGGAGGAAAGGTGCACGAGAGGGGACGTTAGCGGCGCCGGACCCCGGCAGCGAGGTCCTGGGACAACACTCTCACCGCGTCGACTCCCCCGTCCTGGAGCGCACGCACGAATGCTGAGCCGACGATCACGCCATCGGCGTAGGCCGCGACCTCCGCGGCCTGCTGGCCGTTGCTCACCCCGAGGCCCACGCAGACCGGGAGGGCGGTCAGCTTTCGGGTGCGCGCGACGAGCTCCTCCGCGCGGTTGCTGACCGTGTCCCGGGTACCGGTGACGCCCATCGTGCTGGCGGCATAGACGAAGCCGCGGTTGGTCCTGCCGACGACCGAGATTCGCGCGTCCGTGCTCGACGGCGCGACGAGGAACACCGGGTCGAGGTCCTCGTCCCGGGCTGCGTCGAGCCAGGGCCCGGCCTCCTCCGGGATGAGGTCGGGCGTGATGGCACCCGAACCCCCAGCCGCCTTGAGATCCTTGGCGAACCGTGCCGGGCCGTACTTCTCGACCGGGTTCCAGTAACCCATGACCACGGTCGGGGCCTGCTGGCTGACGGCCCGCACGGCGTCGAAGACCTGCGCGACGCGGGTGCCGGCCCGCAGCGCCGCGTCGACGGCGACCTGGATCACCGGCCCGTCCATCCCGGGGTCGGTGTAGGGAACGCCCACCTCGACGGCGTCGACGCCGCCCTCGACCATCGCGAGCATGGCCGCGACCGAGTCGTCGTACGACGGGAAGCCCACCGGGAGGTAGCCGATCAGGGCGGCGCGGTTCTCGGCGCGGCACCGGGCGAAGAGCTGGTCGAGGCGGGTCATACGAGGCCGAAGTATCCGGCAGCGGTGTCGACGTCCTTGTCGCCCCGGCCACTGCAGTTGACCACCACGACGAGGTCGTCACGATCCTGGGCGCGCACCCAGTCGAGGGCACCGGCGAACGCGTGCGCCGACTCGATGGCGCACAGGATGCCCTCGGTCCTGGCCAGCAGGGCCAGGGCCGCCATCGCGTCCGCGTCGGTGACCCCGCGGTAGTCCGCGCGACCTGCGTCGCGCAGCCAGGCGTGCTCCGGCCCGACGCCCGGGTAGTCGAGCCCGGCGCTGATCGAGTGGGTGTCGAGGGTCTGGCCGTCGTCGTCCTGCATGAGGTAGGACCGCGCGCCGTGCAGCACGCCGGGTGAGCCTGCGGTCAGCGGCGCGGCATGCCGACCGGTCTCGACGCCGTCGCCCCCGGCTTCGCAGCCGACGAGGGCGACGTCCTCGTCGGTGATGAAGCGGTGGAACAGCCCCATCGCGTTGCTCCCGCCACCCACGCAGGCCACCGCGGCGTCGGGAAGCCGGCCCACCCGGTCGAGGACCTGCTGACGGGCCTCGACGCCGATGATCCGCTGGAAGTCCCTGACCAGCATGGGGAACGGGTGCGGTCCGACGACCGAGCCGATGGCGTAGTGCGTCGTCTCGACGTTGGCCACCCAGTCACGGAACGCTTCGTTGGTGGCGTCCTTCAGGGTCTTGGTGCCGGTGCTGACGGGGACCACCTCAGCCCCGAGCAGGCGCATCCGGGCGACGTTGAGGGCCTGCCGCCGGGTGTCCTCCTCGCCCATGTAGACCGTGCACTCGAAGCCGAGCAGCGCCGCCGCCGTGGCCGTCGCAACGCCGTGCTGGCCCGCGCCGGTTTCGGCGATGACGCGCTTCTTGCCCATCCTCTTGGTGAGCAGCGCCTGCCCGAGGACGTTGTTGATCTTGTGGGAGCCGGTGTGGGCGAGGTCCTCGCGCTTGAGCAGGATCCGCGCGCCCCGGCCCACCTCTGCGCTGAACCTCTTGGCCTCGGTCAGCGGGGTCGGCCGCCCGGCGTAGTTGGTGAGCAGGTCGTCGAGTTCGGCGACAAACACCGGGTCCTGCTGCGCCGCCGCGTGGGCGGCCTCGAGCTGGTCGAGTGCCGCGACGAGGGCCTCGGGAACGAAGCGTCCGCCATACGGGCCGAAGTGGCCGGTGGCGTCGGGGAGCTCCGGCGCGGAGCCGGGTACGCGGAACGCCGTCACTGCTGGTGCCTCGCGGCCGGGTGTGCCCCGGCGGCGACGAGGTCGGCCACGGCCTGCCGGGGGTGGCCGCCGGTGACGACGCCCTCGCCGACGAGGACGGCGTCCGCCCCGGCTGCGGCGTAGGCCAGGAGGTCGTGCGGGCCGCGCACGCCGGACTCGGCGACCTTGACCACGTGGTCGGGGATGGTCGGAGACAGCCGCCCGAACACGCTCCGGTCGACCTCGAGCGTCTTGAGGTTGCGGGCGTTGACGCCGACGACCTTCGCGCCGGCCTCGAGCGCCCGGGACAGCTCGAGCTCGTCGTGCACCTCGACCAGCGGCGTCATGCCCAGCGACTCGGTGCGCTCGAGGAGGCTGATGAGCGCCTCCTGCTCGAGGGCGGCGACGATGAGCAGCACCAGGTCGGCGCCGTGGGCGCGGGCCTCCCACAGCTGGTAGCTGGAGAAGATGAAGTCCTTGCGCAGCAAGGGAACGTCGACCCGCGCACGGACCGCGTCAAGGTCGGCGAGGCTGCCCCCGAAGCGACGCTGCTCGGTCAGCACGCTGATGACGCTCGCGCCGCCGAGCTCGTAGTCCTCGGCCAACGCAGCCGGGTCGGCGATGGCCGCGAGCGCGCCCTTGCTGGGGCTGCTGCGCTTGACCTCGGCGACGACGGCAACACCCCGCTGGCGCAGGGCCGCGACACCGTCGTGGGCAGGAGCCTGAGCCTGCGCCCTGTCCTTGAGCGCAGCCAGCGGGGTGACGGCCTGACGGGCGGCGAGGTCCTCGCGCACACCGACGAGGATGTCGTCGAGCACGCTCACTCGTGGCCCTCCGCTCCCTGATCGCCTGGTCCTGCTCCGCTCCGCCACGGTAGTGCGCGTCCCCACACCGCCTCCGCCGGGGTCTGCTGCGGAGGGTCAGCTGGTGGGGTCCTCGCCGCGGTCAAGGGCGTCCCAGACGCCCTTGTCGGTCGCGGGGGGCTGCTCCGCACGGGCGGCAGGGACGTCGTACGACGACGACAACGCGGCCCACCTCCGGCCGCGGACCGCCACCAGCAACCCCGACAGCGCCAGCACGACCCCACCCGCGAGAGTGAGCCAGCCCCAGCCCGGCTGGGAGGACGAGACAGCCCCGACGCAGTTCCTCGCACCACCGGCGCACGCCACCGACAGCCCGCGGCGCTCGAGGCCGTCGGACAGGGCCGTCGCGACGTCGACCACGATGCCCACGCCGGCAGCCAGGACCAGGACGCCGACGACAAGACGGCCCCAGCGCTTCGTGGCGGCCAGGGCCACCACCCCCGCGAGGCCGACGTACCCGAGCGCCTGCGCCCCCGACGCGAGCTTGGCGCCGTTGACCGAGGTGCGCACCGCGTCGATGGTGACCTGCCGCCCCTCCTCGACCGTGAACCAGGCCTGCCCCAGCGCGAGGAGCACGACAGCCGAGCCGAGCAGGCAGAGCAGGACGGCCAGCTGCAGCTCGCGCTTGGCCGTCATACGCCGCGCATGGTCGCGGCCGCCGCGATAGCGCGCAGCACCGCCGCCGCCTTGTTCTCGCACTCCGCCTGCTCGGCCGCCGGGTCGCTGTCGGCGACCAGACCTCCGCCGGCCTGCACGACGGCACGGCCGCCGTGCAGCACTGCCGTCCGGATCGCGATCGCCATGTCCATGTCGCCGCCGGCCCCCAGGTAGCCGACACAACCGCCGTACAGGTTGCGGCGGACCGGCTCGAGCGACTCGATGATCTCCATCGCTCGCGGCTTCGGGGCACCCGACAGAGTGCCTGCCGGGAACGTCGCCGTCAGCACGTCGAAGGCCGAGCGCCCAGGGCTGAGCTCCCCGACGACGGTCGACACGATGTGCATCACGTGGGAGTACCGCTCGACGGACATGAAGTCGACGACCTCCACCGTGCCGGGCTCGCAGACGCGGCCGAGGTCGTTGCGGCCGAGATCGACCAGCATCACGTGCTCGCTGCGCTCCTTCGGGTCCGCGAGCAGCTCGGCGCCGAGGGCCGCGTCCTCCTCCGGCGTCCCACCGCGCGGCTTGGTGCCGGCGATCGGGTGCAGCACCGCCTTGCCGTCCGTCACCGTGACCAGCGCCTCCGGCGAGGAACCCACCACGTCGTAAGGGGACTCGCGGCCGGCGAAACGCAGCAAGTACATGTACGGCGACGGGTTGCTGGCCCGCAGCACCCGGTAGACGTCGAGCGCGTCCACGTCGGTCTCGATCTCGAAGCGCTGCGACAGCACGACCTGGAAGGCGTCCCCGGCGCGGATGTGCTCCTTCACCGTCTCCACACCGGCCATGTAGTCGGCAGGAGAGGTACGGCGGATCACGGTGGGCTCGGCGTCCATGTCGACGACGGCCACGGAGGGCTCACCCGGCTTCGCCAGCTCAGCGGCCATCGCGTCCAGCCGGGCGACGGCGGCCTCGTAGGAGCCGGCGCCGGTGGAGCCGTCGCGGACCACGTTCGCGATGAGCCAGACCGAGCCGTCCGAGTGGTCGAGGACGGCGAGGTCGGTCGCGAGCAGCATGGTGAGCTCAGGCATGCCGAGCTCGTCCGGCGTGGTGTCGGGCAGCCGTTCGAGCCGCCGCACCACGTCGTAGGACAGATGGCCGACCAGGCCGCCGGTGAAAGGAGGCAGCTCCGCGATGTGCGATGAGCGCAGCATCTCGTCCGCCTCGCGCAGCGCCTCCAGAGGATCCCTCGAGGTCGTCGGCAGGCCGTCGCCGAGCCACAGCGCCTCACCGTCACGCTCGGTCAGCACCGCGGCGCAGTGCACCCCGACAAAGCTCCACCGCGACCACTGCTTGCCCTGCTCGGCCGACTCCAGCAGGAACGTCCCGGGCCGGTTGCCCGCCAGCTTGCGATAGACCCCGACCGGGGTCTCACCGTCGGCGAGCAGCCGGCGCACCACGGGCACCAACGGCTGGTCGAGCCGGGCGAACTCCTCGGCGGAGGGCGTCGTGACGCCGAGTCTCATGGCCTCTCGCCGAGGACCGCGGGCAGTTGGACCCGGTCGAAGCAGGTGCGGTCGCCGGTGTGGCAGGCACCGCCGACCTGGTCGACCTTGACGAGCAGGGTGTCACCGTCGCAGTCGAGCTCGACCGACTTGACCCACTGCTGGGAGCCGGACGTCTCGCCCTTGACCCAGTACTCCTGCCGCGACCGCGACCAGTAGGTGCAGCGCCCGCTGGTCAGCGTCAGGTGCAGGGCTTGGTCGTCCATCCAGCCGACCATGAGGACCTCGCCGGTGTCGTACTGCTGGCACACGGCGACGACGAGCCCGTCCTTGTCGCGCTTGAGCTGGGAGGCGATGGCAGGGTCGAGCTCACTGGGGCGGACGGCGCCATCGATCCGAGAGGTCATGCCCCCATCTTTCCAGAGGGCCTCAACAGCATTGGCCCGCCGATCGTGAGGGCGATCGCGACGACCGCCAGGGACCCCAGGGCCACCGGCAGTGAGGAGGCCGCGGAGACAGCGCCGACCAAGGGTGGGCCTGCGACGAAACCGACGTACCCGAGAGTGCTGACGCGAGCCAGGTCGGCGCCCTGACGGCCCGGTGCCGCGCGCGCCCCGACGGCGGAGTAGAGCACCGGGGCGAGGACGGAGGTGCCCGCACCTGCGATCGCGAGACCCACCAGCGCGTAAGGCGCGGACGGCGCCAGCGCCACGAGCAGGACGCCTCCAGCGAGGAGCGCGGCCGAGGTGCCGAACTGGACGTCCTCGCGGACCCGCACCAGCCCGCTGGCGAGACGACCAGCGGCCATCGAGCCGGCGAACAGCCCGGGACCGAGCCCACTCACGGCTGGGCCGGCCTGGAGGCCGCGCTCGAGGTGCAGCGCGCTCCAGGACTGGATCGCGTCTTCGCACAGGAACGCGCCCGCCGTCAGCAGGCCGATCCCCAGCAGCACTGCCGACAGGCCGGCCCGACTGCCGCGCTCCTCGTGCAGGTCCGCCTTCCGGTACGCCGGTTGGCTCGCCGCCACGGCCAGCACGAGGGCGGCGACGGTGAGCAGGATCGGCAGCGGTGTCGCGCCCGCCTCGCGGGCCAGCCCGGCGGAGGCGCTGCCGACCAGCACCCCGACGGAGAACGCGCCGTGCGCGATGCTCATGAGCCGGTCCGCCTCGACCCGCTCCCAGCCGGCCGCGGCAGTGTTGGCCACCACGTCGAGCGCGCCGGTCGCGAGCCCCAGCAGGAGCAGCGCAGGCACCAGCGTCGCGAGCGAGTGCGCCAGCCCCGCCGCCGGGAGCACGACGGTGAACGCCAGCAGGGTGGCGGGCAACGCCCGGCCAGCACCCAGCCGGTCGACGAGCCGCCCGGCCACCGGCATCACCGGTACGGCGGCGCAGGCGACCGCCCCGAGCGCGAGCCCGAGCCGGCCGTCCGACAGGTGCGTCTGCGAGCGGATCGCCGGCAGGACCGCCGACCAGGCTCCCCAGAAGCAGCCGAACACCAGGAAGGCGAGGAGCAGCCCGCGCCGCTCAGCCGACCTCACCGAGACCGCCGTCGTCACCGTGATGAGGAGGTCCAGGAAGCGTGGAGGTCGGCGTAGACGCCCGGGGCGTCGACGAGGTCGCGGTGCGGCCCCCGCTGGACGACGACACCCTTGTCCACCACGAGCACCTCGTCGGCCGCCTCGGCGGTGGAGAGCCGATGGGCGATGGTCAGCGTCGTCCGGCCCCGGGTGAGCGAGTCGAGGGCGCGGGCGAGGCGGACCTCGGTGGCCGGGTCGACAGCGCTGGTCGCCTCGTCGAGCACGAGCAGGTCAGGGTCGGCGATGTAGGCGCGGGCGATCGCGACCAGCTGGCGCTCCCCGACGGACAGCGACTCGCCGCGCTCGCCGACGTGGGTCTGCAGCCCGTCGGCCAGAGCGGCGAGCCAGTCGACGAGGCCGAGCTCGGTGAACGCGAGCAGGATGTCTGCGTCACTCGCGTCCTCGCGGCCGTACCGGACGTTGTCAGCGATGGTCGTGTCGAACAGGAACCCGTCCTGAGGCACCATCACGACCCGGCTGCGCAGCGAGGCGAACCGCACCTCGTCGAGCGGGACCCCGGACAGCAGGACGCGCCCGCGGGTCGGGTCCATGAGACGCGTGAGCAGCTTGGCGAAGGTGGTCTTGCCACTGCCGGTCTCCCCCACCACCGCGACCCGGCTCTGCGGGGAGATCTCGAGGTCGATGCCGTGCAGGACGTCCGGGCCGCCGGGGTAGGCGAAGTGGACATGCGCGAACTGTACGGACAGCGGACCAGCGGGCAGGTCCCTCCCGGGTGTGGGGTCGCCCACGTCGGTGGGGGTGTCGAGCACGCCGAGGACGCGGCGCATCCCGGCGATCGCGTTCTGCGCCTCGTTGAGGACCTCGGTCGCCACCTGGACGGGCTGCACGAACAGCGTGACGAGGAACAAGAACCCGACGAGCCGGCCGAGCGAGATCTGGCCGTCGATGGCGAGCAGGATCCCGATGACGACCACTGCGCTGTTGGCGAGGGCCGTGGTGATCTCGCCGCTGCAGAAGGTCGTCGCCGCGATCGTCTGGGCGCGCGTCTGGGCCTTCTTGGTGCGCGCCACCGCGTCGTCGATGCGGGCCGCGGTGCGGGCCTGCGCGCCGTAGGCGCGGATGACCGGGGCACCGACGACCGACTCCGAGACGGCGCCGAGCATCTCACCGATCCGCTCGCGGACCGCTCGGTAGGCGACCTGCAAGCGCTGCTGGAAGACCCGCAGCGACAGCAGCAGTGGCAGCATGCACAGGTAGACGACCAGCGTGAGCTGCCAGGACCACCAGAGCATCAGCGCGGTGGCGAGGACGACCTGCGCCGCCGAGACCACGACCAGCAGGCCCCCGAACTGCATGAACGTGCTGATGGTGTCGACGTCCCCCGTCACCCGGGACACCAGCGACCCCCGGCGCTCGCTGGCCTGGTGCAGCACGGACAGGTCGTGGACCCGCCGGAACGCCCTGGTCCGCAGGGCGAGCAGCCCGTCCTCGGTGGTGCGGTAGAGCCGGACGTTCATCAGGTAGTTGGCGGCTGCCGTGACCGCGACGGCCAGTGCCGCCAGTGCGCACGCGGTGCGGACCAGCGCAAGGTCGGGGTGGGCCCGGTTGAGCCCGTGGTCGATGGTCTGCTGCACGGCAAGTGGCACCACGACCCGGCCCGCGGTGCTGACGAGGGCGAGCAGCAGGGTGACCCCGAGTCCGGCCCGGAACTCCGGCGCCAGCCGCAGCCCGTGCGCCAGGGTCGCTAACGACCCGCGCTCCGCGGTCGGTGCGCCGGCTGCCGTCGTACCGGAGATGGTGGAGGCGGTCATGCCGACTCCATCTCGTCGCCGGCGTGCTCGGCGGCATGCTCCACCTCGGCGCGCGCGTAGGCGGTCACCAGGTCGCGGTAGCCCGCGCAGCGGACGAGCAGCTCGTCGTGGGTGCCGCGGTCGACGACCTGGCCGCCGTCCACGAAGACGACCTCGTCGGCCAGGGCGATGGTGGCCTGCCGGTACGCCACGACCACGACGGTGCTGGCCGTGGAGGAGCCACGCAGACCGGCAAGGATCCGCTGCTCCACGGACGGGTCGACGCTGGAGGTGGCGTCGTCGAGGACGAGCAGCCGAGGCCTGCGGGCGACTGCGCGGGCCAGCGCGAGCCGCTGCCGCTGGCCGCCCGAGAGGGTGGTGCCGCGCTCGCCCACGACGGTGTCGAGGCCCTTGGGCAGGGCGGCGACGAAGCCGTCGGCCTGCGCCACGCGCAGCGCCGCCCAGACCTGCTCGTCGCCGATCTCGGCACCGAGGGTGACGTTGCCGCGGACGGTGTCGTCGAACAGGAACGTCGTCTGCGGGGCCAGCGCCGCGACGCCGGCGAGCGTGCCGGGGGCGAACTCGCGGACGTCGGTGCCGTCGTACAGCACGGTGCCCGTCCGGGGGTCGACCAGGCGCACCAGCAGGGTGGCGAGGGTGGACTTGCCGGAGCCGGTGGGCCCGACGACGGCGACCGTCCGACCGGGGGCGACGTCGAAGGTCACGTCGGCGAGGACCTCGTCCTCGCCGTACGCGAACCCGACCTGGGTGACGCCCAGCGTGATCGGCGCGTCGGCGGACGGGGTGGTGGTGCCGTGCGTCTGCGCCCCGACCGCGGTGATGACCCGCTGGACCCGGTCATAGCCGACGACGCTGCGCGGGAGCTCGTTGAGCACCCAGCCGATGGCCCGGACCGGGAACGCCAGCAGCGTGAACAGGTAGGCGACCCGGACCAGGGTGCCGCTGTCGAGGTGACCGCTTCCGACCCGGCTGGATCCGACGACCAGCACGAGCAGGACGCCGACGGCAGGCAGCGCCTCCATGAGCGGGTCGAACAGGCCGCGCACCCGCCCGACCTGCACCAGGGTGTCGCGCAGCTCCCGCGAGATGGCGGTGAAGCGCTCGGTCTCGAAGCCCTCGCGGCCGAGCGTCTTGACGACCAGCGCCCCGTCGAACGACTCGTGCGCGACGGTGCTCACCTCACCGCGCAGCTGCTGTGCGCGGGTCATGAGCGGTGACATCCGGCTGCTGTAGACGACGGTGAGGACCGCGATCGAGGGGAAGATGACCGACCCGACCAGCGCCAGGACCGGGTCGGTGAAGAACAGCAGGGTCAACGTCGTGACGAGCATGAAGACCACGCCGACCGCGAAGGGGAACGGCGCGATCGGGTACCACGTGGCCTCGACGTCGCTGTTGGCGTTGGACAGCAGCTCGCCGGTCGGGTGCTGCTGGTGCCACTCCAGCGGCAGCTCGAGGTACCGCCGGGTGACCCGCTGCCGGTAGGTGGCCTGCAGCCGGTACTGCATCACCCCGGCACCCAGGCGGCGGGCCAGGATGCCCACGACCTTGAGGGTCGCCACGCCCATCACCAGCAGTACGGCGGAGACGAGCGTGGCCGTCGTGGCGTCACCGCGCTGGATGCTGGGCGCGATGACGGTGCTCGTGATGTGCCCGAACACGTAGGCCTGGGCAATCGTCATGCCGGCGAACAGCGCGCTGCCGACGGCCGAGATCGCGAAGATCTTCGGCTCCTCCTTGACGGCGATCCACAAGATGCCGAGACCCCGGCGGATCACGCCTGGCGGGTGTGCTGGGGCAGAGCTCACAAAAGGGGTTCCGTTTCGGTTGCGTGTGACAAGTCTCCCTCACTGGAGCACCTGCACCGGGGTTCAGGTCAAGCGCGTGATGACGCGCGTCGTCAGACCTCGGCGATCCCGTAGTGCAGTTCGCGCCCGAGCAGCCGCAGTTCGGGGACCAGATCGAGGTCGACCAGCGACCGGTCGTCGAGCAGTCGCAGCCGCGGCCGCGCCCGCTCCCACAGCGCCGCGCAGTCCTCGCCGGTGTGCCAACCGCCGTACAGAACGCCGTCGGCAGAGGTCTCGGCGTAGAGCTTGCGGGCCACCGCCTGCGTGAGCAGACGGTTGCGGGTGCGCAGGGCCCCGGCGGGGACGCCCAGCTCGACCGCCGCCAGGTCGCGGGTGTCGGCGAGCAGTAGCGGCTCCGTCACCTCCAGCAGGCCGACGCGCTGGCCGCGGGTGGGCGCGATGCGCCGGAAGTCGCCGAACTTCTCGGCGACGGCGCAGCGCAAGCTCGTCGCCACGTACCCGATGCCGTGGCGCGGCGCCCGACGCGGCTCCCCCGCGGGGTGGTGGTCGAAACGACCGGCCGGCGAGGGCCCGTAGAAGCGCTGGCCGAGGGCGTCGGCGTACCAGTCGTGCTCGTAGACGCGCAGGTACGTCGTCCCGACCGGGACCTCGACGAGGACCGGGGTGCCCGGAAAGGCTGGCGTGCCACGACTCATGACCCGCCGACGTACGACGCGGCGTCGACGACCCGGTCGATCTCACCCGCCTCGAGCAGGGACAGCGGCGTGGCGCCGAGGTGGCGTGACTCCAGGGTGAACCAGCGCGCCAGGTTCAGGGCGTCGTGGACGGTCAGGGGAAGCGCCTGCCAGACCTCGGCCACTCCGGGCAGGGTGTCGTGCCGATGCAGCTGCCACTCGGGGTAGCGCCAGTCGCCCTTGAGCTGGAAGGCCACCAGCCGCCGCGCCTGCCGGCGCTTGGTCACGGCCGCACTGCTGATGCCGAGCCGGGCTGCCACCTCCGCGGTCGACAGGCTCGTGGCGAGCATCTGGTCGCGCAGGTCGAGCCAGTCGCGCAACGTCGCGGCGCGGGTCTCGGCGACCTGCTCGGGCGTCTGCGCACGGATGTAGTCGGGGAGGTTCGCCGGGCGGGTCCGCTGAGCGTCGCTGGCAGCGGCAAGGACGGCCGCCTCGATGGCGAGCTCGTCGCTTTCCGAGGCGTACTGCAGGCGCAGGGCGAGGGCGCTCACCTGCTCCTCGAGGGTGGACATGCCCCCATTCTAGGGTTGCGCTGGAATCTCAGCAACCACCACTACCGTACGGCGAAGCCGGCCTCACGAAGCGCGCCCTTGGCGTCCCCGATGTGCATCTGCCCGAAGTGGAAGACACTGGCGGCGAGCACCGCGTCGGCGCCGGCCTCCACCGCCGGGACGAAGTCCTCGACCCGACCAGCTCCCCCGCTGGCGATCACCGGGACACTCACAACGGCCCGGACGGCCCGCAGCAGCTCCACGTCATACCCGCGCCGGGTGCCGTCGGCGTCCATCGAATTGAGCAGGATCTCGCCCACCCCGAGCTCCTCGCCGCGCTGGGCCCACTCCACTGCGTCGAGGCCGGTGCCCTGCCGTCCACCGTGGGTGGTCACCTCGAAACCGCTTGGAGTGCCCGGTTGGTGCGGCGTTGTGCGGCGCGCGTCGACGCTCAGCACGAGCACCTGAGAGCCGAAGCGCTGTGCGATCTCGCGCAGCAGCTCGGGTCGCGCGATGCCGGCCGTGTTGACCCCGACCTTGTCCGCGCCCGCCCGCAGCAGGCGGTCGACGTCGTCGGTCGCGCGGACTCCCCCACCGACGGTCAGGGGGATGAACACCTGCTCCGCGGTGCGCCTCACCACGTCGTACGTCGTCTCCCGCGAACCGGAGCTGGCGGTGATGTCGAGGAACACGAGCTCGTCGGCACCCTCGGCGTCGTAGACCCGCGCCATCTCGACCGGGTCACCGGCGTCGACGAGGTCGGTGAAGTTGACGCCCTTGACGACCCGGCCGCCGTCGACGTCGAGGCAGGGGATCACACGCACAGCCACGGTCACGCTGTCGAACGCTAGCCGCCGGCCGCCAGGGCCGGCTCGGCGGCGCGTATACCCGCGAACGCGCCACTTGTAACACCCGACCCCTACCCTGTCGGTGTGCTCCTTGCTGTACTGGTTGTCTGCATTGTCCTGTTCGTGGTGCTGCCCGTCATCGGTGCCACGTTCGTGTCCCTGCTCTCGACACTGCTCGTCGGCCTCGTCCTGGGGGCGATCGCCCGTGTGATCGCGCCAGGCAGCGGGCCGATGGGTTGCCTGTTCACGTCGCTCGTGGGGGTGGCGGGATCGTTGCTCGGGACCCTGGCGGCGCGCGCGCTGCACACCGGGTCCTTCGCTCGCCTGCTGCTCCAGATCGGCGCCGCTGTGGTGCTCGTGGTCCTGCTTCGACCCTCTCGAGGAGCCAAGTCATGAGACTGGCCGTCTGCTCGTCCAAAGGCGGAGTGGGCAAGACCTCCACTGCCGCCAACCTCGCTGTCGTCCTCGCCGAGCTGTCGAGTCAGCGCCACGGCGGCCGCGTTCTTGCTGTTGACGCCGATCCGCAGGACTCGCTCGGCCGGGCATTCGGAGTCGTGGCCAAGACCAAGGAGGACTCGCTCGCCGGGTTGCTCGAGTGCCCCGACGCCGATCCGCGGACCGTGCTGCGCAACGAGGTCGCGCCCGGGCTCGACCTGCTGCCGGCGCACCCGTCCCTCGAGCAGGTCGGCGGCCTGCTCGCAACCCAGGGCGGCATCGTCACCGGCATCCGACGCGTGCTGCGACCGCTGCTGGCCGACTACGACCACGTCGTGCTCGACACCCACGGCGACCTCGGCAACCTGACCCTGTCGGCGGTCTGCGCCGCCGATGCCGTTCTCACGGTCTTCACCAGCGACCCGGGCTCGGCCCTGGGGGCCGCGCGAGTCACGGCTTTCCTGGACCAGCACCGCCAGTTCGAAAACACCGTCGCGCAGCTGATCGGGGTCGCCTGCTCGCTGTGGGACAAGGACGGCAAGGCAGCGCGGGAGGTCCTCGGCGCGCTCGAGGCCACCGACTTGCCGCTGCTGCCCACCCGCATCCCGGTCTCCCGCCGTGTTCCGTCCGCCACCCTCGCCAAGCGACCAGTGGTCCTGTCCGCACCCACGTCATCCGTGGCGATCGCCTACACGGCGCTGGCCCGGGACGTGCTCACCGCGTACGAAGGAGTCCGATGACCTCGAAGAACCTCCAGGCAGATCTGCACGCAGATCTGCTCGCTGACCTCGCTCCCCCTGTGGTCGAGCGGCCGACCACGCCGGCAGTCGAGCCGGCTCCCCTGCCGCCGGAGCTCACCGACGCCACCCCGGCGCTGTCGCTGCACTGGACGCCGCTGCGATGGTCACGGCCACGGGTCGTGAAGGTACGCGGCGGACTCGGCAAAGCCATGAATCTCGGCCCGCTGAAAGTGGAGCTTTCCGTCAAGGAGTAGGGCAGTCCCCCACCCGACTTCCCCCGCCCGAGCAGGCGACGAACGCGACCGTCACGTGGCCAACGAGGCACCCGCGTGCGGTGTTGGCGTCCACGGTCCATCGGCTCCCCAACGCGAGGTGTCACCCCTCGGCGGGTGCCACGTCGGCTGTGTCCAGCGCCCTCGTGACGAGAGCGGCCGCACCGAGGGCCGCGGCGCCGAGCGCGGCCACGTCAACCCCGAGCCCCGTCGCGGCCAGCGACGACCCGCCGCCCTCGCTCACGGCCGCGGGGTCCTGCACCGCGACCACCGTCGGCTCCGCCATCTTGGCGGCGGCTGCCTTGATGGCCTGGCGGATGCGGAAGTAGGAGCCACATCGGCAGACGTTCTCGATCGCGTCGATGTCGGCGTCCGTCGGGTTGGGAGTGCGCCTGAGCAGCGCCACCGCCGCCATGATCTGGCCAGGTTGGCAGAAGCCGCACTGCGCGACATCCTGCTCGAGCCAGGCCTCCTGGACGGGGTGCAGGGCGTCGCCCTTGGCCAGCCCCTCGATGGTGGTCACCTCACGACCCGCCACGTCCCGCACGTTCGTCACGCACGGGTTGAACGCCTTGCCGTCGAGATGGCTGGTGCAGGCCTTGCAGACGTTGATGCCGCAGCCGTACTTCGGCCCCGTGACGCCGAGCTTGTCCCGCAACGCCCACAGGACCGACAGGTCTCCCGGCGCGTCCACCTGGACCTGCTCGCCGTTGAGCATGAACGAATACGTGGGCACGGCACTCCTAGCGTGGCTGGACGCGGGTGGACCCCGTGTTCTTGGTGAACGGGGTGAAGTCGACGGGGAAGATGATCGGGAAGCTGCGCGGAGCGGTCCCGGTCGCCCGTGCGTAGGCATTGGCCACGGCACCCACCGCAGCCGGGAGACCGAGCTCGCCCCCACCCCCCGGCGCGCCGGTCGTGGCCGGCATGATGTGGATCTTGACCTCCCTGGGTGAGTCCTTCTGCCGCGGGAAGTGGAACTGCGAGTAGCTCCCCTCCAGCGCCAGCCCCTTGTCGATATGCAGTCCGGCCCGCAGCGTCGTACCGATCGCATCGGTGAGACCGCCGAGCAGCTGGGACTCCGCTCCTCGTGGGTTGATGGGCAACCCGTAGTCGGCGACGATCGCCGCTGCGGTGACGCGCGGGTTCTTGGGGTTGCGGGCGTCCATCTCGACGAGACAGGCCGTGCAGGACTTGTACTCGGCGTGGAAGCCGATGCCCTGAGCGAACCCGGCGGCGAGCTTCTTGCCCCACTCGCCGAGCTCCGCGCATGTGGTGAGCACAGCGACGTAACGCGGGTCCTTGAGATGGGCGAGCCGGAAGGCCACCGGGTCCTGGCCGAGAGCCTTCGCGATCTCGTCGACGATGATCTCCTCGGCGCCTCGGGTGTTGGCGGAGTAGACCGACCGGAAGCTGCCGGTGTGGAACTTCAGGCTCGACTCGTTGAGCAGCTGCGAGGTCGCCCCGAAGTTGTACGGCGACGTGATGGTCGTCGCGAAGACCGACTGTGAGAACGACGCGTTGCCGCCCGCGGACACCGGGATGATGTCGGGGTTGCCGAGCTGGGTGCCCGTCGCCGTGAGGACCTCGCCCAGACCGTGGCGGAAGTCGGTCTCGATGCTGGCGACGTGGTGCTGCAACGCAACCACCTCGCCGGCGATGATGCTGGCCTGCACCAGGTGGTGGCTCGCGGCCCGAGCGCGCCCGTGCCGCATGTCGTCGACGCGCGTCCACATCAGCTTCACCGGCTTGCCGGCGGCCCTGCTGATGCGAGCCGCCTCGAGCGCGGCGTCGAAGAACAGCCGCCGACCGAACGAGCCGCCGCCCTGGACGACGTGAGCGGTGACGGAGCCTCGCGGCAGGCCGAGGTCGTCCTCGATCGTCTGCGCGGCCACGATCGGCGACTTCATGCCGGCCCACACCGTCCCGCCGTTCGCCGTCATGTCGGCGATGGCGGTGTTGGTCTCCATCGGGGCGTGGTTGGCGAAAGCGAAGTCGAACTCGCCCTCGACGACGGTGCCCAGCGCCGGCGTCATGGGCAGGTTGACCTGGCGCAGCGCCTGCTTCACGGTCTCGTCGTTCTGGTCGTCGACGGTGCCTGCGTTCCACGTGACCTCGAGTGCCTCCTTGGCGTCGAGCGCCTGACCGAAGGTGTCCGCGAGGACCGCGACGCCGGTCTGGATGACGTGGATCCCACGGATGCCGGGCATCGCGCGGATGGCCGCCTCGTTCTGGATGGCCTTGACCGTCGCGTTGATCGTCGGTGGGCGGCGGACCATCGCCCGCAGCAGGCCCTTCACCGGCTCGTGGTCGTTGGTGTACTTGAACTGGCCCGTGACCATCTCGCGGGCGTCCTTGCGGTTCTGCGGACGTCCCACCAGCCGGTAGGTTGCCGGGTCCTTCGGCGTGGGCTGGGCGACTTTCAGCTGGGGAGACGCGGCGGCGGCGGACAGCTCGCCGATCGGGATGGTGTGGCCGCCCCCGACGACGATGCCGTCGAGGACCTGCAGGCGGCTCTGGGGTACGCCGGTGCGCTGCGCCGCCGCAGCGACCAGGCGAGCCTTGGCCGTCGCCGCGGCCTGGCGCGTCGGCTCGAACACTGATCGGATGGTGTTGCTGCCACCGGTCAGCTGGTTGAAGAGCAGCTCGGGCCGGGCGTCGGCCAGGGTCACCGTGACGTCCGAGAGCGGGACATCCATCTCGTCCGCGATGATCATGGCCACCGCAGTCGTGATCCCCTGCCCGACCTCCTCGCGTGGCAAGGCGCAGGTCACCTTCCCGGCGGTGCTGACGTCGAGGACGATCAGCTTGCCCTCGGTGGGCTTGCCGGCCTGGATGAGGAAGTCGCCGAGGTCTTCGAGCTCGGCGACCTGTGGCGGCGTCGGGATCACGGCCCCCGCAGGCTCCTCGAGCAGTCCTGCGTTGACCGCCAGGGCCAGCGTCGGCGTGGCCACCAGGTAGGTCAGGAACCGCCGACGCGACGGCGGGAGATCAGGAGCAGTCACGCGTGTCCTTCCGTCTCCCCGGCACAAGAGGGGCAAAACGTACATCGGGGCACACGGCAGTGAAACACCTGCGAGCGGCGTTCCTGGGTGAGCACGCGGGCACACTTCCGCCCTCGACGGCAGTGCAGCTGCACAGGCGCTCGGGCTACCTGCGCTCCACCGATCCATGTCGGATCACGGATGGGCATGTGCGATCCGATATGACGCCGGGGGGCGAACCCCGACCACATGCGGTCAGGAACGCACCGTGGCAAGAGCCTCGGGCAGCGTGAAGGCCCCCGCGTAGAGCGCCTTGCCCACGATCGCGCCCTCGACGCCGGGCACGCCTGCGATCGCCACCAGGTCGGCGAGCGAGGAGACCCCACCGCTGGCGACGACGGGCTTGGTGGTGGCGGCGCAGACCTGCGCCAGGAGGGACAGGTTCGGTCCGGTGAGGGTGCCGTCCCGCTTGACGTCGGTGACGACGTACCGGGCGCAGCCGTCGCGGTCCAGGCGCTCCAGCACCTCGAACAGCTCACCACCGTCCTGCGTCCAGCCCCGGGCGGACAGGGTCGTCCCCCGGACGTCCAGCCCGACGGCGACCCTGTCGCCGAAGCGGGCGATGGCGGAGCGGACCCAGTCGGGGGACTCGAGGGCGGCGGTGCCGAGGTTGACCCGGGCGCAACCAGTGGCCAGCGCCGCCTCGAGGGAAGCGTCGTCCCGGATGCCGCCGCTCAGCTCGACGCGCACGTCGAGCTTGCCCACCACCTCAGCGAGCAGCTCGCGGTTGGAGCCCCGGCCGAAGGCGGCATCGAGGTCGACCAGGTGCACCCACTCGGCGCCATCGGTCTGCCACTGCAGGGCAGCGTCGAGAGGGTCGCCGTACGAGGTCTCGGAGCCGGCCTCCCCCTGGACCAGGCGGACCGCCTGGCCGTCGGCGACATCGACGGCGGGCAGCAGTTCGAGGGTCATCGGGGTGAGCTCCTTCGGGTGTTGACGAGGACGAGCAGGCACGCAGCGGTGAGGACGGCGACGGAGAAGCGCGCGCCGGCGCCGTGCAGGAAGAACCAGGCGAGGACCTGGACCGCCAGGAAGAGGGCCACGAGCTGGAAGCGAACCCGAAGGGGCAGTGCGCCGTAGCGCCTGCGTCGACGCGGCACTGTCACCGACGGGACCAAGCCCTGCACCTTCGCCCGCCGCGCGCGTTTGCGGGCCGCCGCCTCCACTTCGGCACGTCGAGCAGCTTGCCTTGCGGCACGGGCCTTCTGCCGCTCCTTGCTCACAGGCTGCGGACCCAGTTGTGGAGCAGCTGCGCCCCCGCGTCCCCGCTCTTCTCGGGGTGGAACTGCGTCGCGGACAGCACCCCGCGTTCGACGGCCGCGGCGAACCGCTCGCCGTGCTCAGCGGTCGTGACCAGCGCGTCCGGGACCTCGCGGGCGGCGTAGGAGTGCACGAAGTAGAAGCGCTGGTCCTCGACGCCCTTGAACAGGCAGGAGCCGTCCGGGACCTCGACGGTGTTCCAGCCCATGTGCGGCACCACGGGTGCGTGCAGTCGCGTCACGTCGCCCGCGAGGATCCCGAGTCCGTCCGTCTCCTCGCCGTGCTCGAGGCCACGTTCGAACAGGATCTGCATGCCGACGCAGATACCCAGGACCGGCCGCTGCTTGCGGAGCCGGTCCCACACGACGGTCCCCCCGCGAACGGCGTTGAGACCGCGCATGCAGGCCGCAAAAGCACCCACACCCGGTACGACGAGTCCGTCGCAGTCGGCCGCCGCGCTGAGGTCGGCGGTCACCGTCACCTCGGCACCGGTCCGGGCCAGCGCCCGTTCGGCCGAGCGCAGGTTGCCCGAGCCGTAGTCGAGGACGACGACGCTGGTCATCGCCGAGTCACAGCACGCCCTTGGTGGAGGGCACTCCCGTCACCCGCGGGTCGAGCTCGCAGGCTGCGCGAAGGGCTCGGGCCACCGCCTTGAACTGGGTCTCGACGATGTGGTGCGCGTTGCGGCCCGACAGCACGCGCACGTGCAAGGCGATGCCGCTGGTGGCGACGAAGCTCTCCCAGATGTGCTTGGTGAGGGTGGTGTCGTAGGCGCCGATGAGCTCGACCATCTGGGGTTCCTCGTGCACGAGGTACGGCCTGCCGGACAGGTCCACGGCCGCCTGGACCAGGCACTCGTCGAGCGGCACGAGCGCGTCGCCGAAGCGGCGGATGCCGGCCTTGTCGCCGAGCGCTTCCTTGAGCGCGGTGCCGAGCGCGAGCGAGGTGTCCTCGACGGTGTGGTGCGCGTCGATGTGCAGGTCGCCCTTCGTGACGACGGTCAGGTCGAACCCGCCGTGTCGCCCGAGCTGGCTGACCATGTGATCGAAGAACGGCACGCCGGTGTCCGAGGACCCCTGCCCCGTGCCATCGAGGTCGAGCTCGACGCGGACGTCGCTCTCCTTGGTCTTGCGCTCCACCAGAGCCCTGCGTGCCATGTCGACAGGCTATCGGGCAGGCCACACTCCCTTTCGCGGCTCGTGTCCGCGTGGCGCGAGAACGACCACGTGCGGCACGATGCGAGAGCCTCAGGGACTTCGCGTGCCGGCCAGCAATATCTCAGATGTGAGATAGCGTGTGCTCATGAGTGACGCGTATCTCCAGCACATCGGCGCCCTCGTGCGCGACGCCCGCAAGCAACGCGGGCTCACGCAGACCCAGCTTGCGGAGGCCCTGTCCACGAGCCAGAGCGCGGTGGCCCGCATCGAGCAGGGCAAGCAGAACGTCTCCCTGGAGATCCTCGCCCGCATCGGCACCGCGCTCGACACCGGTCTGGTGCAGTTCGGCACCAAGATCGGCCCCACCCACCTCCGCGTGGTCGGCGGGCAGCCGCTGTCCGGCTCGATCGAGGTGAAGTCCAGCAAGAACGCCGCGGTCGCCCTGCTCTGCGCCTCGCTCCTCAACGACGGCCGGACGACCTTGCGCGGGGTCGCGCGCATCGAGGAGGTCAACCGGATCCTTGAAGTGCTGCGCAGCATCGGCGTCAGCGCGACCTGGCTCGGTGACAACGACCTCGAGCTTCGACCTCCGGCCGTCCTCAACCTCGAGGGCCTGGATGAGGAAGCTGCCCGCCGTACCAGGTCGGTGTTGTTGCTCCTGGGGCCGCTGCTGCACCGGAGCGCGGCGTTCGCGCTGCCCTACGCCGGCGGGTGCCAGCTCGGGACCCGGACCGTCGAACCGCACAAGACCGCGCTGCGGCCGTTCGGGGTGAAGGTCGTTGCGACGGAGGGCAACTACCAGGTCGAACGCGACACGTCGGTCACCCCGCAGCGCGCCATCGTGCTGACCGAGCGCGGCGACACCGTCACCGAGAACGCCCTCATGGCCGCCGCCCGTCTCGATGCAGTGACCGTGATCCGCAACGCCAGCAGCAACTACATGGTTCAAGACCTGTGCTTCTTCCTGGAGCTGCTCGGCGTCCACCTCGAAGGCGTCGGCACCACGACGCTGACCGTGCACGGCCGCAGCCAGATCGCCTGCGACGTCGAGTACTCGCCGTCGGAGGACCCGATCGAGGCGATGTCCCTGCTGACGGCCGCGATCGTCACCAGCTCTGCGATCGAGGTACGTCGGGTGCCGATCGAGTTCCTCGAGGTGGAGCTGGCCGTGCTGGAGGAGATGGGCTTCGAGCACACCCGTTCGCAGGAGTACGCCGCCGAGAACGGCCACACCCGGCTCGTCGACATCACCACGCGTCCGTCGGTCCTGCACGCGCCGATCGACAAGATCCACCCGCTGCCGTTCCCCGGGCTCAACATCGACAACGTCCCGTTCTTCGCCGCCATCGCGGCGGTTGCACAAGGACGCTCGCTGATCCATGACTGGGTCTACGAGAACCGCGCGATCTACCTGACCGAGCTCAACCGCCTGGGCGCACACGTGACGCTGCTCGACCCGCACCGCGTCTGGGTCGACGGGCCGACGCACTGGTCCGCGGCGGAGGTCATGTGCCCGCCGGCGCTGCGGCCCGCCGTCGTCCTGTTGCTGGCCATGCTGGCGGCCAAGGGCACGTCGGTGCTGCGCAACGTCTACGTCATCGACCGCGGCTACGAGGACCTCGCGACGCGCCTGTCGTCCCTCGGTGCGCAGATCGAGCCCTTCCGCGACATCTAGAGTGCGGCGCGTGCTCAAGACCGTGACCGCCACGCGCTACGTCACTCCGCTGCGCGAAGGCGGCTCGCTGCCCGGCCTCATGGAGGCTGACGACCTCGGCACCTACGTCGTGAAGTACATCGGCGCCGGCCAGGGCCGCAAGACCCTCATCGCCGAGATCGTGTGCGCGGGCATCGCCCGCGGCCTCGGGCTGCCGGTGCCGGACCTCGTTCTCGTCGAGGTCGACCCGCTCCTCGGCCGGTCCGAGCCGGACGAGGAGGTGCAGGACCTGCTGCAGGCCAGCGCCGGCCTCAACCTCGGCATGGACTTCCTACCGGGGTCGCTGGGCTTCGACCCCCTGGCGCACCAGATCGAGCCGCTGCTCGCCTCGAAGGTGCTGTGGTTCGACGCCTTCGTCGGCAACGTGGACCGGTCCTGGCGCAACCCCAACCTGCTGATGTGGCACCGTGCCCTCTGGCTCATCGACCACGGCGCCACCCTCGTCTTCCACCACGCCTGGGCGCGCTCGCAGAGCTCCGTCGCCAAGCCGTACGACGTCTCCGGCCACGTGCTGTCGGAGATGGCCTCCGCACGGGTGGAGGCGGATGCGTTGTTGAGGCCGCTGGTGACCCGGGCGCTGCTGACGGAGGTGCTCGCGGACGTCCCGGACCTCTGGCTCACCGACGAGGAGGGGTTCGCCTCCCCCACTCGTCTGCGCGAGGCGTACGTCGACCACCTGCTCGCTCGACTCGCGGCCCGCGAGGGGTGGCGACCGTGACCGCGCTCTTCGAGTACGCGGTGCTGCAGGCGGTCCCGAGGGTGCAGCGGGGCGAGAGCATCAATGTGGGCGTCGTGCTCTACAGCCAGGACCTGTCTTTTCTCGACGCCGTGGTGCACGTCGAGGAGACCCGCCTACGCGCCCTGGACCCGGACAGCGACATCGAGGCCGTCCGTGACGCGCTCGATGCGGTCTGCCGTGCCTGCCGGGGCGAGGGCCCGGCAGGTGACACGCCCCTGCGGCAGCGCTTCGGGTGGCTCACCGCACCGCGCAGCACCGTCGTGCGCGCCGGTCCGATCCACACCGGGAAGACCGATGACCCGGCCGCGGAACTCCTGCGCCTGCACCAGGCGCTCGTGCTCTAGCCCGGCTCAGCGCCGCAAGACGCCCTGCTCCACGCGGTCGCCGATGCTCTTGTCCACGCTGCGCCAGTACTCGAAGACGCGGCTGAGGACGGGTTCCTCCACACCCTTGCTGACGTGGCCCACGATGTTGCTGACGAGCCGGTCGCGGGCAGCGTCGTCGAGGACCTTGTTGACCTGGGTGTTCGCCTGCACGAAGTCGTTGTCCTCGCGGTGCGGCTGGTAGGCCGAGCGCACGATCTCATCGCCTTCGACGTACCACGCCAGGTCCTTGCCGTAGATCTCCGGCATGGCCCGAGGACCGCCGTAGGAGTTCGGGGCGTACGTGGGGTCGCCCGGGTTCTCGTACCGCATCGCGCCGTCGCGGTTGTAGGTGTTGACCTCCGACCGCGGCTTGTTGACGGGGAGCTGCTGGTAGTTCGGCCCGATCCGGTAGCGGTGCGTGTCGGGGTAGCTGAACAGGCGGCCCAGCAGCATCTTGTCCGGTGAGGGCCCGATCCCCGGTACCATGTTGGCCGGCTCGAACGCGGCCTGCTCCACCTCTGCGAAGTAGTTGTCCGGGTTCCGGTCGAGGACCATCCGGCCGACCTTGATCAGCGGGTAGTCGCCATGCGGCCAGACCTTGGTGAGGTCGAACGGGTTGAAGCGGTAGTCGGCGGCGTCCTCGTAGGGCATCGCCTGGACGTACAGCGTCCACGACGGGTCCTCGCCCTTCCTGATGGCGTTGGCCAGGTCGCGCTTGTGGTAGTCGCCGTCGGTCCCGGCCAGCAGATCCCCCTCGTCCTGGGTGAGGTGCGCAACCCCCAGGTCGGTCTTGAAGTGGTACTTGACCCAGTGCCGCTCGCCGCCGGCGTTCTCCCACAGGTAGGTGTGGCTCGAGTAGCCGTTCATCTGACGCCAGGTGCGCGGGATCCCACGGTCGCCCATCAGCCAGGTGACCATGTGCGCCGACTCCGGGGACAGTGTCCAGAAGTCCCACTGCATGTTGTGGTCACGGAAGTGCGTGTCGGCTCGGCGCTTCTGCGAGTGGATGAAGTCTTGGAACTTCTGCGCGTCACGGACGAAGAAGATCGGCGTGTTGTTGCCGACCATGTCGTAGTTGCCGTGTCGCGTGTAGAACTTCAACGCGAAGCCTCGAGGGTCACGCCAGGTGTCCGGTGTACCCGACTCCCCCGCCACGGTCGAGAAGCGCGCAAACATGTCGGTCCGCTCGCCTGGGCGGAACAGGTCGGCCCGGGTCAGTTCGGTGACGTCCTCGGTGGTCTGGAAGAACCCGTGGGCCCCGCCGCCGTTGGCGTGCACAACCCGCTCGGGAACTCGCTCGCGGTTGAACTGTGCCATCTTCTGGATCAGGTAGTGGTCCTGCAGCAGCGCTGGCCCGTTGGGGCCGACTGTCAACGAGAACTCGTCGCTGGCCGCGGGGATGCCGGCGTCGGTGGTGGTCGGTCGTACCTCGTCGGTCATGAAGCCTCCCTCTGCCGGGGTCCGGCAGCGCTAACTCGTCCTGAGGTCCAGCCTGGGAAGCTCACTGACGCCCGCGACGGGCGCTGTCGTGAACGACGTGTTCTGCCAGGGCACCGCGAGTCCCGTCGAGCAGCCGAGGCACCCGCCCATCGGTATGACTGCGAGCGGGGCCGACGCCGGGTTCCAGGTTCCCGCGGTCGGCAACGGGAGAACCGCTCCAGCGAAGGGCGTAACGAGCTCCACGGCCAGCCGTCTCCTTGGTGCCCCGGCCTGTCCGGGCCGGACTCCTTCACGGTCCGCCTCTGGGTCACCGCGGTCAAGAGCGTCGGCAGATACGTGCGCCGAACCTCTATCCGGCCCGGGACCCCAGGAGGAGTGTCACTCGGCAGTACCGACGCGGCCCCCGACGGATTCCGGGAGGATCCCATGAGCGATGCCAAGGTCTCGGTCATCTACTACAGCGCCACGGGCAGCGTCTGGCAGCTGGCCAAAGCCGTGGTGCAGGGAGCGGAGAAGAACGGCGCCGAGGTGCGGCTGCGCAAAGTGCCGGAGCTCGCGCCGGAAGAGGCCATCGCCTCCAACAAGGGCTGGTCCAGCCACCGCCTGGAGACCCAGGACGTCGTGGACGCGACCGCAACCGACGTCACGTGGGCGGATGCGGTCGTCTTCGGCACACCGACCCGCTACGGCAACGTCTCAGCACAGCTCAAGCAGTTCCTCGACAGCCTCGGGCCGCAGTGGGCCCAGGGCGCGCTGGCCAACAAGGTCTACAGCGGCTTCGTCTCCGTCGGCACCGCGCACGGCGGCCACGAGTCCACCCTGCTCGCGCTGTACAACACGATCTACCACTTCGGCGGCATCGTCGTGGCGCCCGGCTACACCGACCCGATCAAGTTCCAGGACGGCAACCCGTACGGCACCTCACACACCTCGGCCAACGGCGTCAACCCGCCGGGCGACCTCGAGTACTCGGCTGCGATGTTCCAGGGCGGACGGGTCACACAGGTCGCCACCGCCCTCCGACGAGGATTCGCCATCGACGCCTAGCGGGGAAGGGCGCCTGACTCAGCGCTCGGCGAGCACCGCCGCCAGCGCCTCGAGGAAGGCGGTCGTCTCCGGCTCGGTGCCGGCGTTCACCCGCAGCCACCCTGCGAGACCGGGGCCGGTCGAGACGTCACGCACCAGTACCCCGTGAGCGAGCAGTGCCTGCCAGACAGCAGGCGGGTCGGGGAACTGCCCGAAGAGCAAGAAGTTCGCCTCAGTGGGCACCACCTCGAGACCGAGGGCCGCGATTCCCGCCACCATCCGGTCGCGCTGCACCTTCACCGCCTCGACGGTGCCGAGCAGCTCCTCGGTGTGCGCGAGCGCCACCCGCGCAGCGGCCTGGGTGAGAGCCGACAGGTGATAGGGCAACCGCACCAGGCGCAGCACATCGACGACCTCCGACGAGGCCGCGAGGTACCCGAGGCGCAGCCCGGCCCCGGCAAACGCCTTGGACATCGTCCGGGACACCAGCAGCCGCGGACACGAGGCAAGCAGGGTGACCGCAGACGGCGTCGTACCGAACTCGGCATAGGCCTCGTCGACCACGACCACACCGGTCGTCGCGTCGTGCACAGCCTGGACGACGTCGAGGCCGAGGACCGTTCCGGTCGGGTTGTTGGGGGTGGTGAGGAACGTGATGGCCGGCTGGTGCGCGCGCACGGCCCCCACCGCGGAGGCCACGGACAGCGTGAAGTCGGAAGCCCGCGACTTCGCGACCCAGCCGGTGTTGGTCCCGGCGGCCAGCAAGGGGTGCATGGAGTACGACGGCTCGAAGCCGAGCGCGACCCGACCTGGTCCCCCGAACGCCTGGCAGACCTGCTGCAGCACCTCGTTGGAGCCGTTCGCTGCCCAGACCTGCTCGACGGACAGGGCCACTCCGGTGACCCGGGTCAGGTAGGCAGCCAGGTCGGACCGCAGCCCGAGGGCTTCCCGGTCGGGATAGCGGTTGAGGGTCGCCCCCGCGGCCGCGACCGCCGCGGCCAGGTCCGCCACCAGCGATGCCGACGGCGGAAAGGGGTTCTCGTTGACGTTGAGCTGGATCGCCTCGGGCAACTGCGGCGCGCCGTACGGCTGCCTGCCGACCAGGTCGTCGCGGACCGGGAGGGCTGTCATGCCTGTCCTCGACGCACCCTGACCTGGACAGCCTCGACGTGGGCGACCAGGTCCTCCGCGCCACCGAGGGCTGACACGTGTGGAGCGACGGTGCTCAACGCCTCCGGGGAGTACTCCACCAGCGACATCCGCTTGAGGAAGCTCTGCGCTGAAAGCCCCGAGGAGAACCGCGCCGTCCCACCGGTCGGGAGCACGTGGTTGGAGCCCGCGAGGTAATCCCCCAGCGACACCGGCGTGAAGCCCCCGATGAAGACCGCCCCGGCGTTGCGCACCCGACGCGCGCGCGCCGGCGCGTCCACGGTGATCACCTCGAGGTGCTCGGCGGCCCAGGCATCGACGACCTCCAGGCCGTGGTCCAGGTCCTCGACGAGCACGTGCGCGGACTGGCCGGCGAGCGCCGCCTCGACCCGGTCCCGGTGCTTCGTGACGGGCACCTGCTTGCCCAGCTCCGCGTCGACGGCGTCGAGCAGCTCGACGGAGTCGGTCACCAGCAGGCAGGCCGCGAGCGGGTCGTGCTCCGCCTGCGCCACCAGGTCCGCTGCCACCGACGCGGGTACGGCGGAGCTGTCGGCCAGGATGGCGATCTCGGTCGGCCCAGCCTCGGAGTCGATGCCGCACCGCCCTTGCACGAGGCGCTTGGCGGCCGCGACGTAGACGTTGCCGGGCCCGGTGATGACGTCGACGGGGGCGACACCCTCGACGCCGTAAGCGAACATCGCGATCGCCTGCGCGCCGCCGACGGCGTAGACCTCGTCGACGCCGAGCAGCGCACACGCCGCCAGGATGTAGGGGTTGGGAAGGTTGCCGAACTCCGGCTTCGGCGGCGAGGCGATCGCCAGCGAACCGACGCCCGCCACGAGGGCCGGCACGGCGTTCATGACGACCGACGACGGGTAGGCGACGAGACCGCCCGGCACGTAGAGACCGACCCGGCCCACCGGCACCCAGCGCTCGGTGACCGTCGCTCCGTCGACCACAGACACGACCTCGTCGGCCCGCAGCTGGGCCGTGGACACCGCGCGGTTGCGACGGATCGCCTCCTCCAGCGCGGCCCGCACCGCGGGGTCGAGCGCGTCGAGTGCCGCGGTCAGGGCCTCGACGGGTACCCGAAGGCAGGTCAGTGTCACGCCGTCGAAGCGGGCCGTCGCCTCACGGACGGCGTCGGCGCCGCGGTCCCGGACTCCCTCCACCACCGGACGCACCTGCTCGACGGCCGCGGCCACATCCAGCTCGGCACGGGGCAGCTCGGCGGTGAGGACGGCATCGCGGCGACCGCGCAGGTCGATGCGGGTCAGCACGGGTCTGGCTCCTTGCGCTCTCGGGGAAGCACGCACACGGCGCGGGCTGCGCCCGAGCCTATCGGGCCAGGTTCAGCGGGCCGCCGTACATTCTTTGAGTGCTCCCGCTGTTCCCCCTGGGCACCGTCCTGTTCCCCGGACTGGTGCTGCCGTTGCACGTCTTCGAGGAGCGTTACCGCGAGCTCGTCCGGGACCTCCTGGAACTGCCCGAGCAGGAGCGCCAGTTCGGGGTCCTCGCAATCCGTGAGGGCCGCGAGGTGGGCACCGACGGGATCAAGGCGCTCTTCGCGGTCGGGTGCACCGCGCGGGTGCGGCAGGTCGAGAGCTACGACGACGGGCGGTACGACCTGGTGACCGTGGGTGCCCAGCTGTTCCGCCTCCGGGAGCTGCACGCGGATCGGGCGTACTTCACGGGCGAGGTCGACTGGCTGCCTGACGAGCTCGGTGATGCCGCGCGGGCACAGCTACTCGAGGCGCCCGTGCGCGAGGCCTTCGCTGACTACCTGGAGGCGCTCGGCAAGGCCAGCGACCAGGAGATCCAGGCACCCGACCTGCCCGAGGACCTGCTGGTGCTCAGCCACCTGGTTGCGGCGACGACGTTGCTCGATCTCGCCGATCGGCAGGACCTGCTCGACCAGCCCGACGGTCGCAGCCGGCTGCGCCGCGAGCTGACCATGCTGCGCCGCGAGGCCGGCGTCCTCCGGACCCTCAGAGCCGCGCCGGCACCGGAGCTGGCCCGCACTCCGGTGAGCCCGAACTAGTCCAGCTCCTCCGGGCGACGCAGAGCACCGATGAGAAAGGCGCTGAGCGCGCCGACCGGCCATCCCACCGCTGCCCAGGGTGCGCGCAGGGACAAGCTGTTGCCGGTGTTCTTGCCGAGGAACAGCTCGACGCTCCCGCGGAAACTGGAGCCTTCCCGGACTGCCGCCATCGCGTGCTGCGCGCCCGGACGCAGCCCCACCGAGGCAGCGATCAGCGCGGCCAGCACGCCCCCGATGGCGAGGGCGAGCACCGTCCACGGACCGGAGCGGCGGGCGAAGCGCCAGGCGAGCGCGCCGCAGAGCAGGCCGACGATGAGCATCACCACGAGGTAGCTGCCGTCGGCGCCGACGAAGGCCTTGGTGCTCTCGAGGTTCGACACGTTCGGGCCCTGGTCGGTGACCTGCACAGTCAGGCGCGGGGCGAGTCGGGACCAGAGCAGGCCGGCCGGTGCGCCGAGCAGCACCGACGAGACGACGATGCCGACGAACGCCACCAGGTCCTCCCGCCAACGGCTCGGCGTCGGTTCCTTCGAGGTCTCGGCGTGCGCCGCTGGGGCAGCCCAGAAGTCCGTGGTCACGCCCGTACCGCCCGGCGGAATGCCGCTGACGCCAGCGACAGGGCAACGACGGCAACCACGAAGCAGACTCCCAGGTCTCGAAGCAGCAACCCGGCATCGAGCTGCCGGGAGAACGACGACGCCAACGCGTCAGTGGCGTAGGTGGACGGGACCACAGCCCGCACCGCTTGCACCACTCCGGGCAGCCGGTTCTCGGGAATGATCCCGAGGAACAGCACACCCGACATCCCCAGCTGGCCGGCCACGGTGGCGAGCTCCGGACGGGGCGCCAGCAGCCCGAGGCACGCGCCGAGCCCAGCGAGCGAGGCACCGGCCAGCGGAAGCACCAGCGCGAGCACCCACAGATGGCCCAGCGGCAGCCCGTACAGCAGCGACCCGAGGACTCCGGTCACCACCGCGCCGGGGATCGTGAAGGTCGCATACGATGCCGCAGTCGCCAGCACCACCAGGCCCCCGGACACCGGCAGCGTGGCGAAGTGGTCGAGCGCACCGGTCCCCCGCAGCATCCCGAACCGCTGCGCCAGCAGGTTGAGCGCGACGAAGGCGACGACGAGCACCGTCGACCCGGCGACCACCTGCTGCGAGGTGGTGCGGCTTCCCTCGTCGACGACGCCGCGCAGCAGCAACAGAATCCCGACCGACTGCAGGGTCGCGACGAACAGCAGCGGCCCACGGGCGGCGCGGACGCGGCTGACCTGGCCGGCGTAGAGCGCCAGGAAGCTGTTCACGACCGCTCCAGGTCGCGGCCGGAGCCCCCGAGGGCCAGGTACACGTCCTCCAACGTCGGTGTGGCCAGGGTGAAGTCGTCGAGGGCCGCGAGCGCGGAGCCGGAGGTGAGATTGCCGAGTGCCTCGCGGGCGTCAGCGGCCGTCAGCCGCGCACTCCACCGGCGCCCGGCGATCTCCGAGCGGGCCGCAAGCGCCGCCACCACGGGATCGTCGAGGGGCGGTTCGTCACGCCACACCAGATCGAGCCGGACATCGTCAGAGACCAGCGCCTTCAGGCGGCCAGGCGTGTCACAGGCGATCACCCGCCCGCGGTCCAGCACCGCGACCCGGTCCAGCACCTGCTCGGCCTCCAGCACGTTGTGGGTCACCAGCACCACAGTCGTCCCGGACTCGGTACGGCGACGACGGAGGACCTCCCAGACTGCGCGGCGGGCGGACACGTCCAAGCCGGTGGTCGGCTCGTCGAGCACCAGCAGCGGTCGGTCACCGACCAGGCACGTCGCCACCTGGGCCAGGCGGCGCTCCCCGCCGGACAGCTTGCACAGCGGCCGATCGCGCAGCGCGCCGAGCGACAGCTCGTCGAGCAGCGACGTCGTCGCCGTACGAGCATCGGTTTTCGACAGGCCGCGCAGGCGGCCAGTGGTCTCGACGGCCAGGCCCACGGGAAGCTCGTTGAGAGCCGGCTCGTCCTGGGCCAGGTAGGCAAGGACGCGGCTCGCGGCGCGGGAGTCGGCGGTGACCTCGCGACCCAGCAAGGTGACCCGACCGGCATCAGGGCGGAGCACACCGACAAGCAGGCGGACGAGCGTGGTCTTGCCGGCGCCGTTGGGGCCCAAGAGCCCGAAGACCTCACCGGCGACGGCCTCGAACGAGATGTCGTCGGTGGCCAGGACGCCCCCGCGATGCGTGCGGCGCAGCCCCTGGACGGACACAGCGACGGTGCGCGGCGGTGCGGCGGCCGTCACCGTCACCGTGGGGTCTCCGTCTCGTACGAGGTCTTGGGGGTCTCCACGTTACGCGCCCGCCCGTGCACACCGCCCGACAGCGCCCGCTATGTTCCGCTCCGTGATGACTCGTGGCCTCGTCGCGCTCGGGCTCGCACCCGTGCTGCTGATCGGCTGTGCGAGCGGGTCCGCGACGCCGCAGCCGCACCCGCCCGCGACCGCCTCCGCCCCGGTCCCGGTCCCGGTCCCGGGAGTGACGCTGCCTCCCGACGCGCTGGCCACGCTGGTACCACGGCCCGACGAGGTCCCCGCCGGCATGGTGCCTGTCATCGCCGGGTCCGGCCCGCGCAACCTCAAGACCGTCGCCGGCTACTCGGGCACCGGCGCGACGGCCACTGCGGCGGCGGCCAAGCTCAGGGCTCATGGCTTTGTGAAGGCCTACGTCGCGCAGTACGCCAACCCCTCGACCGGCCAGGTGATGTCGATCGTGGTGTCGACGTTCGCGACGGCCGTCGGCGCGACCGCCGACTTCGGCGACGACCAGGCCGGGGCACGGGGCAAGAGGGCCGTCACGCCGACTCTTGGGGCGGCGTCTTCCGTCACCGTGCAGGACCTGCCGGGGTCGGTCGTCAGCCAGCTGGTCCTGGTGCGCTTCCGGCGCGGCACGACCACCTGGTCGCTCGCCTACAAGGCGGGACCGGTCGCCGACCCGCAGCTCGCCATCGGAGTGGCCACCGCCCTGCTCAGGCGCACCTGATCCGCGCTAGTTGGCGAAGGCCCCTGCGGTGAGGCGGACGACGTAGAAACCGCTGTTGCCGTCGGTGTACCAGATCTCGTTGCGCGCCGGCACGAACGCCGGGGCGCTCATCGCGAAGGCTCCCGAGTGGACGATGTCGATCCCTGGCTGGACCGGGCCGTTGAAGTACGCGATCTCCTTCGGGTGCACAGGGTCCTTGATGCTGAAGACCCGTAGGCCGGACAGGATGAAGCTGCACGCGACGATCGTCGGGTCCTTGCGCTGCGGCACCGCGCAGTAGTGACCGGCGTACCCCTGCACCGGGCTCTGCGCGCCGGGATCGTTGCGCTGGTCCCCGAGCCGCGCCGCCGGCTGGTTGACCGCGAGCCGCATGTTGGAGACGACCTTCGGGTGCTTCTCGTCGCCGATGTCGATGATGCGCGCGGCACCCACATGAGCCGCCGGGTTGTACAGCCCGTTAGTGGGATGGGCGAGGTCGGGGCTGGTCGTGGCGCTCGTGTACTCGTCGACCTCGACGAGGTACGGGTGGCCCTTGATCGTGATGGGCAGCGCGTTCTGCGGGATCGACACCTCGGGCCAGGTCAGGTGGCTCACCAACGGTACGGCGGGGTTGAAGCGGTGCTTGTTGATCGCGCTGACGTCGAGGATGGTCAGCCCGGGAGTGTCAGGTCTGCCGATGTCCGCGACGTACAGGCGGTTGCCGTCGTCGCTGACGCTCATGCCGTGGGCGCCGTAGGCCAGCGAGAACCACAGCACGCTGGGCAGCTTCGGGTTGGTCAGGTCGACCGCGGTGATGGTGTGGCCACTGGTCGAGCTCACGTAGAAGACCGTGCCGTCCGGCGAGAACGCGCTCTCGTGGCCCAGGATCCCCAGCGGCGAGCTGGACTGCAGCACCGGGTGCCGGCAGTCCACCGACATGTCGTAGACGTCGACGAAGCCTGGGTTGGTGCTGGGGTAGCCCATGTCCGCGGCGATCAGTCCCCGTCTGGCGTTGATGCGCAGCGACTCGTGCGGCGAGAGCATCGCGGGTGTAGACAGGGTCGCGGTGTGGACCGGGTGGGCAGGGTCCTTCATGTCCATGATGAAGACGCCGAGACCCTCGATCAAGTTGGTGACCACGTCGCGCGGGAACAGCAGGGTGCTGTCGAAGATCGCGCAGTCGTGGCCGGCCTTGTCGACGTAGCGGTGCACCTGGAAGCCACCGGTGCCGAGGAAATGGGCGATCTGCACGGTGTTGCAGCGATAGCCCTTCGCAGCCCGCCCGCTCACGATCTCGGAGCTCGGGACTCGACCCTGCACACCGGTCTCGGGCAACGACTGCTTGTCGCAGGGCAGCTGCGGGATCGGCGCGGACGAGATCCCCGTGCCGGCCTGGGAGGGGCCGGGGACCACCAGGAGCAGCGCCAAGGCGGCCAGGACGTGCAGGGGACGACCGGTCATGCGGAGCCTCCGGGAGACGGTTACCCCGCAGTATCTCCAGAGTTGCGCCAAATGCCCTATTGCCAGGAGTCGCTGGTCCGCCACACGAGGATGTCGAGGATCCGGAGCTTGGTGACCGAGGCGCCGACCTCCTCCGCTGCCAGCTGCAGCTCGGTGAACGCCTCGGCCTCGACCTGCAGGTCCTCACGCATCTGCGTGCAGAGCTGCCGCATGAACTCCTGCCAGGAGCGGTCCAGCGTCCTCGGCAGGACACCGGGGGCGGTGTAGGCCTCGAAGATCCGGCTGTCGTAGATCGGCACCAGGTCCGGGCGCTTGCGGTGCAGCACCTTGCTCACGATCGTCCCGCGCACGCCGCGACCGGCGTACCGGGGCTCGTCGAGGATCCCGAAGAGCCCCGCGACGCACATCACGTGGTCGTCGTCGGCGTCCTCGAGGCTGACCTCGGGCAGCTCGGCGACCGCCTCGAGCGCCGGCAGCATCTCGCGCAGGAGGCTGAAGCGGCTGGGGTCGATGTGCACACCCATGAGCGTGGGGGCGAGCAGGTCGCCGTCGACCAGGTCGGGCGAGCCGTTGGTCACCAGCCGGTCGTACGCCGGGTAGCTGTAGCCGTTCCGCACGTCCACGTAGTCCAGCAGCACCTCGTCCGGGTGCTCCACCAGCAGGGTCCCGCCGCACAGCTTGATGGGTTCCACGTGTTGCAGCCTAGGGCGAACTCGGACCGGGTACGGCGAACTCCCCCCGCCTGGCG
>JAOPVP010000033.1 GCA_025966135.1 Frankiales bacterium
GCTCGGATCGAGCCGGTGCTGCCACCGGCGAAAGGCGCGATGGGTCGGCCGATGAAGGACCACCGCGTTCTGGTCGAGGGCGCGATCTATCGGCTCCGCACCGGTATCGCATGGCGTGACCTGCCTGTGGAGTTCGGCCCGTGGCAAAGGGCCCACAGCTAAACCTGGTGCATCTTCTCTGGTTGGCTGCCCCGGCCGGGCTCGTTACCGTCGCGACATGACGGTTCGGTGCCCGGCGCTCAATGACCGTCAGCGCGACGTCCGAGTGCGCGTCTTTCACACCATCACCAGCGGAGACTTCGACTCGCTCCGATAAGAGCTTTACCCGCTCACTCGCGAGCGCGTGTGGATCCCACCCGCCGCGCTCAGCGTGGCCGCCGCCCTGATCTTGGTCATCGTCGACGTACAGGACGGTGCCTGGGAGTTGGAGGAATCCCTCTGGGATGAGTTCTTGCCAGGGCGCGTGCCCTCGGGTCGTTCGGAGTGGCGGAACGCCAACTACGCCCTGCACGCTGCCGGGTGCCTCGCGGCCGGGGTCTGGCTCGACGTCGGCCGGCAGGAGTCGTACTGGCAGATTCCGCTCTGGATGTTCACGATCGACCTCGTCGAGCTCCTCACCCGCGTAGCTGACGCGCGGCTCTCCCTGTCGTGTGAGGAGCTGACCCCGCATCCAGGCTCTCCTCGGCTCCTCGATGCCCGCCGAGCAGTAGAACGCGAACCACCCCAGAGCTCAATTCTCGTGGGCACACACTGGTCTCTATCGAGACGACAACGGCCGTTGTCGCCGGTGCACCGGACGGCGTCGCGGAGCGAGGCGCACCACGCGTTGGTGGCGCGCGGGCACGGAAGGGTCAGATCGACGGCCCTCTGCCTATCCGCGTGTCGCGTATCTCTGGCCGGCGCCCTGCCGAGTGAGGCCGAGCGCACGCCCGACGTCACCCCAGCTGGCGCCCTGAGCGGTGAGCGCGTGGACGAGCGCGGTGATCGAGCCGTCAAGCTCCGCCCGCGTCTGCTGCAGCGCCCCGAGCTGCTCCAAGCCCTCGCGCAGGGGCCACGGCACCGGCAGGCTGCGCGCGGTCCTGGGCCGCGGAGCCGAGGAGAACACCTTGGCGGTGACCGAGGCGCGCTGCGCCGAACGGCGCCGGGACGCCCTGCCCATCAGTGCCTTCCTCGTGCCGCGATCAGCGGATCTGGCTTGCCAGAGCGCTCGAGCGTGAGCTCCTGAGACCGGGCTTGGGGCACCTGGGGACCTTTTTGGGGCGCCCCCGTGATACGCGGCCCGCGCGGACTGAAGTCCATGGGCTACTGCCCGAACTGGGGCAGGCGGCTGTTGAGAGCGTTCAGCAGGTCCTCGTCCACGCTCTCGAGCAGGTGGCCATAGCGGTCCATGGTCATGACGATGGAGGCATGCCCGGGTCGTTCCTGAATCGCCTTGATCGGCACACCCGCGGCGATCAGCAGGGCGACGTGGGTGTGCCGGAGGTCATGGAAGCGTGGCGCAGGCTGGAGCCTGGCGGCGCGGACGGCGGGGATCCAGACGCGGTGGTAGAAGTTGCTCCGCCGCAGCGGCTCCCCCTCGGGGCTGGTGAACACGAGATCGGTCGCGTGCCCCACGAGGTGAGCGGACAGTGCCTGGAGCACCGGGTCGGGGAGCGTCACCGTCCGGGCCGACCCGCGGGTCTTGGGCTGGCCGAAGCTGAGCTCGCCGTTGATGTCGACCAGGGTCTGGTCGATCCGGAGCCGCCGCCGGAGCAGGTCGAGCCGGTCGCGGCGCAGTCCGGTGAGCTCGCCCCACCTCATCCCGGTGCCGGCGGCCGTGAGCAGCAGGCACCGGTAGTGCGGGTCGATGGCAGCCGCGAGGAGCTCGAGCTGGGCGGGGGAGAGGTACACCGCCTCGGTCTTCGGGGCGCGCGGGAGGGTGGTCTTGCGGCACGGGTTGGTCAGCAGCAGCCCCTCCTCGACGGCGTCGCTGAGCATGGTGGACAGCAGCGCGTGCACGTGGCGGACCGTGCCGGGGGCGCGGCGGACGCCGAGCTGAGCGACGAAGGTCCGGATCCGGATCGGGCTGAGGTCCTTCAGCGGGACTTCGCCGAACGCCGGCTGCAGGTGGTTGCGATAGCGGGCCTGGTCGTTGGCGTGGGTGCTCGGGCGGACGGTGCGGGAGGCGAACCACAGGCCAGCCCAGTCCTCGAGCAGCATCGCGCCGCCGCGCGGGTCGACCCACTGGCCGCGAGCCCGGTCGGAGTCGGCGGCGGCGAGCCACCGCCGTGCGTCGGCCTTCTTCGCGAAGGTCTTCGAGAACCGCTGACCGGTGTCGTCGCGGTAGACGGCTTTGTGCCTTCCCGAGGGCAGCTGCTCGACCCAGCTCATGGCTGCACCGTCCAGGACAGGCGCCCCAGAATCGCCCCACTCTTCCCCGGCAGACCTTGGGGCCGCGCTGCTCGCCGCGGTCGAGGACGGCGGAGCCAGGCTGGGAGTGGTCCAGCGAGGTCTGGCGAGTTCTGCCCCATGTTTGCCCCATGGCCTTGCTCCTGGGGCGTCCGGCCAAGGCCGGGTCAGGGGCCGATATGGCCCCTGACCTGCGGCTTCGTGAGGTGTTGCGTGGGGTGAGTGACGGGGGTCGAACCCGCGACAACCGGGATCACAACCCGGTGCTCTGCCAGCTGAGCTACACCCACCATTGGTGCGGCGGCAAGTCTAGCCGTCCGCCGGCTCGGGTGTCGCCAAGCTGGCGGCCGCGGCGGCGGCCTCGTCCGACGTCGGCCCTGGCTGGGGCACGAAGATCGTCGAGCGGTAGTACTTCAGCTCCTTGACCGACTCCAGGATGTCGGCGAGCGCGCGGTGACCACCGGCCTTCTTGGGGGAGTTGAAGTAGGCCCGCGGGTACCACCGCCGGGCCAGCTCCTTGACGGAGGAGACATCCACCATCCGGTAGTGCAGGTAGCCGTCGAGCTCGGTCATGTCGCGGGCCAGGAAGCCGCGGTCGGTGCCGATCGAGTTGCCGCAGAGCGGCGCCTTACGCGCCTCGGGGATCCACTCACGCAGGTAGGCGAGGACCTTCTCCTCGGCCTCTGGCATCGTCACCGACGAGGCCAGCACCTCCTCGGTGAGGCCGGACGACGCGTGCATCTCCCGTACGACGTCGGGCATGCGCTCGAGCTGCTCGGCGGTGGCGCCGATGACGATGTCCACCCCGTCCCCGAGCACGTTGAGCTCCGAGTCGGTCACCAGGGCGGCCACCTCGATGAGGAGGTCGGAGCCCAGATCGAGCCCGGTCATCTCGCAGTCGATCCACACCAGCCGGTCAGTCACGTGCCCACCCTAACGAGGGTGGCGCCTCGCGCGGCTGCCACCCCGGGCGCCGCCGTACCTGGGACGGGTGGGGGAGGGGCCAGAAGATGTCCGGTCCGCAAGGGTGACGTGCGGCACATCTGCGGTGGACGAACGTGGGCGTCCGCAGATGTGCGCTCATCGGAACCCGCTGGAAACACGCGAGTCATCTCCAGGGAACCCAGCTTGCCTAGCGTTCTGAGTCACGTTCACGGACATCCCGGAGGAACCGACATGGCTTACCCCGCGACCACCGCAATGGCTGCTCACCAGCAGTCGCGCACCGCTGCCCCGATGCTGCGTTCCGTCACAGGCACCGGACGCGACTTCGCCAGTCGCGCCGCCGACGCCGGCGTCAACCTCACGGGCACCCTGACCACCGGCGACCTCGTCGTGGACCTCGCCGGCTACGTCGTGATGCTCGACGGCGAGGTGCTCGACCTCTCGCCCCGCCAGGTGGAGCTGCTGGCGTTGTTCCTCGGCGCCCCCCGCAAGGTCTGGAGCCGCGACCAGCTGCACTGGGTCTGCTGGGGCGACACCGCGCCGTCCCGCCGCGTCGACGTGCAGCTCTGTCGCCTGCGTGCCAAGACCGGCATGGACCTGTTCCGTAACGTCCGCGACCGGGGCTGGGCGCTGCGCGCCGCTGCCTGACGGTCAGTCTCAGTCGAAGACGAGCTCGGTCGTACGGCGCGGGACCAGGGTGAGCGCTGCCGCGATGAGCACCGCGGCGATCGCGAGGGCCACGAACACGTGGTGTGACGCGTCGTACAGGCTGGTGCGAACGAAATCGGCCACGGGGCCTGGGTGCGACAGCGCCTGGGTGGTGCCGTCCACTCCGCCTGGGAGCGAGCCGGCGATGCTGGCGGGTGCGTGCGAGAACCGGTTGGACAGGGTCGCGTTCGCGATCGCGCCGAACAGCGCCGCCCCGATGGCCGAGCCGATCGCGCGAGAGAACATGTTGGTTCCGGTGACGACGCCGCGACGCTCCCAGCCGACGACCGACTGCACTGCCACCACGATCGGGCTTGAGGACAGCCCCATGCCGATGCCGGTGAGGAACATGGTGGAGGCCACCCACCAGATCGGGGCGTTCTGCGGCAGCAGGGCGGTGAGAACGGAGCCGGTGACAGCGATCAGCACCCCGATGAGCGCGGTGTTGCGGAAACCGATCCGCATGTAGACGCGGCCGGCCAGGCCGGCAGCCATCGGCCAGCCGATGGTGAGGGCGCCCAGGGTCAGGCCGGCTTCGATGGCTCCTTTGCCGAGGACGCCCTGGACGTACGTGGGGACGTAGGAGCTGAGTCCGATCAGCAGGGCGCCGACGCCGATGGCTGCGAGGTTGCCGCCGACGAGGATGCGGCGGCGGAAGATCCACAATGGCAGGATCGGCTCCACGGCACGACGCTCGACCTGCAGGAAGGCGACAAAGGTGACGATCGCGGCGCCCAGCACCAGGTAGCTCGTCGCGGACTGCCAGGCCCACGCCGAGCCACCCTCGAGAAGACCGAGGATCAGGAGCGAACAGCTGATCGTGAGCAGGGCAGCGCCCGGGTAGTCGATGGTGTGCTCGCGGCGGACGACGTTCTCGGTGAAGCGGCGGCGCAGGGCGAGGAGGGCGACCGCGCCGAGCGGCAGGTTGATGAAGAAGATCCAGCGCCAGGAGAGGTACTCCGAGAACAAGCCTCCCGCCAGTGGGCCCAGCACCGAGGCGGCGCCCCACACTGACGCGACATAGCCCTGGACCCGGGAGCGCTCCTCCACCGTGTAGAGGTCGCCGATGATCGTGAGTCCGATCGGCTGGACCGCACCCGCGCCGATCCCCTGGACGGCGCGGGCCACGATCAGCGCCGGCATGGACCAGGCGACACCGCACAGCAGCGAACCGAGGACGAAGACCGCCACCCCGAAGGTCATCATCGGCTTGCGTCCGAGGACGTCCGCGAGCTTGCCGTAGATCGGGACGGTGACCGCCTGCGTCAGCAGGTAGATGCTGAACAGCCAGGGGAACTGGCTGAACCCCCCGATGTCCTTGACGATGCTAGGGACGGCTGTCGCCACGATGGTGCTGTCGAGGGCGATGAGCCCGGTCGTGAGCATGATCGCGCCGAGGACGGGTCCGCGTTCGGATCTGAGCCCGACCGCCGTCTTCACTGGCGGGTCAGCGATCGCGGGCATACCGGCGGCTCCTCGGGTCAAGGGGGGTCTTGAAAGGACAACCCCGCTGGCGCCATCGCATTCCCGGAACGCCCTGCCCCGAACAGCACGGAGCGCCCACCACGGGGACGTGGTGGGCGCTCGGTGCTGCGCGGTCTTCGCTCAGACCGAGAAGCCGGACTCCCGCGCGATGGTGAGCTTGTCGGTTTCGTCGTGGAAGGACGCACCACTGATGAGCAACGCAGCGCGGTGCTCGTTGCTGTGATGTCCGCAGAACAGCAGCTCAGACCCGTTCGGCAGAGTTGCCCGGACGTACGCCCGCGACGCGCAGCGGTCGCAGCGGTCGACCATCGTCAGGGGGATGACGTCAGCGGCGGCGAGGGGGTAGGTCGTCGAGGTCATGGCGGTCTCCTCCGCTTGTGCTCCGTGGTTGTGCATTCGTCTCAACACCTGTGTGGAAAGGTTCGTCCCCGGAGGGCTCTGTGACGTTCACGACACGCCGGGGATGGCGGCGCTGCTCGTGGTTTCTTCATCGACGCGCGTGCGAGATTCCTCGAGGTAACAAAATCCTTACCTCGATCCGGGGCCGTGCGGAGCCCGGATGCCCGTGCATCTGGCGCGCCCAGCAGGGGTCGAACCTGCGACCTGCCGCTTAGAAGGCGGCTGCTCTATCCAGCTGAGCTATGGGCGCTGGACGCCCCAGATCGTGCCATGCCGCGGAACCCCAGGGCGTGCTCGTGCACCGTCAGTTCCGGGCGCGTCGGGTCCCGAACGCCTCGTCCCGGGTCTGAGCCGGTGCGCGGCACGGGGGTGTCCACACCCGCTCATCAGTGTCCACAGATCCAGTACGGCGGGCCCGCGACCCTCCCCGGCCGACGAGCGTGCACCCAGCACCCGGCGGTGGGCCGGGACCGATCAAGGAGGCAAACCCGTGAACGAGCCGCAGATCCACGTGGCAGGCAACCTGGCCTACACCCCGACCATGCGCTACACCCCGAACGGCGTGCCGGTCACCGACCTGCGGGTCGCCAGCACCCAGCGCAAGCGGGTCGGCGAGGAGTGGGAGGACGGCGAGACGCTCTGGTTCGGGGTCACCTGCTGGAAGCAGCTCGCCGAGAACGTCGTGGCGTCGCTCAAGAAGGGGGACCGGGTGACCGTCGCCGGGCGGCTCGCGCAGCGCACCTGGAAGAAGGAGGACGGCACGGACATCGTCAACCTCGAAATCGACGCCAGTGCGGTCGGCGTCGATCTCTCCCGCTACCCGGTCAAGATCGACAAGCCGGCCCGTTCCACGGCCGACCAGGAGACCTGGGGCAACAAGTACGTACACGTCCCGACAGGGGAGGTCACCGACGAGCCGCTGGGCGACCCGGCGGAGTACGTGCCCTTCTCGGGCGACGAGGAGGTCGCCGCCTGAGCCCTCAGTCCCTGCCCGTTCCCTCCGGCCGGGCGGACGGGCAGGCCGGTCTTCCGGCAGCGGAGGCGCGGAGCCGCGCCACTAGGCTGGAGGCATGGCTCAGTTCGTGTACAACATGCAGAAGGTCCGCAAGGCCGTCGGGGACAAGGTCATCCTCGACGACGTCACGCTGGCCTTCCTGCCCGGCGCGAAGATCGGCGTGGTTGGCCCCAACGGGGCCGGCAAGTCGACCGTCCTGAAGATGATGGCCGGTCTCGACCAGCCCTCCAACGGCGACGCGAAGCTCACGCCGGGGTTCTCCGTGGGCATCCTCATGCAGGAGCCGCAGCTCGACGAGACCAAGACGGTCAAGGAAAACGTCGAGGACGGTGCCCGCGAGATCCTCGATGTCATCAAGCAGTACGAGGCGCTCAACGAGAAGATGGGCGAGCCGGACGCCGACTTCGAGGCGATCATGGCGGAGCAGGCCCCGATGCTGGACATCATCGACTCCAAGAACGGCTGGGAGATCGACAGCCTGATCGAGCAGGCGATGGACGCGCTGCGTTGCCCGCCGCCGGACGAGCCGGTGGTGCACCTGTCCGGTGGCGAGCGCCGCCGGGTCGCGCTGTGCAAACTGCTGCTCGAGGCCCCCGACCTGCTGCTGCTCGACGAGCCCACCAACCACCTCGATGCCGAGAGCGTGGACTGGCTGGAGAAGCACCTGGCGCGCTACGCCGGTGCGGTCCTGGCGGTCACCCACGACCGGTACTTCCTCGACAACGTCGCGGAATGGATCCTCGAGCTCGACCGCGGCCGCGCCTACCCGTACGAGGGCAACTACTCGACGTACCTCGAGAAGAAGCAGGAGCGGCTGGCCGTCCAGGGCAAGAAGGACGCCAAGCTTTCCAAGCGCCTCAAGGACGAGCTCGAGTGGGTTCGGCAGAACGCGAAGGGGCGCCAGACCAAGAGCAAGAGCCGTCTCTCCCGCTACGAGGAGATGGCCGCGGAGGCCGAGAAGAACAGGAAGCTCGACTTCGAGGAGATCCAGATCCCGTCCGGTCCCCGGCTCGGTTCGGTCGTCATCGAGGCCGCCGACCTCACGAAGGGCTTCGGCGACCGGATCCTCATCAACGACCTGTCGTTCGACCTGCCCCGCGGTGGCATCGTCGGCATCATCGGCCCCAACGGCGTCGGCAAGACCACGCTGTTCAAGACCATCGTCGGCCTCGAGCAGGCGGACGCCGGCAGCGTCCGGATCGGCGAGACGGTCAAGCTGTCGTACGTCGATCAGAACCGCGCCAACCTCGACCCGGCCAAGACCGTGTGGGAGTCGGTGTCCGATGGTCTCGACTACATCCAGGTGGGTGGCCAGGAGATGCCCTCCCGCGCCTACATCGGCGCGTTCGGCTTCAAGGGTCCGGACCAGCAGAAGCCGACCGGCGTGCTGTCCGGCGGTGAGCGCAACCGCCTGAACCTGGCGCTCACCTTGAAGGAGGGGGGCAACGTGCTGCTCCTCGACGAGCCGACCAACGACCTCGACGTGGAGACTCTCGGTTCGCTCGAGAACGCGCTGTTGGAGTTCCCTGGCTGCGCTGTGGTCATCTCCCACGACCGCTGGTTCCTCGACCGGGTCGCGACCCACATCCTGGCGTGGGAGGGCGATGAGGTGGACTCCTCGAAGTGGTACTGGTTCGAGGGCAACTTCGAGTCGTACGAGAAGAACAAGATCGAGCGGCTCGGTCAGGACGCGGCGCGCCCGCACCGCGTCACCTACCGCAAGCTCACGCGCGACTGACGTCACCCGCAAGGCAGACGGGTGCGGCCTATCGGGTCGCCCTCCTCCCGCAGGTCGACCCACCCGCGTCGGTGGGGCCGTCGGACACGGTGGGTCGCTTCGGTGCTGGGCGCGTGGGGCGACAGGCACCCGATCGGGTGACGAGCCTGGCCCGCACACGACGATGAGACACCCGTCCGGATGAGCAGCAGCATCCCGGGGTGACCATGCCGGGATGGTCATGTGAGGCCAGGCCTGGCCCGCATCCGCACCCATCGGCGCGGACAACCCCCGACCCCCCGGGGCGAATCGGACAGTCCGAGCAGTCCTGTCACCGGCACGGGTGATATTCGCGACTGGTCCTCGTGGGCCATCCAGACGGACTGAGCGACGGACGACCACGTCTGTGCACCCCCGGACTGTCGGGGGGCGCAGGAGCAGTGGAGGACGTGCGTGAGCAGCCCGAGCCAGATCGCCTCACTTCCGGCGGCAGCTGCCGATGTTCCCGAGCTCGTCTTCGCCTCCGGCCTGCCCGGCTTCCCCGGCGCGCGGCGCTTTGCGCTCGTCCGCTGGGGTGCCTTCGAGGGCCCGTACTCCCTGATGGTCGACCTCGAGCACCCGGACGTGCGGTTTCTCGTGATGCCGCCGTACACGTTCTTCCCGGACTACGTCGTCGATCTCGACGACGCGATCGCAGCGAAGATCCACCTGGACCGCGCCGAGAGCTGCTTGCTGCTGGTCATCGTCACCCTCGGCTCCGTACCGGAGGAGGCGACCGCCAACCTGCTCGGGCCGGTCGTCATCAACCTCGAGACCCGCGAGGGCGTCCAGGCGGTGTTGGCCGACTCCGGCTACAGCACCCGCGTGCCGCTGCGCTCCACGACCGCCGCCTAGTCCCTGATTCCACGGAAGGAACCCCACCCATGCTCGTCCTCACCCGCCGCAAGAACCAGAGCATCGTCATCGGCGACGACATCATCGTCACGGTGCTCGAGGTCAAGGGCGACCAGATCCGCCTCGGCATCACCGCTCCGCGCGACGTCCAGGTGTACCGGGAGGAGCTGCTCGCAGCCCTCACGGACGCCAACAAGTCCGCCGTCCTCTCCGAGGGCACCGCGCCGATCGCCCCTCCCGCCCCGCCGGCGAGTGCCTCTCTGTTCCGTCGCCCCACGCGCGCTCGCCGCGCGGCCTGATCGACCCCAGGAGACCAGCTGTGACCACCACGCCGCTGTCCGACGAAGCCAAGGCGCTCGTCGAGGCCCACCTGCCGCTCGTTCGGCACGTGCTCGCCGGAGTGGCGGCGCACTACCCGCGTCACGCGGACCGTGAGGAGCTCGCGCAGGCTGCGGCCCTCGGCCTGGTCGAGGCCGCTGCGCGTTACGACGAGGCACGCGGTGTGCCGTTCGACCGCTGGGCCGCCCTGCGGATCCGCGGCGCGATCGTGGACGCCGTACGGGCGTTGGACTTTGCTCCGCGCACGCTGCGCTCTGCGGCACGTGAGGCCGAGGCCGCGCGGGTGACGCTCGAGGGATCGCTCGGCCGCACCCCCACCATCGAGGAGACCGCCGAGCAGATGGGCGTCCCGGCCTCGACGCTGGCGAACCTGCAGGGTCGGGTGCACCGCTCGCTGGTGCTCTCGCTCGACGCCCCGTGCGGCGAGGAGGACGGCGATCCGCTGACCCTCGGCACCGGCCTGGTCGACATGGTGCAGCTCCAGCCGGTCGAGGTGCTCGAGCAGCGCGAACGCGCCACCTACCTCCGCGACGCCCTCGCCTGCCTGCCGGAGCGGTTGAAGGACGTCGTCGTCGGCTACTTCCTCGACGGTGAGACCTCCGCGGACCTGGCCACCCGGCTGGGTGTGACCGAGTCGCGGGTGTCGCAGATGCGCACCGAGGCGCTCAAGCTGATGCGCGCGGGCATCGAGGCGCAGTACCAGGAGAAGCCGGCCGCTCAGCCGGACGACCCGGGTCGCACGGCCTACCGGCAGGCTGCGTACGCCGCCCAGCTGGCTTCCCGGTCGACCTATGCCACGCGCCTGAGCAGGCTGCCGCAGGCCCGCTCCGTGGCTGACCCGCTCGAGGTGCGCGCTGCGGGCTGACCTGGCCCGTAGGGTGGACCGGTGACTGATGAGACCCCCGCCGTGGTGGAAGACGTCCCCACGGGTCCGGCCCACCTCAGGCCGCAGCACCGCTCGTTCTTCCGGGAGCTGCCCTTCCTGGTGATCATCGCGTTTGTCCTGGCGCTGCTCATCAAGCACTTCCTGGTGCAGGCCTTCTACATCCCGTCAGGCTCGATGCAGCAGACGCTGCAGGTCGGCGACCGGGTGCTGGTCAACAAGGTGCCCTACTACTACCGCGGTCCTGCGCGCGGCGAGATCGTCGTCTTCAACGGGCTGAACAACTTCGACGAGGGCGTCACCATCCCGGCGCCGACCAACCCGGTCGCCAAGGTGCTGAACACGATCAGCAGCACCATCGGCCTCGGTGCGCCGAACGAGAAGGACTACATCAAGCGGGTCATCGGGGTCCCGGGCGATCACGTGATGTGCTGCGACACCGCGGGCCGGGTCGTGGTCACCCCGGCGGGTGGTTCGCCGGTGTCTCTGGACGAGCCCTACATCTTCGAGAACGACACCACCGAGCTCCGCTACTTCTGCGCGGCCGGCACCGGCAAGCGCACCTGTCCGCCGGGTGCGCCGGGGGTCCTCGTGCCCGCAGGCCGGCTGTGGGTGATGGGTGACCATCGCGGCAACTCCGCGGACTCGCGCTACCACCTCAGCGACGCCAACCACGGGACCGTTCCCGAGAACAAGGTCGTCGGGAAGGCCTTCGTGATCGTCTACCCGTTCAACCGGGTCGGCGTGCTGCACGTGCCGTCGACCTTCAAGCACCTGGCGCTGCCGGCTGCGCCGTACACGCTGGGTCTTGTGGGAGCGGTGCCGCTCACCCTGCTCCGTCGCCGCCGCAAGCTGCGCTGACCTCGTAAGGTCCGCTCCTGCGCACCTCGCCAGGTGGGACCTGGGCAGACGCAAGCAGGGGTAGGAGAGGGCTCAGGGATCCCTGCGGGTGCCGGTGGCGATCAGGCTGCGGGCGAGCGGCATGGCTACCTTCTCGACGGCGGTGAGCGCCGCCGCGACGATCCCGATGCGGATCGCTGCGTCCGAGACCGACAGCCGGCCCTCGAACATCTGGAGCGCGACGACACCGACCGCGAGGAGCCCGAGGAAACCGAGGAACGGCGTGCGCAACCTCATGGCGCTCACCCGACCACGGCGGCGCGGATGGCGAGGGCCAGCTCGGTTGCGGTAGCGGCGGCGGTGCGGTCGCCGAGGGTGATGGTCCCGGGGGTCAGGCCGCGGGTCGCTGCGTCGAGCAGCCCGAGGACGCCACTGATCCCGTACCCGTTGACCACCAGCGGGTGCGCCTCGTCCGGTGACGCGGGCTCGGGGAGCACTGTCGACAGGGCGCTCGCCAGGGCCGCGACCCAGCTGAGGTCCTCGACCGGGTCCTGTCCGGGCAGCGCGTCGAGCACCGCGGCGGGGAGTGCGAGGTCGGTGAGGGCCTGCCGGCTCCACCCGCTCGGGGCCGGCACGGCCGGCGGCCCCTTCACGGACGCCTTCTTGGCGGCCGCCCTCTTCACGGGTGCCTTCGTGGGTGCGTCGGCTGGTGCCTTCGCCGGTGCCTTCTCGGCGGCGGCGGCCCACCTCGGCCGCGGGGCGACCACCTGTTCCGGGGCGATGTCCAAGACGACCTGGGCAGGTGCCTCGACGACGGGGGGCGGGGACAGCACAGGGGGCAAGGTCTGGTCGAGGGCCTGCTCGAAGGCGCGCTCCACTGCCTGCTCGACCGCCCGGTCGACCGAGCGTCCGGTGTGGTCGGCCACGGCCGGCGAGGGGTGCGGGGCGGTGGCGGCGGAGGCCGGGCGGCTGGTCCGTCGTACTCGTGGGAGCTCGGCCGCCTCGGCCTGCGAGAGCAGGGCGTCGAAAGCGCTGTTCACGGGGTTGTCGACGGCGCTGTCCGAGGCGGGTCGCGCCGGGGGTACGGCGACGACCTCGTACCGGTCCTTGCCGACCAGTCCCTGCATGCCCCTGCGGACCTTGCGGGCGCGGCGGACGGTCAGGTCCGGTCCGAGCGACGCGACGGCGTAGGCCATCGCCTCCTCGAGGGTGTCGCCGGTGAAGACCTCGACGACCTCGTCGGCCAACTGGCTCTCAGGCTGCAGCACGCTGGGCAAGGTAGATCACCCCCACGGGTTCGATGGTGAGATTGCGGGACAACTCGGTGAAGGAAAGGACGGGCAGGTCGGGTCGCCCACCGACGAGGAGGCGCCGCACAGCCGGGCGGAGCTGGGCCGAGCAGACAATGGCTGGTCGGTGGCCGGCGGCCTCGGCTGTCCGCACGGCCTCGCCGATGCCGGCGACGAGGGCTTCCATGCGCGGCGGGTCCAGCGCCAGCCAGGTACCGGCGTCGCCGGTGCGACAGGCCTCCAGCAGCGACTGCTCCAGCAGCGGCTCGAGGGTCAGGGCGGCCAGGCGGTTGCCGACCGCGGCGCCCGAGGAGATCGTCGGGCCCAGGACCCCGCGGGCGGCCTCGACGAGCTGCTCGGGGATGCGGGTCTCGCGGGACTTGGCGGTGACCGCCTCCAGGATGCGGGTGAGGTCGCGGACCGGGACGCCCTCGCTGAGCAGCTCGCGCATGACCCGCTGTACCTCTGCCAGCGAAAGCGTGTCGGTGCCGACCTCGCCGGCGACGACGGGGGAGACGGTCTTCACGGCGTCCACCAGGACCTGCACGTCCTGCCGGGTCAGCAGGTCCGGCGCGGCCTTGCGCACGACCTCCGACAGGTGGGTCACGATGACCGACGCGCGGTCGATGACGGTTGCGCCCTCGGCGGCAAGGACCTCGGCGAGCTCGTCCTGCACCCAGGTGGCGGGGAGACCGAAGACCGGGTCGACGGTGGCGCGTCCCGGCAGGCCGGCGGCATCTTCGCCCAGCACCATGGAGCAACCCGGCGGTGCCTCGCCCCGGGCCGCTTCGACCCCGTGCAGCTTCACGACGTACGTCGAGGCCGGGAGCTCGGGGGCATCGTGGCTGCGCACCGGGGGAACGACCAGGCCGAGATCGGCTGCGATCCGCTTGCGCAGCGCGCGAACCCGTTCCATCAGGGAGCCACCACGGGCCGGGTCGAGCAGGTCGAGCAGGTCAGGCGCCAGCTCGAGCTCGAGCGGCTCGACCCGCACCTGCTCGAGCATCACCTCGGTCTGCTCGTTGCCGGCGTCGACCACCTCCTCCTCGACCTCGACCGGAGCGGGCTTCTGCGCCCGGGTGGCGACGAAGAACAGCAGGCCGGCAAGGAGCAGGAAGGGGACCTTCGGCAGACCGGGCATCAGGCCGAGCAGAGCCACCGCCACCGAGCCGACCCGCAGCGCCTGCGCCGAGCGCAGCAGCTGGTGGACGAGGTCCGCACCGAGACCGCCCTCCTGGTCGCTCTGCACGCGGGTGACGACGATGCCGCTGGCGACCGAGATGAGCAGCGCGGGTACCTGGGAGACGAGGCCGTCACCGACACTGAGCAGGCAGTACCGCGAGATCGCCTCGGAGAGCGACAGGTGGTGCTGCAGCACGCCGATCGCGAAACCGCCGACCAGGTTGATGCTCACGATGACGACGGCCGCGATCGCGTCGCCCTTCACGAACTTGCTGGCACCGTCCATCGAACCGTAGAAGTCGGCCTCCCGGCCGACGTCCAGGCGCCGGGCGCGGGCCTGCTCGTCGCTGATGAGCCCGCTGTTCAGGTCGGCATCGATGGCCATCTGCTTGCCGGGCATGGCGTCGAGGGTGAAGCGGGCCGCCACCTCCGCGACGCGGCCCGCACCGGCGGTGATGACGACGAACTGGATGATGACGAGGATCAGGAACACCACCAGTCCGACGACCAGGTTGCCGCCGACCACCACCTGTCCGAACGCCTGGATCACCTTGCCTGCGTGGCCGTCGAGCAGGATCAGGCGGGTCGAGGAGATGTTGAGCGCGAGCCGCATCAGCGTCGTGACGAGCAGCAGTGCCGGGAAGACAGAGAAGTCGAGCGCCCGCTCCGCGGTGATGGCGGTCAGCAGGATGACGACCGCGACCGTGAGGTTGGTCGCCAGCAGCAGGTCGAGCAGCATCGTCGGCAGCGGGATGATCATCGTGAGGACGATGCCGACCATCAGCAGCGGGACGCCCATCGACGCGGCTCGACTGCCGCCACGGGGTGCGCTCATGCGGCAGTCATCCGAGATCTCCAGGTGGGACGGGCGCCGCGACGCTTCGCGGCGTAGACGACGGCGAGGACTTCGGCGACCGCCCGGAACAGCTCGACCGGGATCCCGTCACCGACTTCGGTGTTCTTGTAGATCGCCCGGGCGAGCGGCTTGTCGACGAGCACGGGGACGCCGTGCTCGGCAGCGACCTCCTTGATGCGCTGGGCGGTGGCACCAGCGCCCTTGGCGACAACGACCGGTGCGGCCGAGCCGGGCGCGTAGGCGAGAGCGACGACCAGGTGAGTCGGGTTCGCGAGGATCACGTCCGCCTTCGGGATCGCGTGCATCATCCGGGCCCGTGAGGAGGCCAGCATGCGGGCGCGGATCTGGCCCTTGGTGTGCGGGTTGCCTTCGCTCTGCTTGTGCTCGTCGCTGATGTCGTTCTTGCTCATCCGCGACTGCTTGCCGAACGAGCGCCGCTGCCACGCTGCGTCCAGCACACCCACGAGCAGGGCGAGTACGGCGACCCGCCACAGCATGCTGCGCACGGTGTCGCCCACCACGGTCTGGAGGGCTCCGAAGCTGCCCCCGCTGCTGACCAGCTCCTTGGCGCCGCTCTGCCACGCGCCGAACGTCACGAGGGCGAGCGAAGCGAGCTTGGCGGTGTCCTTGAGCAGCTGCACCAGGCTGTGCGGGGAGACCATCCGCTTGATGGCCTTACCGGGGTTCAGCCGCTCGAACCGGGGCTTGATGGCCGCGGGGTTGGGTCGCGAGCGGGTGACGACGCTGCCGGCCAGCAGGGCGGCCGCGCCCACGATGGCGACCGAGGGCGCGAGGGCGCGGACCGAGTCCAAGATCACCTTGAGGGCCAGACCACGGGCAGCGGGGAGGTCGCTGACATCGGCGCTTGCCAGGACGAGTGTCATGTCAGTGCGCAGCACCTCCATCAGCCGGCTGAGCATCGCGGGAAGCACGAGCACCAGCGCCAGCAGGGACACACCGGACGGCAGCTCCATCGAGCGGGCGGCAACCCCCTTCTTGCGGAGGTCCTTGAGCCGTTTCGGGGTCGCCTTCTCGGTCCTCTCACCACTCATCGCAGCACCTCGAAGGGCAGCCGCAGCGAGGGGTCGAGCAGCTGCGCGGCGTGGGCGGGGAGCAGGGCGAGGGTGGTTCCCGCGGTGGTGAGGGCGATGAGCGTCTTGACCGGCAGCGCCAGCGACAGGGCGTTGGCCTGAGGTACGAACCGGGCGGCGAACGACAGCGCGACGTCGGTAAGGAAGAGGACACCCAGAAGGGGCGCGGCCACCTCGAAGGCGCTCAGCAGGATCTGGGTGGCTGCGTGGCCGAGGGTGGTCGCCGTACCGCTGGCGAGGGAGGGGAAGTGCCCGAGCGGGATGCCCTTGAAGGAGCGCACGAAGCCACCCACGACCGAGGCATAGGCCTCGCTGGCGAAGAAGATGGCACTGAAGCAGACCGAGAACAGCCGCGAGAACGCCGCCGCCGGCTGACCCGACATCGGGTCCACGATGGAGGCGTACGAGAAGCCGCCGGACAGGTCGGCCAGGGTGCCGGCGACCTCGAAGGCGCTGAACAGCAAGTTGGTGAGCATGCCCAGCACCAGTCCGACGACCACCTGTCCGAGGGCGGCTGCGATGTAGTTCGGCAGGTCAGCGGGGACCTGCGAGGCCGGGGTCATGGGGGTCACGAAGAGTGCGAGGGCGAGGGCTGCAGACAGGCGGCCGATCGAGGACATGCCCTTCGCCGACAGCACCGGTGCGGTGATGACCCACGCGCCGGTGCGGGCGAGGACCAGCAGGAACACGCTGATCGTCGCCGTCGAGAAGGGAAGGGTGGACACGCGTCAGCCGACCAGCTGGGGGATGCGCTCGAACAGCTGCTGCGTGAACTCGACGGTGATGCGCAGCATCCAGCCGCCACTGAGGGCGAGGACGGCACCTCCGATGACGAGCTTCGGCACCATCGACAGGGTCTGGTCCTGCACCTGGAAGACGGCCTGCACGAGGCTGATCACCACGCCCACGACCAGGGCGACAAGGAGCAGCGGGCCAGCCAGCTTGGCGGCCAGGATCATCGCCTGCCCAGCGATGTGGACGACGTCGGTCTCGTTCAAAGCGGGAACCCCGATCAGTTCAGTGGAAGGAGCGGACGAGGGAGGAGACAACGAGGTACCAGCCGTCCACGGCCACGAAGAGCAGCAGCTTGAAGGGCAGTGAGATGAGCGACGGCGGGAGCATGGCCATGCCCATTGCGGAGAGCGCGGCGCTGACGACAAGGTCGATGACGATGAACGGGATGAACACCACGAAGCCGATCAGGAACGCAGCCCGCAGCTCGGAGATGACATAGGCCGGGACCAGGGTGGTGGTGGCGACAGCCGCAGGCGTGGCGGGTGCAGGCTTACCCGAGAGGTCCACGAACAGCTGCAGGTCCTTCTCCCGGACCTGCTTGAGCATGAAGGTCCGGAAGGGTGCGAGGCCCTTGTCGATGGCCTGCTGCTGGGTGATCGTGCCTTTCAAGAACGGCTGTACGGCGTCATGGTTGGCCTGGCTGAAGACCGGCCCCATCACGAAGAACGTCAGGAACATCGCCAGGCCGATGAGGACCTGGTTCGGCGGGACGCCCTGGGTGCCGAGCGCCGAGCGGGTGAAACCCAGCACGATGACGATGCGCGTGAAGGCCGTGACCATGATGAGCAGACCCGGCAGCAACGACAGGGCGCCGAGCAGCAGCACCAGCGAGACCGGTTGCGTGAGGCCGCCGGTGCCGCTGCGGATGTCGAGCCCCGTGCCGGGGGTGACCAATGGCGACGGGACAGGGGTCGGCCCGGCCAGAGCAGGCGCGGCCAATCCCAGGAAGAAGGTGGTGAGCAGCAGGGTCAAAGCAGCGCGTCGTCCCCGTCCGCAGCGCGGAGAGTGGGCCGGCACGCGTGGGACCACGGGTGCTCCTTGTCCTGCAGGGCTTCCATGCGGGCCACGCGACGCCGGGCGGCGAGGCGGGTCGGGGCTGTCACGGATCCATCCATGCCAGCGGGGGTCTCGCCGCGCAGCGACGCCAGGGCGGCGGCCACGGCGGCGGCGGAGACGTTGTTCTGGGGACGCGCACCGAGCAGCGCGGACAGTGCGTGCTTCGGTCGGGCGGTCGTGTCACGGAGCTCCGCGACCTCAGCCGCGTCCTCGCTCGTGAGGAGCGTGACGGTGTGGTCGGTGACCCCGAGCAGCAGGTCCTTGCCGTCGACGCGGACGACCGTCAGGGCGGCACCCTTGCCGAGACGGGTGGAGCCGCGGACCTCGAGCAGCCGGTTCTTGCCGTGTCCTCGCAGGCTCTCGGTGCGCTTGAGCACCCACAGCACGAAAGCGAGCAGGCCGAAGACCAGAACCACCTTGAGGAGCAGCAGCAAGGCAGACACCTAGCGCTCGACGACCGCGGTGATGCGGACGCCGAACTCGCCGTCGATGACGACGACCTCCCCGCGCGCGACGAGGCAGCCGTTGACGAGGACGTCAACAGGAGCGTCGGCGGAGCGGTCGAGCTCCAGGACGGCACCGGGGGCGAGGGAGAGCAGGTCGCGCAGTGGAAGCTTCACCCGACCGAGCTCGACGGCGAGCTCGACCTGGACATCGGCCAACAGACGCAGGTCGCGGGGGTCGCCGAAGCCGGCGCCGGCGCCGAGATCGGGCAGGTCGGGACGGGGGAGGGGCGGGAGGTCGGTTGCCTCAGGGCCCATCCGTACCGCATCCGCTGGGGTCGCGATGGTGGTGACATCCGCCAGGGAGGTCACGGCCTCAACGGGCACCTCGGGACTGGGCACCGGCTCGACCACGTCCGCCTCGGCCGCCGCCACGACGGACGCGGGGTCGGGGACGGCCTCGACGCCGGCGAACGCGTCGGCGAACTCGTCAGGAAGGGACATCTACAGGCCTCCATCGTGACCGTGGCTCTGGGGGGCTCCGACGGGCGCGTGCACGACGACGGCCCGGCGGCGGCCGCGTCGCCCCAGGGCGGCAGCCAGGGTCGGCAGGTCGTCGCCATCGCCTGCGAGGACACCGACGAGCTGGGAAGGTGCCTCGGGGTCCAGCCGGATGATGTCTCCGGGCGCAAGGTCCTCGACGTCCTCGGCCGTGACGATCGTCGCCGCCAGGCGGAACGAGATCTCGATGGGCACGTCCCCGAGCACTGCCTCGGCAGCGTGAGTGGGGATGGGCGGTGCTGCATCCGCCACTGAGGGCAGCAGGGACTTGGCAGGAAGGCAGACCGTGAGGCGCACCACCATGCCCAAGGGGAGCTCGAGGTCGAGCGGGATGGCCACCACCTCACCGCCGCCGACCGGAAGCGGGTCGTCGCTGATGGGGCCGGCGGTGAGACCGGTCACGCCGTGGTCTGCCAGGGCCTCGGCCAGGGGCCGGAGCGCGGGCAGCGTGTGGCGGATGAGCAGCTGCTGCTCGAGCGGGGTGCAGGGGCGAGCCTCGCCCTCTCCCATCCCACCGAGGTACAGGTCGGCAAGGGCGACCGCGACATCCGCAGGGACGAGCAGCAGGCCTGGGTCCGGCAACCCGCAGGACAGCGGACTCCACACGGCGGCAGGGCTGGCGACCTCCACCAGGGCGACCCGGCGGACGCCCGGGCAGCTCACCGGGACGTTGCGCCCACAGGCCAGTCCCAGCAGCAGGCCGACGCGGGGGGCGGCATCGGTGACCGCCGCGACGAGCCGCGCGGCGCCGGCCGGCATCGGCAGCGGGTCGCGGAAGTCGAACAACTGGGCGGGGGGCACACCCGTCCATCGTCGCGAGCCACCGACGAGTGCATGGTCCGACCGGGCCATTCCGCCGTAGCCACCCGTCGGGTCACCGGTAATCATCTTTGTATGGCCCAGACGGTGTCTGTTCGGCGCAGTCGGGCTAGTGGTGCGGGCCGGGGCTCGGCGTGGCGCTCGCCTTGGTCGCTGTGGTCGGGGTCGCCGCCGTCTTCGGAGCCGCCTTCGGGGCCGCGATCACGACGATGTCCACGCGACGGTTGGCCGCCATGCCGGCTTCCGTCGAGTTGGTCGCCCGCGGCCGCGTGTCGGCGTACCCGGCGGCCGACAGGCGGGTCGCCTGCAGGTGGTCGTTGTTCAGCAGGAAGCGCAGGACGGCGGTGGCGCGGGCCGTCGAGAGCTCCCAGTTGGAGGGGAAGGAGGCGCTGCTGATGGGACGCGGATCGGTGTGACCCTCGACGACGAGCGGGTTGCGCATGCTGGAGAACACCACGCCGAGGCTGGTGAGCAGGCGCTGGCCGCGGTAGGTCACGGTGGCCTGGGCGCTGTCGAAGAGCACGCCGCTGACCACGTTGACGACCAGTCCCCGGGGGTCGAGATCGACTTGCACCTCGTTCTGCAACCCGGTGAGGGCGAGCTCGTGGTCGAGCTTCTTCTTGAGGTCCCTCAGGGCCGCCTGGTCCAGGGCCGGCTTGAGCTGGTCGGAGACCGGCGACGGGCTCGGATCGGGCTTGCCGACGAGAGCGCCGGGCTTGGTCTGCAGCTTCTGACCGTTCGGCGGGTCGCCAACACCTGGCATGGAGTGCACGTGCTTGCCCATGCCCTGCGTGAAGGCCTCCTGGAACGCCTCGTACTTCTTGAGGTCCAGGACACTCATCGCGTAGAGCATCATGAACAGCGCGAGCAGGAGCGTGATGAGGTCGGCGTAGGTGAGCAGCCACCTGTCTTGGTTCTCGTGTCCTTCCTCGTGCACCGCGTGCCGGCGGCGGGACACGTCAGGCCGCCTTCTCTTCCTTGGCGCCCACGGCCTCGCGAACCTTCGGTGCGAGGTGGCTCTTGAGGCGCTCGCCCACCGCCCGCGGCGACACACCCGCCTGGATGGCCAGGATCCCCTGGACGACCAGCTCCCGGTGCGCGACCTCGACTGCGCTCACGCGCTTGAGCTTGTTGGCCAACGGAAGCCACAGGAGGTTCGCGCTCATGACGCCCCACAGGGTCGCGATGAACGCAGAGCTGATGGCCTTGCCGAGGCCAGCCGGGTCCGACAGTCCCGCGAGGGCGTGCACGAGACCCAACACGGTGCCGATGATGCCCAGCGTGGGCGCGAAGCCGCCAGCATCGAGGAACCACTTCGCGGCGACCTTGTGCCGCTCCTGCAAGGCGACGATCTCCATCTCCAGCGCCTCCGCGACCTCCTCGGAGTCGGTGCCGTCGATGACCAGCTCCAGGCCGCGCTTGAGGAACGGGTCCTCGACCGCTTTGGCCCTCTCCTCCAGGGCCAGCAGCCCGTCGCGACGGGCGATGTCGGCGTAGGTCATGAGCTCGGTGACGGTCGCCGCGCTGTCGACCTTCTTGCCAGGGAGGATGCAGCGCAGGAACGCCTTCATGATCCCGCCGATGTCGCTCAGCTTGTTGCTGGCGACGCAGATGCCCAACGTGCCGACGAAGACGAGGATCAGCGCGGGGACGGAGAGCATGGAGGCAGGGTTACCCCCCTCCATGATGTAGCTGCCGAGCACCGCACCGAAGGCCAGCACGATGCCGACCGGAGTCGCGACCTCCACCGTCAGCACCCCCCGTCGGTGGCCGGGCGCAGGTGCAGCAGACGTCCCCCGTCATCGGATGGCGCGTCCAGTGGGACGAGGTGCAGCTCGGCGGCGGCCAGGACCGAGGCGCGGTAGGCAGCGACCTCGGCGACGACCGTCTCAGCGCTCTCGAGGACGACGTAGGTCTTGCCGTCCACGAGCGTGACCACGGTGTCGTGGTGTGACTCGACCGTCGCGACGAGGTCGGCGTTGAGGAACATCTCGCTGCCGTTGAGGCGCGTCAGACGTATCACGACTGCAGCCCTCCTCCTGAGGACACGACCCGAAGGTCGGCGTCGGCATCCTGCCGTCGCCCCCACCCATCGGCGCGGGACCTCGATGTGTGAGCCACGGCAGTCGGGGAGGGCGCCCACCTCAGGAGGTGGGCGCCCTACCGTCGTACGGCGGTTATCGCTTGAGGTTGACGAGCTCCGTGAGCATCTCGTCGCTGGAGGTGATGACCTTGGAGTTCGCCTGGAAGGCGCGCTGAGCGATCATCATGTTGGTGAACTCCTGAGCCAGGTCGACGTTGCTCATCTCCAGCGCGCCGGCGGCCAGGCTGCCGCTGCCGGCCGTCCCGGCGACGACGTACTGCGCCACACCGGAGGCAGAGCCGGCGGTGAAGTGACCGTCGCCCCGGGCCGTCAGGCCTGCGGGGTTCGCGAACGTGGCGATGGCGATCTGACCGACGCAGAGCGAGGAGCCGTTGGAGTAGACGGCGTTGAGCTTGCCGTCGTTGCCGATCGCGAATGACCGCAGCTGGGCGGTGGGGTCGTTCGGGTCCGTGGGGGGAATGACCAGGGGCGCCAGATCTGTGGGGGCCGTGGAGGGGATCGCGCCGGTCGAGTCGGCAGGCCAGCCCTGGAGCATGGCGCCGCTGGGGTCCACCAGGTGGTTGGTCTCGTCCGGGGAGAACGACCCGGCACGGGTGTACATGGTGTCGGTGCCGAGCAGCATCGTGAACGCGCCGGAGCCCTGAATGGCGAGATCCGTTGGGCGCCCGGTGTTCTGGATGGCCCCCTGGGTCTGGATCGCATCGACGGCGGTGACGTGCACGCCGAGGCCGACCTGTGTCGGGTTGGTGGAGCCGACGTTGGTGCCGTTGCCGGCGCTGCCGTCCTTCAGGACCTGGGAGAGCGTGTCCTGGAACACGACCCGACTGGCCTTGTAGCCCGAGGAGTTGACGTTGGCGATGTTGTCGCCGATGACGTCCATCATCATCTGGTTGGAACGCATGCCGGAGACGCCGGCATACAGGGAACGCATCATGGCGAGGTCCTCCACAGGGGAGCGTGAGGAGCCGTCCTGGCGGGGTGACGGTGCGCCGTCCTGGCGCGCCGGTCGTACGAGCTGTGCTGTCAGGGCTGAGCTGGTGTCGCTGTTTGCTGCTCCACCTTGGTGACGTCACCGATCGCCAGCGTGCTGCCGTCGGCGAGGGTGAGCTGAGGGCCGTCCACGCCGAGCGTGACGCTGGTGACGAGGCCGGTGTGGTCGGTGTTGTCCGAGGCGATCCCGGTCACCTGCTTGCCCACGAGGGACTCGGCAGACAGCCTTTCCTGCCAGGCCTGCGCGGTCTTCTGCGCATCGACGAGCTGACCGAGCTTCTCGACCTGGGCGAAGACCGCCATCTGGCTCATGTACTGGTTGCTGTCGGCGGGGGACATGGGGTTCTGGTACTTCATCTGGGCCACCAGCAGCTTCATGAACGCGTCCGGGCCCAAGCCGCTGTCGGCAAGGGTGGACGTGGTCTGGGTGCTGCCGGTGGTCGAGCTGGCACCGGAGATCGGCGTCGTCATGTCAGGCGTCCTCTACAACCAGGTGCCCGCGGGCTGCGGGCTGGGGACGTCGTCCATGACGTGGGCAGTGCTCGTCCGTCCATCGGTGCTGTCGCTGCTGCGTGGAGTCGCCCGATCGGGGGTCTGTCGCTCCTGCTGCCCGCCGGTGAGCACGTCGCCCTGCGAGACGTCAAACGACGAGAGGTCCAGGCCCTGCTCGCGCAGCACCTGCTTGACGTCGAAGGACTGCGCCTGCAGGTCGCTCCGTGCCGCGAGGTCAGGGGTGCGCAGCTGCACGTCGACCTGGCCGTCCTTGACGGTCAGCCGGACGAGTACGGCGCCGAGCTCGGGAGGGTCCAGGCGGACGACGAGGCTCGTCCGGCCGCCTGCGCTCTTGAGGTGCCGGGCAGCTTCGGCCAGTGCCGGCTGAACGTGCCGCGTGGGCCCCGTCACCGTGCTGGCCACCGGTGGGGTGGCACTCGGCGCGACGGCGGCTGGCGTCGGGGCGGCCGTGACGGTGGCGGGTAGGGCGGTCGTCGGGGGGACGACCGGGTCGGCGATGGCCACGACCGGGTCGGCCGGCACCGGCACCTCGGCCCGGGAGGGCTGTGGTTCCACCGCCTTCTCGTCGTGGGAGGCGGGCGGGCTCGTCTCGACCGGACCGGGTTCCTGATCGGTGACGCCCGAGGTCGACGGGTGACTGGCCCCCGCCGCCGAGCCGGCGGGACGGACGGGGTCGGCTGCCGCGGGTCGGGGGGTCACTGGCGCGGCAGCGACCGGCACGGCTGCCGGTGGTGCGGTGCTGACGGGCGCCTCGACCGGTACGGCGGTGACGGGCGCGGCCGCTGCGGGGACCGTGACCTGGGGCACGGCGGTCACAGGTGCCTGGGCGACTGGCACAGGCGCGACTGGCACAGGCGCGACCGGCACGGGGGCGACCGGCAGGGACGCGACCGGCAGGGGCGGCGCGACCGGCAGCGACGCGACCGGCATAGCGACTGGCATAGCGACTGGCATAGCGACGGGTAGAGCAGCGACCGGCGCGGCAGCCACGGGTGCCGCTGCCGTGGGGGTGGCGGTCAGCAAGGCCGGCGAGGCAGGGAGCGTCGGCAGCATCGTCATCGCGGGAATCGCGGGGTGCTCGCCCTGAGCGGCATCCTGACCCATCGCGGAGGCGGTCGCCGCAGGGGCGGTGCCGGTGGCACCGGCAGGGACCGGGACGGGAAGGGGGGCTACGCCCGGGCTCGGGACCGCGAGACCGGCCAGGGCGGCGAGCAGCGCAGCGAACGCGTCCGGCGGTGCGGTGGCCGCGTCCGCCGGAGCGGCCTTGTCCGCTGCCACAGCGGGCTTCCCGGTCAGGATCGGCATGGTCATGCAGTGCCTCCGAGCTGTCGGTAGCGGTCGAGCACTCTGGCCACGTAGGCCTGGGTCTCCGCGTAGGGCGGGACGCCGCCTGCCTTGCGGACGGCGGTGGGGCCGGCGTTGTAAGCGGCCAGCGCGAGGTCGGCGCGACCGCCGAACGCCGTGAGCTGCTGCTTGAGGTACCGCGCTCCACCGTCGAGCGCCTGGGCAGGGTCCAGGGCGTTGACGCCGAGCCCGGCGGCGGTCTGCGGCATGAGTTGCATGAGCCCTTGCGCGCCGGCACCGGAGGTGGCGCCGGCGTTGAAGCCCGACTCGGTCCAGGCGACGGCCGACAGCAGTCGCGGGTCCACGCCGGCCTTGTCGGCAGCCTGCTGCAGCTGCGCGGCGTACTGCTGTCCGGCAGCAGGCAGTGCCGCTGCCCAGGTCCCTGGCGCCGCGGACGGGGTCCCTGTGACCCGACGGATGGAGGTGGCCTTGGACAGGTCGACGTCCTCGATCCGCACCTGGGCTCCGGTATGGGGCGCGACGACCCACTTCCCGTTGCCGATGTAGATGCCGATGTGGTCGACCGATCCCGGGTGGTTGAAGTAGACGAGATCACCGGCCTGGGCGTCGGCGGGGGACACCGGGGTGCCGGCCTTGCCCTGCTGCTCTGCCAGGCGCGGCAGCGTGACTCCGAGCTGGCCGTAGGTCCATTGGACGAGGCCCGAGCAGTCGAAGCCGCCGGGCTTGGAGCCGCCCCAGACGTACGGCGTCCCGATCTGCTGTTCCGCCAAGGCCACGGCGCTGGTCCCCAGCGCTGTCGGTGTGGCCGCCGGCAGGGCGGCCGAGCTCTGCACATCACTCAGGGTCGAGGCGAACGTCGCGGACGCGTCGGTCGGCACGGCCCCGACGACCCCGCCGGCCAGCGGCGTGCCGCCCGCGAGGGCTTGCAGGCGGGCCGAGATCTCCGCCGTACGAGCCTGGATCTCCTGGATGCTCATGGCCCGAACCGCCGCAGACCCGCGAGGTCGTCGGCGAGCCGCTGTGCGGTCTTCTCCTGCTGCGCCAGGGCCTCGCTGCGCTGGCGTGCGGCCAGCTCCTCGAACAGCCGGCGCCGTCGCCGCGACTCCGTCCACCCCTGTACGGCAAGGGCCTGGGCTTGCCGTGCCTCGTCGAGCTCCGCGGCTGCGGCAGCCACGGCCCCGGCCCGGAGGATCCGCACCTGGGTGCTGGCTTCCATCGCCTGACGCGTACCGCCCGCGAGCCCGGCGGCGCTGAGGTGCGCGAGCTCGAAGACATGGCTGCGGTCGGCCTCGTGCGCCACCGCCAGCGCGCGACCGGCCTTGCCACGGGCGACCGCCTCCTGCAGCTCGGCGACCCGCAACAGGGTCTTGATGGCGGAGCGGCGTCTCATGCCAGCACCTGCGAGAGCTGTTCCCACGAGCGCTCGCTGTCGGCGACCTCGTCGACCGGCTGGCGCAAGAAGGCCGACATCAGCTCGCGTCGGGCGAGCGCCTCGTCGACGTCGGGGTCGCTGCCGTGCTGGTAGGCGCCGATCTCCACCAGGTCCTTGGCCTCGTCGGCGGCGGCGAGCAGCCGGCGCAACCGGGCGGCGAGCTGCAGCCGAGGGCGGGGGGTGACCTTGCTGGCAAGTCGGGACACCGACTCGAGCACGTCGACCGTGGGGAAGTGCCCGGCCGCGGCGAGCCGCCGCGAGAGCACGATGTGGCCGTCCAGGATCGAGCGGGCATGGTCGGCGACCGGGTCGTTCATGTCGTCGCCCTCGACGAGCACGGTGTAGAGGGCGGTGATGGTGCCGGTCTCGCCCGGCCCGGCCCGCTCGAGCAGGCGAGGCAGCTCGGCGAACACCGAGGGCGGGTAGCCGCGGGTCGCCGGCGGCTCGCCGGCCGCCAGGCCGATCTCCCGCCTGGCCATGGCGAAGCGGGTGAGCGAGTCGACGAGCAGCAGGACGTCGAGGCCCTGGTCGCGGTAGTGCTCGGCGATGCGGGTCGCGGTGTACGCGGCGCGCAGCCGCATCAGCGGCGGTTCGTCGGAGGTGGCGACGACGCAGACGACCCGCTCGCGGCCCTTCTCGCCGAGGTCGTCCTCGAGGAACTCCCGGACCTCACGTCCGCGCTCGCCGACGAGCCCGACGACGATGACGTCGGCGCGCGTGCCGCGCGCCATCATCCCTAGCAGCGTGGACTTCCCTACCCCCGAGCCGGCAAAGATGCCGACCCGCTGGCCGCGACCGCACGGCGTCATCGTGTCGAGGCACCGCACCCCCAGGGTGAGTGGTGCTGAGATGCGTTGGCGCTTCAGCGGGTGTGGGACCGGCGCGTCCAGCCCCGTGAGCTCGCCGGTGAGCGCGGGCCCGTCGTCGATCGGACGGCCCAGGGCGTCGAGGACCCGGCCGGCCAGGTCCGGCCCGACCCGCATCCGCAGCCCGCTGCCGGTCGGCTCGACCTGGGCTCCTGGGGCGACGCCGTCCAGTTCGCCGTAGGGCGCGAGCAGCAGCGCGTCCTCCCGGACGGCGACGACCTGCGCGGGTACGCGTCGGTCGCCCACGGTGATGGCGACGACGTCCCCGAGCGAGCCGCGCAGCCCCTTGCACTCGGCTTCGAGGCCGACAACCCGGCTGATCCGCCCGCTGGCCTGCACAGGGCTCAAGCTGCCCAGGATCTCCGCGACGCTCGTCGTCGTCATCACTGCGGTCCCCGTGCGGGGTCGACACCCATGGCCTGGGCGGCGATCCGCAAGGCGGCGGCGACAGTCACGTCGACGGTGCCGGTGCCGTTGTCGAACCGGGCGTCGCCGGGGTCGAGCCGGGGGTCGACGACGATCTCGATGTCGAGCCCGTCGGCCCACGTGCGCACGGCGGCCTCGTCGTGCGGCGAGACGGTCGCCCGGGTGGTCGCGCTGGGCAGCATGGCGGCGGCGGCAGCCCCCAGTCGTGCCAGCACACTGCGGCTGTCCTTGCTGAGGTCGTGGCGCAGGACCCATTCGGCGATGTCGATCGCCGAGGCGAGGACAGCCCGGCTGCTCACGTCGACCGCGGCGGCCCGCTGGGTCGTCGCGGTACGGGCGAGCTGCTCGAGGGCCGCCGCGATCCGTGGCCCTGCGTCGGCGCCTTCGGCGAGCGCCGCGCCGCGGCCGTCGTCGAGGCCCGCTGCGTAGGCAGCGGCGATCGTGTCCTGGCGCTCCTTCTCCGCGAGCAGGGCGGCAGCGGTACGTGCTGCAGCCTCGTTGCGGACCTCCTTGACGTCGCCGGCCTTGAGGAACCGGGGCGCGGCGCTAGTCATCGTCGTCATCGCGGCTCAGGACCAGCGAGCCCTCCTCCTCGAGCTGGCGGGCGACGGCAACCACGCCGCTGCGGGCCTCGGCAACGTCGCTTGCACGCACACCGCGCAGCACGTCCATCTCCTCGAGCAGGCTCTCGGCGGCGCGTTCGGAGAGGTTGCCGAGAACCTTGGCCGTGATGGTCTCCGGGCTGGTGGACAGGGCCACCGCCAGCTGCTTGCTTTCGACCGACCGCAGCAGGACCTGCATCGAACGTGGTTCGAGGTCGCAGACGTCGTCGAAGGTGAACAGGGCGTCGCGCGTGAGCTCCGCGAGCTCGGGGCTGGCGACCGCGACTGCCTGCAGGACCTCGCGGCTCGCGTTCCGTCCGGCCCTGGACAGCAGGCCGGCCAGGAGGTCCGGGCCGTCCACCTTGCGGACCTCGGTGCGCAGCACGTCCTGGATGCGGGAGCGCAGCCCGGCCTCGACCTGCCGGAGCGTGTCGGGGTGAACCGCGCCGAGGCCGGCGATGCGGGTGGCGACCCGGCCCTGGTCGTCGGCCGGCAGCCGAGTCAGCAGCTGCGCCGCGGCCCGCGGCTCGAGATGGGCAAGCGCGAGTGCGACCGCACCGGCAGGTTCGGTCGCCAGTCCCTTGGCGGCTGCATCCGGGTCGGCGTCGGCGAGCCAGGCGAAGGGCGCCGGCAGGTCGAGCTCCTCGCCGAGGGCGGTACCGCGATCCTGACCCAGGGCGCGCACCAGTAGCTCCTTCGCGAAGCGCTTACCCGGTGCGGGAAGCACGCCGGGCTCGCCGAGGCCGCGAACGAGCTCGTGGATGGTGGCGCGCACCTCGTCGGGGCTGACCGGGCCGAGGGTTGCGACCTCACCAGCGAGGACCCGGACCTCGTCCTCGTCGAGGCCGCGCAGGAGGGTGGCAGCCCGCTCCGGTCCGAGCGCCACCAACGTGATTGCGGCCTTGCGGCGACCGGCGGAGGGCGTGACGACAACGGTCACCGGTCACCGGGTCCCACGTTGGCCAGCCAGCCGCGCAGCATGCCGGCCACCTCGTCGGGGCTCTCGTCGAGCACCTCGAGGAGCTCGTCCGAGGACCGCTGGCTGGGTGCGATCCGGGCGGGCAGGGCCGCTGCGGCGGCGCGGTCGCCAAGGGAACCACGCCGGCCTGCCTCGACCGCTGCAGTGACCTGGTAGGCCGGGACCTCGGTGGAGATGCCGCGCTTCAGCGTGCGCCAGAAGCCGAACCCGACGAACAGCAGCAGCAGCGCACCCAAGGCCTTCGGGCCGTAGGTGGTCAGCAGGTCCAGCGGCCCGCTCTTGGCTGCGGTCGTGGAGAGCGCCTTGGTGGAGTTGATGAGGAAGGACGGCGTGGTCACCGACAGGGTGTCGCCGCGCTTGGGGTCGAGACCGACTGCGCCCGCGACCATCGACTGGATGTCGGCCGTGGCGGGGATGTTCTTGGCGTTGCTGTCGACCGCGACCGCGACGGTCAGGCGCTTGACGCCTCCGGGCGCCACGACCTCGTGCAAGTTGGTCACCGAGACGCCGTTGGTGGTCGAGCTGTCGGTCTTCGTGTAGCCGTTGGTCGTCGAGGTCGTGCTGGTCGTGGGCAGCGCTCCTGTGGCGTTGGGGGTGGTGACGGCACCACCTGGCGCGGCGCTGGCTCCCGGCGTGGGCTTGTAGATCTCGCTGGACTTGGTCTGCGACAGGATCGCCGCCTGCTTCGGGTCATAGGTCTGGCTGTCGATGGTCTTGTCCGAGGTGTCCATCTCCGCGTTGACCCGGACCACGGCGTGGCCCGGGCCGAGCAGGGTGTCGAACATGGAGCTGACCTGCGCGTTGAGCGCGTCCTCGTAGCTGCGTCGCGTCGCGTCGAGCTTGCCCGTGGTGGTGCTGCCACCGGTCAGCAGCGTGCCGCTGCCGTCGGTGATGCTCACGTCCTTGGGCGCCAGCGACGGGACAGCGCTGGATACCAGGTGCGTCATCGCGTCGACGGTGCTGCTCGACAGGGTGCCGGTGGTCTGGACGAGGACCGAGGCGCTGGCCGGGTCCTGCGTCTCGCTGAACAGCCGCTTCTGCGGCAGCGCCAGGTGCACCTGCGCGCTGCGCACGCCTTCGATCTGCTGGAGGCTGGCCGCCAGGGTCGACTCCAGCGCCCGCTGGTAGGCGACCTGCTGCTGGAAGGACGAGGACGTCAGCCCCTGCTTGTCGAAGGCCGCCCAGCCGTCCTGGGTGCTGCCGGCCGGCAGACCTGCTGCGGCGACGGCGATCCGCTCCTTGTCGAGGGACGCCTGCGGCACCATCACTGTCGTGCCACCGGACGCGAGCTGGTAGGTCACGCCATCCGCTTGCAGTTTCGCGGTGACGGCCGCTGCATCCTTCGGGGCCAGGCCCGCCATGAGCACGCCGTACGACGGTGCGCTGACCCACTTGAGGAAGAACACGCCGCCGGTGACCCCGAGCACGGACAGCAGGCCGATGATGACCAGCTGGGAGGGCGAGAAGCCCTTGAGCGTGCTGAGTGCCCGCGCCTTCAGTGCCTCCACGTCGAGAGCTGCCATCAGACCTGCATCCTCATGATCTCCTGGTAGGACTCGATCGCGCGGTTGCGCAGCGCGACAGTGAGCTCGACGCCGAGCTGCGCCTTGGCGGCTGCCGTGGCGAACTGGTGAACGTCGGTGAGAGTCCCGGTGGCAACGCTCTCCGCCAGCTGGTCGGCGCCGTTGGTCAGCTGCGTCACGCTGTTGAGGCTGTCCGCGAACGCGCTGGACGAGGTCGCCGCCGTGCCGCCGCTCGAGACGGTCGGTGGGACGAACGGCGTCGCGCCGACGCCGGAGACGATCACGAGCCGGAGCCGATCCGCAGTGCCTGCGAGTAGCTGTCACGGGCCTGCTGCATCACCGTCAGGTTCGCCTGGTACAGCCGGCTCGCCATCATCATGTTCGTCATCTCCTCGGTCATGTCGACCACCGGATGCGTGACGTAGCCGGCACTGTCGGCCAGTGGGTTCTCGGGGTCGTAGACGACCACTGGCGGACCGCCCTGCTGCACCGTCGAGGAGACGGCGACGCCGTCCGTGCCCGGCAGCGACTGCGCGACCACGAGGCTGGCGCGGAACGGTGCCTGGCCCGCGGGGCGGATCGTGTTGACGTTGGCGATGTTGTTGGAGATGACGTCCACCATCGTGCGGCCCAGGGTGACGCCGGAGGCGGCAGCGTCGAGGGCGCCGAACATCCCGCTCATCAGCGGAGCGCCGTGCGGAGGACGCTCAGGCGGTAGTTGGTGGCCTGCACCAGGGCGTCGTACTGCAGCCCACTCTTCATCAGCGAAGTCGACTCGGTGGCCAGGTCGACGTTGTTTCCGCTCGCGTCCGAGACCGCGCCGGTGCCCGTGACATCGAGGGAGGCGGACGCGGGATCGCTGCCCCCCGCCAGCGCCGCCGACAGGTTGCTCTCAAAGGACACCTGCTGGGCCTGGTACTTGGGTGTCATCACGTTGGCGATGTTCTGGGCGGAGACGCGCTGTCGCAGCGCGACGCCGTCCATCGCCCTCTCGAGAGCGCTCTGCACGCTATCGGTGAACAGGGTCATCCGGACTCCACGTCAGGTGGCGGGGTCATCCATGAGCAAGGTCGTACGTCCATGTGCGGCATGCATCGGAAGGCGCGATCTTGGTCTGTCGCTCCATCCCGGACTTTTTCCGAAACCGTCCGACCGGGTGGTGCGGGCCTAGTCCTCGTGGAGTCACCCACCCGTGGACTCACAGACCATCGGTACGTCGTGCCGCCGGCGCGCAGGTCAGGCAACGCCGTAGGCCTGCTCGCGGGTCAGCCCCACCCGCCGCTTCCAGCCGGCCTTCTCGGTGGCCTCCAGCTGCGCGAGGACGGTCCGGGCGCGCAGCTGCAGCGCAGCCGGGACGGGCCCCGCGGGAAGGGCAGGGGGAGGGCTGGCGACGTCGAGCCCGCGGGTCGCGAAGCCGTCCGCCGTCCGTCGTACCCATTCCTCGAACGCGTCGAGGGCAGTGCTCCACGTCTCAGGGAGGTCGGGGTCCTGAGTGAGCTCAGTCATGCGGACTCATCCTCGTTCGTCAGACCGTCAGCGGCCGGGCTTCGAGGCCAGCATCAGGAGGGAGATGTTGTTGTAAAACCACAGTCCGTCGACGGACCAGTCCGTGTGCTTGTGAACGGTGTTGGTGAAGGTGAAGGGCGTGAACCACACGTTGTGGTCCGGGTGCACGATCTCGGTGAAGACGCCGGCCGCCGCGTCGAACTCGAAGTGGCCGCCGCGGCACTGAAAGGCGTCGGGCACGGTCAGGATCGCGGCACCGAAGTCGACGGAGTCGAGCTGGCGGAAGAACGTGGTGATGTCGGAGACGTGTTCGAGGACCTCAGGCACGAGCAGGATGTCGTAGGTGTCCGTGACCTGCGACCAGTCCGTCAGCAGCCTCCCTCGGACGTGCGGGCGAAGGGCCTCCATCGCTTCGACGTGCGGGTCGAGCCCGTCCAGCTGTGCACAGATCGCGTCGAGCTGCACATGCAGGTTGCGAGCCGGGTCGGTGATCGGCCAGTCGGCGCAGCCGACGTGCAGAACGCGCTTGCCGGTGAGCAGCCCCGCCAGGACGTCCCAGCGCGGGAGGCCGACGAGCTCGTCGCTGACCTGCACCTGCTGCACGAAGTAGGGGTCGTGCTGAGTCGCCAGCGGCTGGGTGATCGTCACGTTGCTTCCTTAAGGGGTAGTCGCTGCCGGAGCAGCTCCAGCGGCTCGTCGAACCATTCTTCGTAGCGCGTCGCCGGACCCAGCAGCGCCACGGTCTGGTGCACCGCACGCCGGTCGACGTCCTGACCCGTGAGGTCGGCTGCGAGGGCGGCCAGGTAGTGCAGATCGGTGTAGTCGGGCCAGACGCTCAGGGCTGCGTCGAGCAGCTCCACCGCCTCACTGTCGCGCCCGAGCTCCAGGAGGCAGAGCGCAGCCCAACGGGCCGCGCACGGGTCGCCGCCGTCGAGGTCGGGCAGGAAGGCGGCGAGGGCCTCGGCGGGTCGGCCCGCAGCGAAGGCCCGCTGAGGGATAGACAGCTCGGGTGCGGTGGCGGCGTTCACGGGGTCGGCGATGACCGGAAGCCTGGTGGTCCCGGGTAGGCCGTGAGAGCGGCGCGCCACCGTGCGCCAGCGGACGACGCGATGTCCGTCGAAGGCAGGGACCGCGACCGCGACTGCCAGCTCGCGGTGCGGTGAGGTCTGCAGCCGGTGCTCCAGCCGGACCTGCGCGAGCGGGTCTCGAAAGCGAAGACCGCCGAGCGAGACCATCCAGCCCCGTCGGCTCGGTTGCGTCCGCGGCGTCGCGGCGGCGTCGCGGAGCAGGCCCTCGAGCCGATCGACGATGTCGTCCCATGCATAGGACGAGGCCGTTCGCGTACCGCCGGCCCTCAGCGTGTCGGCGAGCGCGGGATCGCGAAGCACCTTGTCGACGGCTGCCGCGAGACCCTCGACATCGCCGACGTCGGTGAGCAGGGCGTTCTCGCCGTCACGGGCGTACTCGAGAACACCGGTGTTGCGGGTGGCAACCACCGGGGTGCCACACGCCATCGCCTCGACGGGCGGCAACGGGAACGACTCGTAATGGCTCGCGCAGAGGTAGACCGAAGCCTGCCGGTAGATCTCGGCGAGCTCTGCCTGCGCCGGTGCGACGAGCACCCGCCCGATCGGGTCGAGCGGCGGGTGGGGGCTCACCCACACGAGCTCGAGCGTCGGATGGTCGCCGCGCAGGCGCTCCCAGATCTGCTTCACGTCGGCCATGCCTTTGAACGCATTGCCGTCCCACCCGACGCAGAGCAGCGTGGGTGGCCCTGGCAGGCGGTCCCCTGGGTGGAAAGTCGTCGGGTCCACGGCGTTCGGGAGCACCCCAGGCCGTAGGGCGTACCGCTGCTCGACGACGGCGGCGACCGTCGAGCTGACGGTGACCGTGGCGCAGGCCGCGTCGACGTTGGCCTGGACGAAGTCGCGCTTCGCGTCGTCCACGTCCTCGAAGAGGTGGGAGTCTCCCTGTTCGAAGTGCAGCACGGGCGCGAGCCCGGTCGCCGAGGCGGCGAGGATCTGATCCCAGTAGCCCGCCACCACCAGGTCACAGGGCTCGATGGCGTCTGCGAGATCGATGCCGAAGGGGACCTGTCGGAACTCCGCCCGGACCTCGCACCAAGCCGGCCGCGGGAAGTGGGACAGCAGCACGACGCGGTGACCTCTGTCCGTGAGGCGGTTGGCGTGCTCCACCAGCACTCGCGCGCCGCCACCGACGTCGGTGCGCGGCATCAGCGTGAACAGGGTGAGCTGAGGCGGGGGAACGGCGGCGGGCCCGTCGGGGGCGACAGTGCCTCCCAGGGCGAGGACCCTCCTGGCCTCCCGTTCGGCGAGGCGTGAGGCCGTGACGACGTCCGGCCGGACTGGGCGCGGGACGTCCAGCATGGTCATGACCCTCTTGTCGGCCGACTGGGCCGGGACGTGAGGCAGGTCTTGGTGCGGGTCACGCGACCTTGGCAGTGAGGCAGGAGGCGCGCCAGGCGAGCTGCAAGGGCTCGACCACCTCGAGCGCTGCGCGGGCTGCCTCGGAGTCACGCTTGCAGGTCGCGGCGACGAGCTGGCTCCATGCAAAGGTGTAGAGCGCGTCCAACGACAGCGCCAGGTCGCCGGCCGCGGGGTTGAGCGTCGTGCGCAGCTCGAGGACGATGTCCTGAGCCTTCAGCAGGCGCGAGCCTGCCGCTACGTGGTTTCCCTCAGACTGCAGGCGAATCCCGCTCTTGATGGCCCCGACGCAGGCGTCGTACAGCATGGCGGTCAGCTCGGCGGGGGAGGCGGTCATCACCCGCTCGGCCAGGTAGTGGTCCGCGGCGGCGGTGGCAGTCGGGGTCATGGAGGGTCCTTCCTCGGCGATCGGGCCGTCCTGGCCCTGGAATCCCATCGGCGGTGTGCGCAACCTCGTGAGGTCAAGCGATCGGCAGTCCGCCGATCTGGCTGGCCAGTTGCGTCTGCTGCTGCTTGAGCACGCCGAGTGCGGCGTCGAGAGCGGAGAAGCGCGCTGAGTAGGAGGCCTGGAGGGCGGTCATGCGCACCTCGAAGGCGTCGATCTGGTCTTGGCGGCGCTGGGCCTCGGTGCCTGCGCTGGAGATGCCGGTGGTCACGACACCGTTCGTGTCCAGCGCCCCCTTGGCGAAGTCCTCCAGGGACGTCGCGAAGGCGGAGATCAGTGATGAGGCCCCGTCGGGATCGGACTTCACCTGGGTGCTGAAGGCTGTGGCGTCGAACGTCAGCGTCCCGTCACGAGAGGTCTGGATCCCCAACTGTGAGAGGACCTTCGTGACCCCCGTACCGAGCGTGTTGCCGAACAGCTCGACCACGGAGCCGGCGAGGGCGCGGGCGCCTCCGTCGCCCGCGAGGGGGCCGCTGGTCTTGGCAGTGGCGTTGTAGGCGGTCTGGGTGCCGATCGTGGTGATGAGAGCGTTCGCCGCATCGACCAGCGCCTTCACCTTGTCGGCAGTCGCTGCGGCGTCGCGGCTCACGGTGACCGTGGTGGGGGGGCCCGCGACAGGGGTGGCCTTGACCAGCCCCAGGGTGACGCCGGGCACCAGGTCGCTGATGCTGTTGCTGCTGCGGGTGACGGTGGCGCCGCCGACGGTCAGTTGCGCGTCCTGCGCGGCCGTGATGGTCGTGAGCAGGGAGGGGTCCAGAACGCTGATCCCGGAGGAATCCACCGTGAGTGCGCCCGCGGAGCCGGTGCTCGTCGCGGACAGCACGAACCGGGTGGGGGTGGTCGACCCGTCGCCGGTGTCGAAGGTCGAGGCTGACGCGGGGCTGCCGCTGCGACTGATCGCGTCGCGCAGGTCCAGCAGGGTGGAGCTGTCGGTGGTGCGCACCACGTTGGTGCTCACCGTGCCGGCGCCCAGGTGGCCGAGCGAGGTCAACGTGATCCCGCTGTCGAGAGGCACCGACGTCGAGCCGTCGAGGTGCGTGACGGTGGTCGAGGGCCCACCATCCACGGAGAGGACGGCGTCCTGGCCCGTTGCGGTCGTGGCGAAGCCCAGGCCAAGGTCGGAGAGCGCGCCCCCAGAAAGGGTGAGCGTCGCATCGGAGCCCTCGTCCCGGCTGGAGATCTGCAGCTGTCCGGCCACCAGGTCCACGCCTGCCACACCGTTCAGCCCCGTGCGCAGGGCTGCGACCAAGTCGTTGACCGTCGCGTAGCTGCTGAGGGTGAGGGACTGGGAGGTCCCGTCGGCCAGGGTGACGGTGAGATCGTCGCCGCCCGGCGCGAACGACAGTGAGGGGGACGAGCTGCCGACCGCCGTGGCCTTCGCTGATGCCTGCGAGATCGTGACGCTGTGCACGCCCTCTGGCGTGCTGTCGTCCACCGAGATCGCGCCGGCGCCGACCGTTGTCAATCCCGCCGAGAGCACGAGCTGGCCAGCTCCGACGAGCATCGTCGAAGATGCCAGCGGGGAGCTCGCCAGTTGCTGCGCGGTGGCAAGTTGGTTGACGGTGATGTCGAACGACCCGAGTTGCGCCGCGGCCGTCGCCGTAGCCGTCACGGTGGTGCTGTCGCCCGACACGGCGGTCGAGGCTTGGGCGAGCGTGGTGGTGTCGAGGGCAGCAGCTGCGGTCTTGAGGGCCGTCATCTTGTCGGACAGAGTTGACCAGGCGCTCTGTGCGGACAGCGCGGACATGCGGAGGGTGTTCATCTGCGTCTCGGGTGCCCGCTCGGCAGTCATGAGCTGGGTGACCATGCCTTGCAGGTCGATGCCCGAGCCAAGTCCGCTGATCACCGATGCCACGCTGGTCTCCTGGGTCGTGAGTCGTGGTGGGCGCCATCAGCAGATGGCGCCCACCACGGGGGGTGACTACTTGAGCAGGTTCAGGACGCCCTGTGAGGACTGGTTCGCCTGGGCGAGCATGGCGGTGCCGGCCTGGCTCAGGATCTGGTTCTTGCTGAAGGTGGTCATCTCCTGGGCCATGTCGGTGTCTCGGATCCGGCTCTCGGAG
>JAOPVP010000047.1 GCA_025966135.1 Frankiales bacterium
GGTCAGTGCACCTGTACCGCGAGGTCGATCTTCGGGTCTCGGACGGCCGGAGCGCCTCCACCTGTCCCTAGCAGCAGCTCCGCCCGCGCCATGCCGCTGTGCCCTCGCGGACAGCCCAGGCGGCGAGAAGGAGCGCGACCACGGGGTCGACCCAGTTCGCCCCGGTGGCGGCGTGGATGCCGAGCCCGAGCAGGACGGCTGCGCCTTGTGCCGCGCACAACAGGTTCTGGGTGCCCTCCCCCGCGGTCGCATCACTGTCGAGGCGCTGCCCGAGCGTTCGCTTGGCAAGGCCGAGAGCGGGCATGACGAGCACGCTCGAGGCTGTCATCACCACGCCGAGGACGGTCGACTCGACCTGGTGGTTGCCGAGCAAGTCCCGGACGGCCTCGATCGCGATGTACGGCGCCAGGAGCCAGAACGAGAGGGCGACGCCTTTCTGCGCCCTGGACTCCGCGGTGCCTGAAAGCCGCCTACTCCCGGTGAACCGCCAGATGACGAGGACACTTGCGAGTCCTTCGATGACTGAGCCCAGCGCCCAGCCGACCAGCGACACACTGTTCGCCCTGAGACCGGCGAAGAGCCCGAGGGCACCTTCCAGCGTCATCCACAGCAAGCTCCCCCACGACAGCCACAGGACGACACGGACAGCCTCGCCGTGTCCGCCCATCGCAACAGTGGTGCCACAGTCGTCCCCACAGGCGTCAGCAGCCCTGTCCTGGCTCAGGCTGGCTGCAGTCGTGCTCGGCCCGGTCACGTCTGCGAGCCGTACGACGGGCAGAGCGCGACCTGGTGGCCGGTCGCGGCCAGGAGGTCCTCGGCGGAGCGGAGCAGGTCGGTGAGCTCGGGGCGGGCCAGCGAGTAGAGCGACGAACGGCCCTCCGGACGCACGACCACGAGGCCGCAGTCCCGCAAACACGCGAGGTGTCCGGACACGGTGCTCTGCGCGAGCCCGACGTGCTCAACGAGGTCGACGACCCGGTGCTCGCCATGGCGAGCCAGGTGCTGCAGGAGCGCGAGGCGGGCTGGGTCTGCAAGCCCCCGGAACAGCGCGACCGCACTCGATGTATCGGTCCCCAACGGTTTCATCGGCACAGCTCGATGCTACCTGCGGAGATCCAGAGCAGCCAGGATGCAGGCCCTCGCGATCAGCAAGAGCGGCGGTGGGCGTCAGCGCATCCGGAAGGGCGTCGGCGGCGACTTGAGCTCCGCCCGCGGGCAGGCCGCGAGCGTGAACCCACCGAAACCGAGCGCCTCGTCGCAGAGCGACTCGACCGTCCAGCCCTCCGCTGCCCCGCGCTGGGTGATCGTCACCCGGAAGATCGTGATGGCGTACTTCGTCGGGCTGCCGTAGGTGACCTGCATGCTCCCGATCAGCTCTGAGCTGCCGGCCTCCTCGGGGCCGTCCCACGGCCGGTTCCAGCGCTGCCAGAGCACCGGGCTGCTCCACCAGACGCCGTCACCGCGCACGTCGCGCACGGCGAGCTCGACCAGAACCGTCCGGGCCGCACTCTCGGGCAGCACCGCGGCGGGCCTGATCACCTCCGTGACGGCGACATCCTCGTAGACGGCTGCGGCAAGCTCCTCGAACGGGTCCACGAGTGGAGTGTCGGCGCTTCGAGTTGGAGACTGCAGCGTTCTCGCCACCCAACGTGAGTGACAAGACCGTCCCTCGTGCGAGGTGGACCTACGCTCGCAGCATGACGCGCACTGTCGCCCTCCTGGGCGCCACCGGCTATACCGGGCGGCTCACCGCCGCCGAGCTAGAGCGCAAGGGCATCCCCCACCGGCTCGGTGGACGCTCGAAGGCCCGGCTCGCCGCTGTGCCCTCAACGGGTGAGCGGCACCTGGTGGACCTCGCCGACCCCTCGTCGCTGGACGGGTTCCTCGATGGCGTCGACGTCCTCATCACCTGCGTGGGGCCGTTCACCGAGCTGGGCATGCCGGTGGTCGAGGCCGCGGTGCGGACCGGGACGCCGTACGTCGACTCGACCGGCGAGACCGCCTTCATGGCGGAGGTCTACCGCCGCTTCCGGGATGCGGCGTCGGCCGTGGTCCCGGCCTGCGGGTTCGACTACATCCCGGGTGACCTCGGGGTGGCCGTCGCCGCCGACGCACTCGGACGGACGCCTGCGGAGGTCGACGTCGTCTACGCGATCCGGCACGCCAAGCCCACCCGCGGCACCGCCCACAGCGCGGTCGGGATCATCACCTCGATGCGCCCGCACCTAGGTCGCCTCGTCGTCCGCGGCGAGGACGGCCCGGTCACCGCGGTGCAGCTCCCCTGGGGCGAGGAGCTCACGGTTCCCCTGCACCTGCCCACGACCCAGGTCCGGACTGGCGTGGCAGCTCCCGGCTGGATGACCAGGGTCACTGAGGCGATCGCGCCCGTGGCGCCGTACACCGCTCCGGCGACGCGACTGGCGTCGCCGCTGCTGAGGCGTTGGGCCGACCGGCGACCCGAGGGCCCGTCCGACGCCGACCGTGGCCGCGCGGAGGCCCGGACCTACTCGGTCGCGCGCGCAGGGTCCGACGAGGTGCGCGTCGTCGTGCGGATGCGCGACGTCTACGGGCTCACCGCTCGCTTCCTCGTCGGAGCGTCCCAAAGACTCAGGGGAACCGGTGCGATGGCGACCGCAGAAGCCTTGCCTGCCAGGGCTTTCCTCGACGAGATGTCGTACGACGACGAGGGTGGCGCGCTCAGCTGGAGTGTCCTGTGAGCGACTGGGAGGACCGTTTCCGCGCCCCCCGGGTCTCGCTGCCGGAGTGGGCCGAGGACGCACCGGACCGCTGCGTCTTCTCAGGCAACGTGACCGGCACGTTCGAGCTCTACGCCTGGGACCGGTCCACCGGCGCGACCCAGCAGGCGACGTCGCGGCCCAACGGCACCGCCGACGGCCAAGTGTCCCCGGACGGTGAGTGGCTGTGGTGGTTCGACGACACCAACGGCGACGAGTTCGGCACCTGGAACAAGCAGCCGTTCTTCGGGGGCGACGTCGTCGAGGCGGCGCCCGGCGTACCGGCCGGCTACAGCGCCGGCTGCGAGGTCGGGCGGCGGCTCGCGGTCCTCGGTGTGTCCACCGACGACGGCTCGACGGTCTACGTCGTCCGCCCCACCGGCACGGAGGTGCTCTACACCTCGACGGACGACGCCGACGTCGCGGCGCTGTCCCGCGACGACCAGCTGGTGCTGATCGAGCACTCCGAGCACGGCGACTCCCGGCACCGCGCGCTGCGGGTCCTGACCGTCGACGGCACCGTCGTCGGCGACCTGTGGGACGGCGAAGGGCTCGGCCTGCACGGCGTCGACTTCAACCCCTCCAGCTCGCTGGTGCTGGCCCTGCACGAGAAGGACGGCCGACCTCAGCCGCTCGTCTGGGACCCGGCGACCGGCGTGGTGGACCGCATCCACGTCGACCTGGCAGGCGACCTGTCCGCCGAGTGGTACGTCGACGGCAGCGCCCTGCTCGTCATCGCCGAGGCCAAGGGTCGCGCGACGCTGCACAAGGTCGGCCTGGACGGGACCGTCGAGGACCTCGGCAGCCGGGACGGCACCGTGCTGGACGCCACCCCCCGGCCGGACGGCTCGGTTGAGTACTCCTGGTCGTCGGCCGCTTCCCCGAAGGTCATCCGGTCCACCACCGGCGAGATCGTCCTCGAGGCCCCGGCCCCGCGAGCACCCGAGTCGGTGCCGGTCGAGGACGTGTTCGTCGCCGGCCCTGCCGGTCCGGTGCATGCCCTGGTGGCCCGGCCGGCGACCCAGGGGCCGGTGCCGACGGTCTTCATCGTCCATGGCGGACCCACGGCCCATGACAGCGACATGTTCCAGGCCGACCGGGCGGCGTACATCGATCTCGGTTGCGCTGTGGTGCAGGTCAACTACCGCGGCTCGACCGGGTACGGCGCGGCCTGGCGCGACGCCATCGAGGGCCGCCCAGGACTCACCGAGCTCGAGGACATCGCCGCCGTCCGGGAGTGGGCGGTGTCGTCGGGCCTGGCCTCGACCTGTGTGCTGACCGGCGGCTCCTGGGGCGGCTACCTCACCCTGCTCGGTCTGGGGACGCAGCCGTCGCTGTGGTCAGCGGGGGTCGCAGCGGTGCCCGTAGCCGACTACCTCGCGGCGTACGAGGACGAGATGGAGCCGCTGCGGGCCTTCGACCGCTCGCTGTTCGGCGGCTCTCCGGCCGATGTACCGGAGCTCTACACCCGCTGCTCGCCGCTGACGTACGTCGCCGACGTCGTCGCCCCGGTGCTGGTCCTGGCCGGGGCGAACGACCCGCGCTGCCCGATCCGGCAGATCGACAACTGGCTGAGCGCGGCCGACGAGCTCGGCAAGGACGTCGAGGTGTACCGGTTCGACGCGGGCCACGGGTCGCTGGTGGTCGAGGAGCGCATCCGTCAGATGCGCGCTGAGCTGGAGTTCGTCGCCAAGCAGGTCGGGCTCCCCGATCCGGCCTGACCCGGCACCGGGGCGTCTCCTCAGGGGGTGGCGGTCGAGGACGGACCGATGCCGATGCTGAGAGTCGGTGTCGTGGACGGCGGCGCCGTCGTGGGAGGCGGCGTGGCCGAAGGCGTGGGTGACGGCGTCGGGGACGGTGTGGGTGAGGGCGTCGGCGACGGTGTGGGGGACGGCGTCGGGCTGGGCGTCGGCGAGGGTGTCGGGGTCGGCGTCGCTGTCAGGGCCGGTGCATCGGTCTCGATCTGGGCGAGCAGGACCAGCAACGTCGTGGCGCGCGAGTCGGTGATCTGCCCGAGCTGCTGCTGGGTCGTGATGGTGGAACGCAGGTCGTTGATCGCCGCCCTGAGCCCGGGCAGGTTCTTCGCGTTGGCCTGGTCGACCAGCACAGCCGTCTGGTCCTGCAGCGTCTGCGCCGGCGTCAGGCCGCTACTACCGCAGCCGGTGAGCAGCAGCAGGCAGGCGGCGCCCGCCACCAGCCCCCGCTTCACTTCTGCATCTCCTGCACGAACTTCTCGATGTCCGACTTGAGCGGCTCGGGCACCTGGCTGTTGACGGCGGGGATCGTCCGGGGCGTCGCCTTGTGCTGCTGGGACAGGACGACGGCACCGATGCCGAGCGCCAGCACGGCGACCAGTCCGGCCATGACCCACGCCCTGCGCCGCGACTTCTTGACGGGTACGACGGTCGGCGCCGCGACCGGGAGCGCGCGGGTGGCCTGGGCGTCCGCGGCGGCGCTCGGTGGCAGCACCGTGGTCGTCTCTCCGCTGATCATCGTGCGCAGGACCCGCGCGACCTCACCGGCCGTCGGCCGCTCGGCCGCCACGCGCGCCGTCATCGCGGTCAGCAGCGGTCCCCAGCCTGCGGGCAGGGTCGACGGGATCACGGGTGGACGGTGCAGGCGCGCCATCGCGGCCTCGACCGCGGGTCCTTCGTACTCCCGCCGGCCGGTCAACGCCTCCAGCAGCATCAGGCCGCAGGCGTAGATGTCGGTGGGCGGCCCGACCACCTCTCCGGCGACCTGCTCCGGCGCCAGGTAGGAGGCAGTGCCGACCATGAGACCGGTGGAGGTGACCTTGGCCGCGTCGACGAGCCGCGCGATCCCGAAGTCGGTGAGCTTGACCCTGCCGCCCCGCCCCATGAGGACGTTGGCAGGTTTGACGTCCCGGTGCACCAGACCCTGCGTGTGCACATGGTCCAACGCCTCCGCGACGGCCAGGCCGATCTCGGTGATCCGCCGTACCGCCAACGGTCCGCGCCGGATCGCGTCGGCGAGCGTCTCCCCGTCCACGAACTCCATGACGACCCACGGCCGGCCCGAGGCATCGGTGCCCGCGTCGTAGACCTGCACCAGCGAGGGGTGCGACAGGCGGGCCAGGGTGCGGGCCTCGTCAGCCGCGCGGGCGCTCGACTCGTCGTGCGCGACCGTGACGAGCTTCAGGGCGACGACCCGGTCGAGCGAGGTGTCGGTGGCCTGCCAGACCTCGGCCGTCCCACCGCGGCCGACCAGGTTGTCGAGCCGATAGCGACCGGCGATCACCGCGGCAGCCGGGACCGCTCGGGTCGGTTCGTCGGGCGCGGTCAACGCGAGGCGACCAGCTCGGCGATCTGGACGGCGTTCAGGGCGGCGCCCTTGCGCAGGTTGTCGTTGCTCACGAACAGGGCGAGCCCCTTCGGCCCGTCCTGGCGGACCCGTCCGACGTACGACGGGTCGGCCCCGGCGGCCTGCAGTGGCGTCGGGACGTCGGTGACCTCGACGCCGGGGGCCGTCGACAGCAGCTCGAGCGCGCGGGCGACGGACAGCTCGCGCGCGAACTCCACGTTGAGCGCCAGCGAGTGCCCGGTGAAGACCGGGACCCGGACACACGTACCGCTGACCCGCAGGTCCGGGATGCCGAGGATCTTGCGGCTCTCGTTGCGGAGCTTCTGCTCCTCGTCGGTCTCGAACGAGCCGTCGTCGACGACCGACCCGGCCATCGGCAGGACGTTGAACGCGATCGGGCGGACGTACTTCACCGGCTCGGGAAAGGCCAGTGCCGACCCGTCGTGGACCAGCTCGGTCGCCTTGTCACCCACGGCGGCCACCTGCGAGGCGAGCTCCTCGACGCCGGCCAGGCCGGAGCCGCTCACAGCCTGGTAGGTCGCGGCAATCAGCCGGACCAGACCCGCCTCGTCGTGCAGCGGCCGCAGGACCGGCATCGCGGCCATCGTCGTGCAGTTGGGGTTGGCGATGATCCCCTTGCGCGCGTCGGCGATCGCAGCCGGGTTGACCTCGCTGACGACCAGGGGCACGTCGGGGTCCATCCGCCACGCGGACGAGTTGTCGATCACGGTGACGCCGGCTGCGGCGAAGCGCGGAGCCAGCTCCTTGGAGGTCCCGCCGCCCGCCGAGAAGATGGCGATGTCGAGCCCGGCGGGGTCGGCGGTGGCGGCGTCCTCGACGAGGACGTCGCGGTCGCCGAAGCGGAGGGTCGACCCGGCCGAGCGGGCGGAGGCGAAGAAGCGGATCTCCTCGAGCGGGAACCCCCGCTCGAGCAGCAGCGTGCGCACGACAGCACCCACCTGACCGGTGGCGCCGACGACACCAAGGCGCGTCATCGGCCGGTGCCGCCGTACACCGTGGCCTCTTCGTCGGCGCCGAGGTCGAAGGCGTCATGCACGGCCTTCACAGCCGCGGGCACGTCGGTGTCCCGGGTGACGACCGAGATGCGGATCTCGGAAGTGCTGATGGCCTCGACGTTGACCGCAGCCTCGGCCAGCGCCTCGAAGAAGGTCGCGGACACACCGGGGTGCGAGCGCATGCCGGCGCCCACGAGCGACACCTTGCCGACGTGCTCGTCGGACAACACCGACTCGAAACCGACGACGGGCTGCTGCTTCGACAGCGCCGCGACAGCGTCGGCAAGGTCCGCCTTGGGAAGGGTGAAGGAGATGTCCGTGCGACCGGCGGCCCCCGACACGTTCTGCACAATCATGTCGATGTTGACCTCGGCGTCCGCGATCGCGCGGAAGATCCGGGCCGCCTCGCCGGGCTTGTCGGGGACACCGACGACCGTGATGCGCGCCTCGGAGAGGTCGTGCGCGACACCGCTGATGATGGCCTGCTCCACTGGCGGCTCTCCCGTGATCGATGTGCCGGGCTTGTTGGAGAAAGAAGAACGAACCACCACGGGTACGCCGTAGCGGCGGGCGTACTCGACGCAGCGCAGGTGCAGGATCTTCGCGCCGGACGCCGCCAGCTCGAGCATCTCCTCGTACGAGAGGCTCGGCAGTTGGCGGGCGGTGGGCACGAGCCGGGGGTCGGCGGAGTAGACCCCGTCGACGTCGGTGTAGATCTCGCAGACCTCGGCCTTGAGAGCGGCCGCGAGCGCGACCGCGGTGGTGTCCGACCCCCCGCGTCCGAGGGTGGTGATGTCCTTGGTGTCCTGGCTGACGCCCTGGAAGCCCGCGACGATCGCCACGTGGCCGTCCTCGAGGGCCTGCGAGATGCGTCCCGGTGTGACGTCGATGATGCGTGCCTTGCCGTGCACGGAGTCAGTGATGACACCGGCCTGCGAGCCCGTGAACGACCGCGCCGACAGCCCGAGGGACTGGATTGCCATGGCGAGCAGCGCCATCGAGATGCGCTCCCCGGCGGTGAGGAGCATGTCGAGCTCACGTCCGGGGGGGAGCGGTGAGACCTGCTGGGCGAGGTCCAGCAGCTCATCCGTGGTGTCACCCATGGCGCTGACCACGACGCAGACGTCGTGGCCGGCTTTGCGGGTCGCGACGATGCGTTCGGCCACCCGCTTGATGCGTTGGGCGTCCGACACCGACGACCCGCCGTACTTCTGCACGACGAGGCCCATGGAAGGAGGATACCGGCGGGGGCGCGGGTGCGTTTTCTGTGCGGCGTGCGCAGCAGCACCGTACGGTGCCGCCTATGACCGGTCAGGGCGTCGTCGTCCAAGGCGTGCAGCGCAGGTTCGGGGAGGTCGAGGCCGTCCGCGGTATCGACCTGACAGCGCACTCCGGAGAGGTCACTGCGCTCGTGGGGCCCAACGGGGCGGGCAAGACCACGCTGCTCCTCGTGCTCGCCACCCTGCTCGTGCCCGACGCGGGCGAGGTGCGGGTCGCCGGGTTCGACCCCGTCACCCAGGCGGACGAGGTGCGCGCCCGGATGGGCTGGGCGCCGGACGTTTTCGGCCTCTACGACAACCTGACGTGCCGCGAGTACCTGGCGTTCTGCGGGGCCGCGATGAAGCTGCCGAAGCCGCGCGCGAAGGAGCGCGCCGCCGAGCTCCTCATCCAGGCCCGGCTGGCCGACCAGGCCGACGTGCCGGTGCACACGCTCTCCCGCGGGCAGAAGCAGCGCCTCGGCCTCACCCGCGCCCTGGTGCACCAGCCAGAGGTGTTGCTCCTCGACGAGCCGGCCAGCGGCCTCGACCCTCGCAGCCGGGTCGAGCTGCGCACGCTCCTGCGCCGGCTCGCGGACGACGGCACCGCCGTCGTCGTCAGCAGCCACCTGCTCGGTGACCTCGAGGAGCTCGCCGACCGGGTGGTCTTCGTCGACCGAGGTCAGACGGTCGGCGAGCACCGGCTCGACCAGCTGCCGACCGGGTCGGAGCCGCGCCCCTGGCGGCTGCGGGCGCTCGACACCGATGCCCTCCTCGCCGCACTGACCCGGCGCGGCTGCGACCACGACGCCCCCAGCCTGGCCGGCATCGAGGTGCGGCTCACCGGCGACGACGCGGCCGCGGCCCTCCTCGCCGGGCTCGTCCGCGACGGTGTGCCGGTCGTGTCCTGCCAGCCCCTGGGCGGCCAGCTCGAAGCGGCCTACTTGGAGCTGACCCGGTGAGCGTCCACGGCAGGGCAGACCAGTGACGCGGCAGGGCATCGCGACGGTCGCGCAGCAGGAGTTCCGGATCCGCATCCGCGCGGGCCGATGGCGCTGGCTCCTGGCCGCCTGGTTCGCCGTACTGCTGCTGGTCACCGTGCTGCTGAAGCTCTCGGTGGACCAGGTCGACGCCGGCGATGCGACCAACAAGGGCGTGGTCGTGTACGGCGGACTCACCCTGCTCGTGCTCGGGCTGGCGCTGCTCGTGGTGCCCACGCTCGCCGCCCAGTCGGTCAACGGCGACCGCGAGCGGGGGACACTCGCCACCCTGCAGGTCACCCGGCTCAGCGCCGGTGACATCGCGGTCGGCAAGCTCGCCGCCGCGTGGGGGACGTCGCTGGTCTTCCTGGCCCTGACGCTTCCCCTGGTGGCCTACTGCATGGTCCTCGGTGGCGTGCCGTTCGGCCGGGTCGTGGTCGTGAGCCTGGTGCTCGCCCTGCTGCTGGGGACGGTGGCGTCGCTGGCGCTCTGCCTGTCGGCGCTGCTGGCGCGCACCACCACGTCGGGGGTGCTGGCCTACCTCACGGTCTTCGCCCTCACCCTCGGCACGCTCATCTCGTTCGGGCTCGGGACCGCCCTCACGCAGGAGAGCTACACCGCGACCAGCAGCTGCCCGACGGCCGCCGAGCTGGAGCAGCAGGGGGTCCCTGCGCAGGACCGGCCGTCGATCCTGGCGGGCTGCACGTCATCGACCTTCACCGCCACCCGCAGCCGCACCGACCGGGTCTGGTGGCTGCTGGCCCCCAACCCGTTCGTGGTGCTCGCCGACGCGGCGCCGCAGCTTCCCACCGAGACGGTTGCGCAGGCGCGGGCCCGCACGGCCCAGGAGGCCAGGGGCATCCACCGGACCAACCTGCGGGACGCCGACCCGCTCGGCGTTCTCGGCCGGTCGGTGCGCGGGCTGCGCACGCCGCCCTCCGAGGGCGGAGGGCTGGTCAGCGTGGTGACGGGATCCAGTCACCGACCGGTGTGGCCGTGGGGGCTCGGGTTCGACGTCGTCCTGGGCGGGGCCGCCTTGTGGCTCACCGCGCGGCGGCTCCGCACCCCCACCCGCGACCTGCCGCGGGGCCAACGGGTCGCTTAGCCAAGGGCTCCGCTCGGCAGGTACGGCGACATCGTCGGCTGGCCACGCAGGCACAGCGACGCGCCCCCTTTGAGGCCGAGACGCGCGTCGAGGCAGACGTCGGTCGCCCACTGCTGGTTCCCGCCCAGCCAGTCCACTTCCACCTCGTCACCGGCCTCGGCGATCGAGGTCCACAGCAGGCGGCGGGCCGCGTCCTCGGTGGTCGCCCCGAGCCAGACGACGCCCCCGGAGCGCAGGAACGCGAAGCCGTGACCGGCGGCGTCATCGGCCACGACGAAACGGACCGGTCCCTCGGCCAGGTAGTCGATATCGGGCGTCATGGTCGCGCCCCGGACGGCCTTGACCACACGGTCGAGCAAGCCGCGGTCGTCGTCGTACGAGCCTTCCCGAATGCCCTGGACGGCGGGGATCCGAGACCGGTCGACCGGGCCCCGGGCGGTGTAGCTGGGGTGCAGGTCGAAACCGGCTCGCTGGTAGCGGCGCAGGGCCGCCGGGTCGACGGTCGACAAGATCCAGGAGCGGTCGGTGGCCGTCGTCAGGGCAGCGTCGAGCAGGTCTCTGCCGAGCCCCTTGCCCTGGTGGGAGGGGTGAACCATCAGCAGGGACAGGAACCACATGCCGTCACGGACCAGGGCGAGCGAGACGCCGACCACCGCCCCGTCGACCTCAGCCACCCAGGCGCTGTCCGGGTCGGTCTGATGCAGGTGAGCGATCCGCCGGTGGCGGCGGACGGCGACCTCGTCGGTCAGCTCGGTCGGGGTCTCGCCGATCCGCCGGTCGAGGTCGGTCTGCGCCTCGTGGGTCAGCAGCTGGCAGGCGGCAATATCGGCGGCGAGCAGCGGTCGGATCACGCGCCCACCTTCTCGGGACGGGCCTCAGACATCCACTTGCCGTCGGCCTTCGAACGCCCGGCCGAGGGTGACCTCGTCGGCGTACTCCAGGTCGCCGCCGACGGGCAGACCGCTCGCGAGGCGGGTGACGCGCAGGCCCATCGGCTTCACGAGGCGGGCGAGGTAGGCGGCCGTCGCCTCTCCCTCGAGGTTCGGGTCGGTGGCAAGGATGAGCTCCTCGACGGTGCCGTCGGCGAGCCGGGTCATCAGCTCGCGGACGCGCAGGTCGTCCGGGCCGATGCCCTCGATCGGCGAGATCGCACCACCGAGCACGTGGTAGCGGCCGCGGAACTCGCGGGTCTTCTCGATCGCGACAACGTCCTTGCTCTCCTCGACGACGCAGATGGCCGTCAGGTCGCGGCGTGGGTCACGGCAGACCCGGCACTCGTCCTGCTCGGTGACATTGCCGCAGATCCGGCAGAACCGCACCTTGTCCTTGACCTCGGTCAGCGCCGTCACGAGCCGCTTCACGTCCGCGGGATCGGCCGCCAGCAGGTGGAACGCGATGCGCTGCGCGCTCTTGGGACCGACACCAGGAAGCCGCCCCAGCTCGTCGATGAGGTCCTGTACGGCGCCTTCGTACACGTCCTAGAACCCGGGAAGCCCGCTGGTCATCGGGCCCATCGTCTGCTCGCCGAGCTCGGAGGCCTGCCGTTGGCCGTCCCGGACCGCCGCGAGCAGGAGGTCCTCGAGGCTCTCGACGTCATCCGGGTCCACCGCCTGCGCGTCGATCTTCACACCCAGGACCTCCCCCGCACCGCTGACCGTCACGGTGATCAGGCCGCCACCCGCGGTACCGATCAGCTGGGTGTTGGCCAGCTGCTCCTGGGCCTGGAGCATCTGGGCCTGCATCTTCTGGGCCTGCTTCATGAGCTGCTGCATGTTCGGTGGGCCGCCGGGCTTAGCCACTGTCGTTCTCCTTCGTCCGTAGCCGTGGAGCCTAAGGCTCCACGGTGCCGACAACCGTTCCGCCGAGCTGGTCAGCGACGAGCTTCAGCGCGGCGTCCTCACCGGCCACCTGCCGCTCGGGCTGCGGGGCGTCCGGGTCCTCCGGCTCGATCTCGTCCCCCGGGGCGAAACCGTCGTACGTCGGAGCCGGCGCCGGGGGCGTGGCTGCCGACGCCGGTGCGGGCAGCGGGCTGGACGCAGGCACGTCACCGGCGACCACCAGGGTCAGGTCGACGTCGAGCCCGAGAACGGCCTGCAGCGACTCCTTGAGGACGTCGATGTTGGTGCTGGTCTGGAACTGCCGGGCCAGCGCGGCGGTACTGAACGCCAGCGTGAGCAACCGGCCGTTGAGCTCGCTCACCTGGGCGTTGAGCAGCAGGGCCTTGGTGGCGCGCTTGCGCTCGCTGGCAGCGTCGAGCACCGCGTCCCACGACCGTCGCAGTGCCGTGGCGTCCATGCCACCGCTCGCCGTCCCTTGATCCACCGTCCCTTGACCCACCGTCCCTTGCTCCACGGGCTCAGGGGACGGGGCGGAGGAGCCTGCAGCGCCTGGCACCGCCGCGGTCGGCCACGCCTGCGCTGCCGGGACCGCGGGAACCGCCGGGGCTGCCGGGGCTGTGGGGCGTTGTGGCTTCACAGAACCGGCACCCCCTCCTGCCGCGGTGGCGGGGGGGGTCCCGGTCCGTGGGTCATCGGAGCGCGGGGGGGCAGGAGTTGCGGGAGCCGCGGACGCAGGCGCGGCGGGGGCAGGCCCGCCGACGATCTCGAGCCGCCGCTCGATGCGCTCGAGCCGGGTCAGAACGGCGGCGTCATCCGAGGACGCGGCCGGCAGCAGGACGCGGGCGCAGACGAGCTCCAGCAGCAGCCGAGGGGAGGTGGTGCCTCTCATCTCCGTGAGGCCGTCGTGGAAGAGGTCGGCCGCGCGGGAGAGACCCGCCGTACCGAGGTTGGTGGCCTGACGAGACATCGCGACGAGCTGGTCAGGTGGGACGTCGAGCAGGCCCTTGTCCCCGGCGTCGGGTATGGCGTCGAGGACGACCAGGTCGCGCAGCCGCTCCAGGACATCAGCGGCAAACCGGCGCGGGTCGTGGCCGTTCTCCATGACCCGGTCGACTGTGGCGAACACGCCCGCGCCGTCGCGGGCGGCGAAGGCGTCGATGACGTCGTCGAGCAGGGTGTCAGGGGTGACGCCGAGCAGCGCCGCCGCGGCCTCGCGGGTCACGCCGTCAGCGCCGGCGGAGGCGAGCACCTGGTCCAGGATGGACAACCCGTCGCGGGCGCTGCCGGCGGCGGCGCGAACCACCAGCGGCAGCACCGTCGGGTCGACGTGGATGCCCTCGCTCTCCACGACCGAGGTGAGCAGGTCGGTGAGCTCGCGGCGCGGCATCAGCCGGAACGGGTAGTGATGGGTGCGCGAGCGGATGGTGGCGAGCACCTTCTCGGGCTCCGTCGTCGCGAACACGAACCGCAGGAAGTCGGGTGGTTCCTCGACCAGCTTGAGGAGGGCGTTGAAGCCCTCCCGCGAGACCATGTGCGCCTCGTCGATGATGTAGATCTTGAACTGGCTGGAGATCGGCGCGTAGAAGGCCCGTTCGCGCAGGTCACGGGCGTCGTCGACGCCACCGTGCGACGCGGCATCGATCTCGACGACGTCCAACGAGCCGGGACCGTTGGGGGCCAGCGCGATGCAGCTGTCGCACTGCCCGCACGGGTCCGGGGTCGGCCCCTTCTCGCAGTTGAGGGACCGGGCGAGGATACGAGCGCTGGAGGTCTTCCCGCAGCCGCGTGGGCCGCTGAACAGGTAGGCGTGGTGAACCCGGCCGTTGCGCAGCGCCTGCTGGAGCGGACCGGTGACGTGATCTTGGCCCTTGACCTCGGCAAAGCTGCCAGGGCGGTACTTCCTGTAGAGCGCGAGGCTCACTCGGACCTCCTGCGGCGAACTACTAGGGACCAACTACTCAGGGACCAACTACTCGGGGATCAACATCGAGGACCCCTCGCGCACCCGCCCAGAGCCCGCCTGCCCTTGCTGCCTTCCGGCCCTGGGGGAGTTCAGCGAGATGGGCGCCGCACGAGGGGTCTGAGGTGACTCTAGTCGCACCGGCCGACACCGGGTCCCACGAGCAGGACCGAGGGTTCCGCTAGCATCGCCGACGGAGGATTCGCCTAGTTGGCCTATGGCGCACGCTTGGAAAGCGTGTTGGGGGCAACCCCTCGCGAGTTCGAATCTCGCATCCTCCGCCATGACACCGGCCCCGCCCTTTTCAGGGACGGGGTCGTGTCGTCTCGGCGACACTGACGCCATGTCCAGCCCGGGGTCCACCGCAGGGTTCGCCGCAGGCCAGGTCGTGACCGTGTTCCGCTCGCGGCTTCGTCCTGACAACCGCGAGGAGTACGACGACACCGCCGCGCTGATGTCCTCCCTCGCGGAGCAGATGCCCGGCTACGTGGAGCACAAGGCCTTCACCGCGGAGGACGGCGAGCGCGTCACCATCGTGACCTTTGCCGACCGCAGCTCCCACGAGGCCTGGCGGACGCACGCCCAGCACCAGGTCGCCCAGCAGCGCGGCCGGGAGGCGTTCTACACGTCGTACTCGCTGCAGGTCGCAGACGTCAGGAGCGTCCGCGCCTTCCCTTGAGGCCGATCGGACTCAGTGACTGTGGTTCGCAACGGTGGCCGGCTCCACCAGCTCGTCCCCGGTCGCCGGCGGCGTGGGGGCGTGGGCGAGCACTGCGAGCGCGGTGGCCATGGCGCCGATGAGGACCGCGGCCACGACAGTTCCCCCTCGGCCCCGGCCGGTGGCCGCGGCGGCGGTCCACTTCGGGCGGCTCGCCAAGGCGGTGGAAGCTGCCGCCGCCGCCATTTGGAAGCCTGCGGCGTCGAAGCCCACACCTCGCAGCGCGTCCGAGTGCCCGACGTGAGGGCCGAACGGCAGACCCACCAGCCACAGCCAGATCGTGACCACGCCGACGCCGGCGGCCACCTGGTAGGACCGTCGGGACGGGCGCAGGGTCAGTACGGCAGCCAGCAGGCCCTGGGCGGCGCCGACGGCAACGAGGACGCCTCCTGAGACGGACCAGTCCGCGAAGTGCTGTCGTAACTGCGCCGTGTTGCTGACCTCCGCCGCGAGGAGGCAGCCGATCCCGACAGCTCGCACCGTCCAAGGCCAGCTGGGAAGCATCCAGGTCTGCGGAGCGGCTGGGGTGGTGGTTGCCGGCCCGACGACGTCTGCAGACATGTCAGGCAACGACCTCGAACTGCGTCATCATCATGTGGTCCTCGTGGGACAAGTTGTGGCAATGGAAGACGTAGGTGCCGAGGAACTGACTGCTCCACTTCATCGCCACCCGCACGGTCTGGTCCGGTCCGAGGGTGACGGTGTCCTTCGGGCCGTTCTCATAGGGTTTCGGCGGCCGGCCGTTGCGGTCGAGAACCCGGTACTGGATGAGGTGGATGTGAATGGGGTGCCGACAACCGCCTGAGTCGTTGACGAACTCCCAGATCTCGGTGCTGCCCCGCTTCGGTGTCGCGTCGATGCGGGCACCGTCAAAGAGCTCACCATTGATGGTCCAGGCCCCGTGGCGACGGTTGAACTCCCATCGCCGGGTCACGGTGGCCTGAGCAGGGTCGACGTCCAGGGGCGGTGCCAGGTCAGCAGGCACGCTGCTGGTGTCCACCGCATCGGCGACGACATCGAAGCGCATCACGTCCCGCACCTTCGCCGGATCCACTGGATCGCCGAACGACTTCGCCCTCACGTTCTGCAGCAGGACACTGGCACCGACCCGGTACTTGGCGAAGTCGACGACGACCGAGTACCGCTCGGCAACGCCCATCTCCAGCTCAGCGGTCTGGACCGGATGCGGCATCAGGCCGCCGTCGGTCGCGATGACGATGAAGGGGTCGCCGGTGCCCAGCTGGAAGTTGTAGAAGCGGGCGTCCGAACCGTTGAGAAGGCGGAAGCGGTACTTGCGGCGCTCCACCTGCAGGAACGGCGTCGGCACGCCGTTGACGAGGATGACGTCGCCGAACACCCCTTGGCGCAACGGCAGAGCCCCATCGGTGGGGAAGAACAGGGACCCGTCGGCATTGAAGAGCCGGTCGTGAAAGCACATCGGGATGTCGAACGGCCCGTTCGGCAGCGGCAGGGAGCGTTCGTTCCCGTCGCTGATCAGGTAGAAGCCGCTCAGCCCCATGTACACGTTGCGCGACGTGTGGTCGATGGCGTGGTCGTGGTAGAAGAGCGTCGTCGCCGGCTGGCTGTTCGGGTAGTGGTGCTCCAGGAAACCTCCGGGCAGCACCAGGCTCAGCGGGTGCCCGTCGCTGCGCGCCTCCACGTCCATCCCGTGCGGGTGCACCGTCGTCGACACGCCACCCGGCAACCCCGTCGCGGCTGCCGTCAGCCCGTTGCGCGCGGTGAGGACGATCGGCTGACCGGACTGCACCATGAACGTCGGTCCCGGGTAGATCCCGTTGTAGCCCCACACCGTCGCGATGCGGCCAGGGAGGATCTCTTGACGCCCGACGGTCTGGCTGACCTCGTAGAAGTCGACACCGTCGACCGTGCGTACCGGCTTGATCACTGGCGGGAGCGTGAGGGGGCGTGAGAACGGTGTGAAGGACGGGCTCTGGATCGGAGACGTATCCGCCAGCGCCTCACGAATCCCCGCCCCGATGGGCAGCGCTGCAGCCCCGGCCCCGAGCAGGCCCAGCTTCATGACGTCCCGGCGCGACACCTTCACGGCGATCTCCCCCGCGTTGCGTGCCCCCCGACAGTGGCTCCACCGTCCGCCGGCGATCCTGCGGGCCGCACCTTGGGAAATCCTTGTCGTCGTGATGTCCGTCACGACGAGGGCTCCGCCGCGTCGCACTCAGTCAAGAAACCGGCCACCTGTGTCGTTCCTTCAGTAACGCTGCCGCGACTGAGGAAGACGCAGGGATGCACTATGGGACAGCACGACCAAGCCGTCGCAACCGACGCAACTCGCCGCAGGTTCGGGCATCTGTCGATCGTGCTCGCTGTGTTGACGGCGGTCATCGTCCTGGATCAGACGACGAAGTGGTGGGGCTGGCGGCACGCCTCCGGGGCCTGCATCAACTGCGGTGGCACAGCCTTCGTGGAGGCCGCAGTTGGTAGCTGGTACGCCAATCCCGTCAGCGGTGCCGTGCTCGATCTGCTGGACGTCGGCCTGGTGACCCTGGCCCTGTCCGCGCTGGTGCGCCGCCGACCTTCCGTCACGGTGCTGGTCTCCGGATCCCTCATGCTCGGAGGATGGGGGAGCAACCTGCTCGACCGTCTCGGGATGCACTACTGGACCGCTCCCGGCAGTGCCCGCGGCGCCATCGACTTCATCGACTTCGGTGCCAACGTCTACAACGTCGCGGACGTCTTCATTCTCGTCGGGACAACAGCGTTCCTCGTGGCCGTGAGCGGCCGCCGCCTGCGGGCCTGGTTGGCGACGGGCGCACCCGCAGGCGCGACCGCACGACCGATCAGGCACCCTCGGCGTCCGATGCGAATGTCGGCGGGCACGGGCGGCGTAGTCCTCCTGGCTGTTGCCGGCCTGATGGCTGTCGTCGGCATCGGCGCCACCAACTACAGCGGTGTGACCGCTCCCGCCACGCCGGCGGTCACCCACTCGGCGACCGCCGGAATGAGCGTCTCGTCGCAGTGAGAAAGATGTCGCGGGACATCTGTGCACGATGTCCCGCGACATTCATGTGGCGGTGGCGGTGGGATTTGAACCCACGGACGGCTTGCACCGTCACACGCTTTCGAGGCGTGCTCCTTCGGCCGCTCGGACACGCCACCGGCGGAGACTCTAGCGGAGCAGCCGGCGCCGCGATCCTCGACCTCGGCTACGCCTCGTCAGATGCGGTGGGCCTCGAAGAAGGTCCTGAGCACCTCGCCGCACTCCTCGGCCAGCACACCCGCCAGGACCTCCGGCCGGTGGTTCAGACGGCGGTCGCGGACCACATCCCACAGCGACCCGGCTGCGCCGGCCTTGGGGTCGAGGGCGCCGTAGACCACTCGGTCGAGACGGCTGAGGACGATGGCGCCGGCGCACATCGTGCAGGGCTCCAGGGTCACGACCAGGGTGCAGCCCTCGAGCCGCCAACTTCCCCGTTGGACGGCGGCAGACCGGATTGCGAGAACCTCCGCGTGCGCCGTCGGGTCACCGCTGCCCTCACGCTCGTTGTGGGCCCGCGCCAGGACCCCGCCGTCCGGACCGAGGACCACCGCGCCGACGGGCACGTCGCCGTGCTGAGGGGCCAGGGCAGCTTCCTGCAACGCCAGCCGCATGGCTTCGCCGTACGGCGTCACCCTTCGCGCAGGCCCTCGAGGACGTCGAGGAAGCCCGCACGGTCGGCCACGCCCGTGAGGACATCAGCGGGCAGCAGACCCTCCTCGGCGCACAGGTCGATCAGGACGTCGGCGGGAGTCCCCAGGTCGCTGAGCAGGGCGGCATCACCGACCGGCTCGGCGACCGGACGGGTCCCCTCGTCCTCCTCGTCGTCGTCGGGCTCGTCGAGGGGGGCGTCCTCCCAGAGCATCGCCGCGACCTCGCTGCCCTGGACCGCGCGGCGGTCGGACAGGAAGACCCGCGGCTCGTCGAGACCGTGCGCGCCGCCGTCGACGCGGACGAGCGCGACGTACTCGTCGTCCTCCTCGAAGAGCAGGAGCGCAGGACCGGTCCCGTCACCCGACAGGTCGCGGAGCTCGTCGGCGAGACCTTCCAGGTCCTCGACCTCGTCGAGGTCGAACTCGCGGCCGGTCCAGCCGTCGTCGGTGCGGGCCAGCGCAGCGGCGAAGTAGGTCACGGGGCTCTCTTTCTCAGACCAGGGCGTCCATCACACGCTCGTAGGCATCGGAGAACCCGAGCCGGCGGGCGAGCGTGGACAGCATCTCGTCGGCATAGGCGTCGACGTCGGACAGGATGGCACCCATCTCCATCTCGTCGAGACCGAGGTCCTCGAACACACCAAGATCACCCACGGGCCAGACCTCGTCGAGCTCGTCGTCAGCCGGGACGTCGAGGTCGAGCCGCTCCATGACCTGAGCGGCGAGATCCCAGGCCACCGATGCGGTCACGTCGGACAGCAGCAGCCGGTCTTCGCCCTGGACCCGTCGGACGACCACGAAGAACTCGTCCGCGACGTCGACGAGGGCGAAAGCTCCCCCTACCTGCCCGCGCACCGCGGCGACGACAGCCTCCAGATCGTCGGCGACGGTCGGGGGCAGCTCTTCGACCTGCCAGAGGCCTTCCTGCTGGAAGACCACGACAGCCCACTTGTCGAACGACTCAGCCACGCTCTGGACTCTTACAGGTGCGGGGGCGGGTGGAAAGGGGCGGGGGCGGGTAGGCGACTCGCAGGCCGACATTCGGAGGTACTCATGTCCGACCGCAACACCCTCGCTCACTTCTTGCACGACGCAGGTCTCGCCGCCTGGTTCGGCGGGTCGTTGATGGGCGCCATCGGCGTCAACGGTGCCGCCGCCGATGTGGACGACCCCCGCCAGGCGGCCCGCGTGGCCAACTCCGGATGGTCGCGGTGGACGCCGTTCAACGCCCTCGCGATCGGGGCGCATCTGCTGGGCGGCGCGCTGCTGCTGCGCGCCAACAAGGGCCGGGTCCGGTCGCAGAAGGGGGTGCTGGCCAACACCAACGCGAAGTTGGCGCTCACCGCCGCTGCGCTGGGGGCCACCGCGTACTCCCGGATGCTGGGTCAGAAGGTCATGGACGCCGGTGACGTGCCGGTCGCTGGTGGTACCGCCTCGCTGCCGACCACCCCGCCCGAGGTAGCCAAGGCGCAGAAGCAGCTCAAGGCCCTGCAGTGGGCCATCCCGGGTCTCACCGGCGCCGTGATGGCGTCGTCGGCGCTCCACGAGGAGCAGCAGCGGCCGGCGCAGGTCCTGCGGGGCTCGCTGCGGCGGTCTATGCGGCCTCGGAAGGACTGTCGGTGTTGGTGCTCGACTGCCGTGCGTTCGGCGGCCAGGCGGGCGCCTCGGCGCGGATCGAGAACTACCTGGGCTTTCCGACCGG
>JAOPVP010000070.1 GCA_025966135.1 Frankiales bacterium
CCACGACCGACAAGGACCACCGACTGCCCTGGCCACTCGGCCCGACCGACCCGGCCAACCTGCAATGCCTGTGCCGACACCACCACCGCGCCAAACACACCGCCTTCACCGTCACCCTCACCCCCGACGGCGACTACCGCTGGACCACCCGCGGCGGCTGGCAGTTCCCACGACAACGCCACCGCTACTAACCCACCCCACTCAGCAGCCCCGCACCACCTGAGACCCCGGGCAGCCCACAGCGCCCGGGACTCAGGCCTGCCCGAGACCCTCGGCCGACCGACCTCCCACGCCTCGGTGATCGCATACGCCGCCTCGAGGTGCCGAAGGCCAGCGACAGGACCGCTGCTCGCATCTGCTTCCCCGCCCCGCGGCCACGCACGGATGGCACCAGCCACGGTGGGGTCCACCGTCCGTCGTACGGCGAAGTCCTTGCCTTCCAGGGCTTGTAGGCCCACCGGCACGTCGTCGACGAGGACGGTGAACGGCAGTACACAGTTGGCGGCGCCACTGGCCCGGCTGCTGTCAGTAGGACAACAGTGGCCGGGACGTCGGGCAGCCGGAGGGCTCTACTCGAGGTCCTCGGGACACCGCCGCGAGTGAGAGGGCGTCGGCTTCCGTCATCCCGCGCAGCACCATGGTGGGGGTCGTCAGCACCAGCTGGTGCAAGGGCCAGCTCACAGCTGCAGGTCCCAGCGCCAGTACTCCTGACTGACCGTCATGCCGACGCTGTCATTGTCGCCGTCGACGTTGAGGCACGCCGGCCCGTCGCCGGCCAGGGTCGTCACGACGTCGTCCAGCTCCATCCCCGGCCGACCGAACTCGACGACGTCGAGGGCGTGGAACAGCGCGAGCACGGTCAGCGCGTCAGCAGCCGTGAGGCGCGGGTGGTCCAGGGCATGTCGGTACGCTCACTTATCGGAAGCGCCGATGGTGAGCCCGCTTATCGGGCACCATGTGTCATCCGCTCGTTACGCCGCAGATGAAGGGCTGTCGTGACCACGCCGCCGTATCTCGACCCTCGACAGGGTCTGGTGCGTGGCGTGCGCGCGGCGGTCCTCACCGTTCCAGCCGTGGGTGGTGCTGCCCTCGCGCACTCGCTGGCCGACGGCTGCGGCAGCCTGTTGGCGATGACGGCGGCCGCCGGCCTGTGCTGGCCGGCCGCGGTCGCACTGCTCCGCGGCCGCCGCCGGCTGCCCGCCCTGATCGCCTGGCTGGTGGGGGCGCAGGTCGTCACGCACCTGCTGCTCGAGTGGATGTGTCCCGACGTCACCTCCGGCCGGATGGGGCTCCTTGACCACCTGCTGATGGGCCTGAGTCCCGCCATGCTCAGCGTCCATGTCGGCGCGGTCCTGGTTACCGCCGTCCTGCTCGACCGCGCCGACGCCGGCCTGTGGGCGGCGGACGCACTGCTGCGCGCAGGGATCCGCGCCCTCCGCGTCCTGGCTGGTCGCACCCGGCCCGTGCTCCCCGAACCTGTCTGGCGTGGCACCTCGTTCGTGTCGCGTCCCGTGCGCTTGCACGGTCTCTGGGAAGCGGCGCCGCTCGTGCGCCGAGGGCCCCCGGCGCTGCTCGCTCACTGAGCGCACGCCGTTGCCCTGCCCGCGTCCGCGGGACCTTCCACGCCTCGTCGCACGAGGCACCCACCTTCGAGGAGCTCTCCTTGCGCACCATCCGTACTGCAGCCGTGCTCTGCGGCGCCGCCACCACCGTCCTGCTGGTCGCCGGACCCGCATCCGCCCACGTCACGGTGCACAGCACCGATGCCACGTCCGGCGGCCTTGACACGCAGATCACCTTCCGCGTGCCCAACGAGGAGGCCAAGGCCTCGACCACGAAGGTCGAGATCGTGCTCCCTGCAGACAAACCGTTCGCGGGGGCGCTCGCCGCGTCCAAGGCCGGCTGGAAGGTCGTGACGACCAGCCACACGCTGAAGACGCCCATCACCACCGACGACGGCAAGATCACCACCGCGGTGTCGACCGTCACGTGGACGGCCACCGCCGGTGGGACAGGACCGGGCATGTACGACGACTTCGACATCGCCGTCGGTCAGCTGCCGGTGACCGACAGCCTCACCTTCAAGGCGATCCAGACCTACAACGACGGCAACGTCGTGCGCTGGATCCAGCAGAGCGCGCCGGGCGCCACCTCGCACCCCGACTTCCCGGCGCCCGTCCTCGTCCTCCGGGCAGCGACAGCGGCCGTCCCGAGCGCGACGCCCTCGTCGGTGCCCTCGGTGACCGCGAAGGCGGTGCCGGTAGCCAGCACGCAGGCCAGCAACGACAGCACCGCCAAGGCACTTGGCGGAGCCGGCCTCGGTGTCGGCGCCGTCGCGCTTTTGCTCGCCCTGGCAGCGCTCCTGCGCAGCCGGGCTTCCAACGCTCGATGAGCACCCCCCGGCGTCGTCGCCTTACGGGGCTGGTCGTGGCGCTGATGTCGTCGATGCTGCTGCTCGGCGTCGCCGCCCCGGCTGCCAGCGCGCACGCCGCGCTGCTGTCGACGACCCCAGGTGACGCCGAGATCCTGCAGCGGAGCCCCGCGGAGGTGACCCTCACCTTCGGCGAGTCCGTGGGCACAGGGCTCGGCGGGCTCAAGGTGCTGTCGGCCGCAGGCGTCCGCGCGGACACGGGCGCCATCACCCAGACCCAGGGCGGCGCGCAGGTCCACCTGGCCCTCAAGCCCGCGCTTCCTGAAGGCAGCTATGTCGTGGTCTGGCGGGTCGTCTCCGCTGACAGTCACCCGGTGTCGGGCGCTTTCACCTTCTCCGTCGGCAAGCCCAGCACGGCCGAGTCGCAGCTGCTGGGCCGCGGCAACCTCACCAAGCTCACCGCCGCGCCGAAGCAGCCGGGCATCGCCCTCGGGCTGACACGCGTGGCCGGCTTTGGGGCCCTGGTGGTGCTGCTCGGCGGCGCGCTGTTCAGCCTGCTGCTGTGGCCGGCCGGTGTCGTGCGCCTGCGGCGGCTGCTGCTCGGCGCGGCCGTGCTCGAGACCGTGGCTGCGGCGTTCGCGTTCGCCCTCGAGGGACCTTATGCCGCCGGCGTCGGGCTCACCGGCACGTTCGACACCAGCCTGCTGCGTGCCGTTCTGGACGTGCAGTACGGCGTCGCGACCGCTACCCGGATCGGCCTGGCGGCCGTGACCGTGCTGGTGCTGCTGGTGCTCCGCCGTGGTGGTCGGGCGCTCGCCGCCACGCTGGTCGCGCTCGGCATCGGCTGGGCGGCCACCTGGTCGGCGGCTGGTCACGCTGGCGTGGGGGAGTGGGAACCGTACGCCTTCCTCTTCGACCTCAGCCACCTGGTCACCGTCTCCGCGTGGGTGGGTGGTCTGGTCGTGCTCTGCCTCGGCCTCCGCGGTCGTTGGAGCTCGCAGGAGAGCGCCACGATCCTCCCCGGCTGGTCCCGGTTGGCCACCTGGTCTGTGGCCCTGCTGGTCGCGACCGGCGTGTTCGCAGGCGTCCGGCAGGTGGGCGAGGTCAACGCCCTGTTCTCGACCTCCTACGGTCGGCTGCTGCTGGTCAAGGTCACGCTCGTCGGCCTGATGCTGCTGTTCGCGCTCGTGGGCCGCTCGTTCGTGCGCCAGCACTACACCCGGCCGGTTGTAGCGGCGGCCACGGACACGGCCGTCGAGGTTCGCCCCGAACCGAGCGAGGAAGAGGTCGCCGGGTTGCGGCGCAGCGTCGGCATCGAGGCCGGCCTGGCCGCGATCGTCCTCGCCGTCACGGCGCTGCTGGTCAACACCACCCCGGCGAAGGCGGCTTTCGCACCGCCGTACACGGGCCGTTCGACAGCCGGACCGCTCACCGTGGCGGTCGACATCTACCCGGCGCGCAAGGGTCTCAACGGCCTGCACATCTACACGGTCGGCACCGGCGGCAGGACCGTCGACGTCGCCCAGATCACCGGGGACGTGGTGCGCAGTGACGGCGAGAAGATCACCGTGTACCCGAAGCACAAGTCCCTGGGGCACTACGAGGACCTCAACCTGGTCCTGCCGGCCACGGGGAAGTGGACGATCGAGCTGCAGATCCGGGTGAACGACGTCGACAGCTACCCAAGCACGCAGACGTTCGTCGTGCGTTAGAGGCCGAGCCGGGCCTGGGCGTCCTTGAAGTGCGAGCCGTGCCGCACCCGTTCCGGGACGGCCAGCAGCCCGGTCCGGATGGCCAGGCCAGCCGCGGTGGCCCCCAGGTCGGTCGTCGGAAGGCCCGGCAGGTTGTAGAGCCGCCTCGCCCAGCGCGGCAGCATGGCGGCGGCGGTGCCGGCCAGCCCTGTCCACGCGACCCGTGCCGGTGTGCCGAGCTGCACCTTGGTCGGCATCGGCGGGAACAGGACGAAGCGGGCAGCCGCGCGGGCCTCGGCGGTCACCCGCAGTTCTGGCTGCATGGAGGCGAAGTAGTCGGCCATCTGTGCGGCCGACTCCGGGGCGCTCGTCAACCCGACGAGCCGGGCATTGCGGACCTGCTCGCGGTAGTAGGCGTCTTTCTCCTGCCGGGTCAGCCGTAGGCCGGAGCGGGTCGCGGTGGACAGGAACGACTCTGCCTCGCAGCAGTGCACCCACAGCAGCAGGTGGGGGTCGTCGACCCGGTAGGCCCGGCCGCTTTCCGGCTCGATGCCCCCGAGCTTGCGGTGGATGCCACGCACCCGGGCGGCCGCTCGGGTGGCCTGCGCGGTGGTGCCGTAGCTGGTCACGGCGACGTAGTCCGCCGTACGAAAGAGCCGTCCCCAGGGGTCGGCGCGAAAGTCGGAGTGCTGCGCGACGCCGGCCATCGCGAACGGGTGGACGGCCTGGAGCAGCAGCGCACGCAGGCCGCCGAGCACCATCGTCGGGTCGGCATGGACCTGCCATGTGACGCTGTCGGGCCCGTAGAGCCCCGGGTCGGGTTCGACAGTGGGCTGGGTCGTCACTGCACCAGTATCGCTTGCGGGCAGACTCGGGGCATGTCCTACGTCGCGATCAACGTCCTGTCCGTGCCCGAGGGCGCCGGCGCCACGCTCGAGGAGCGCTTCGCCGCCCGCCAGGGAGCCGTCGACTCGGCTCCTGGCTTCGAGCACTTCGAGCTGCTCCGGCCTGTCGAGGGGACCACCGACTACCTCGTCTACACGCGCTGGGCCTCCGAGGCCGACTTCGTCGCCTGGCGTGACGGGCAACGCGTCGCCGAGGGCCACGGCTCACAGCGACCGGAAGGCGCGAAGCCCGCCGCCAGTGGCAGCTCGCTGTGGGCGTTCGAGGTCGTGCAGTCGTCTACAGCTGGCTGAGGAAGGCCGCAAGGGCGGCGTTGACCGGCTCGGGGTAGGTGAGGTTGGCGGCGTGCCCTGCGCCGGGGATGAGCACCAGTGGCCGCGCCCCCGGCAGTCCCGCGACCAGCGCCTCGGCCTTGTCCACCGGGATCGACGCGTCGGCGTCGCCGTGCACCACCAGGGCCGGGCAGGTGATCTCGCCAAGGCGGTCGGTGAGGTCCTCCCGGGTCAGCAGTGGGTGCATCACCTGGGGGGAGCGGTGGTTCGGCATCGCGGCCCACAGGTCCTTCCACGGTTGCTCGTCGGCGCCAGGCCCGAGGATCGCCGCGGCGGCGAAGTCGAGGGTGTCCTGTGACGGGCCGTCTGCCGCCCAGGCCGCTGTCATGCCTTCGTACAGCGGCACCACGCCCGGGTCCTCCGGGCCGGCCTGGGTGTCGAGCAGGACGAGCGCCCGAACCCGCTCCGGCGCCCTCAGGGCGGCCCGCAAGGACAGGAACCCGCCCTGGCTCATGCCGGCGAGGACCGCGCTCTGCGCGCCGAGGTGGTCGAGGATCGCCAGCACGTCGTCCGCGCTGTCCCAGTAGGACCACTTGCCCTCGTGCTCAGCCTCACCGTGACCACGCTCGTCCCAGGTCACCACGCGGTAGCTGTCACGCAGAGCCGCGACCTGGGGCGCGAACATCGTGTGGTTCATGAGCAGCCCGTGGCTGAAGACCACGAGCGGGCCGTCGCCCCCGGAGTCCGTCAGGCCGACGGTCGCTCCTGTCGGCAGTGTGACCTGGTGGAGGGGGTCGGGTATGACGGGAAGCGGCATACGCCGCAACCTAGACGGACTTCAGGAAGTCCCGCAGCACCTGGGCCGTGAGCGCAGGGTTCTCGGCCGCCGGTGAGTGCAGTGCAGCGGGTACGACGATGACGGGGGCACCCAGCCGGACGGCCATCGCGTCCTGGACGTCAGGCAGCCAGGCATCGTCGCCCTCGCCATACATGACCAGGATCGGCAGGTCGAGTGCGGCCAGCTCGTCGACCCGGTCCGGTGCGGACGTCAGCTCGCGCGAGGTCGCGAGCAGGCCTACCGCCGAGCTGCCCAGCAGCCGGGCTTTGAGGAAGTCCTTCACCTCCGCCGTCACCTCGACCGGCTGAGGCCGGGACCGCGCGATCGCCTCGGACGCCTCCCAGACCGCCTCGAGCCCTCCCTCGTGCAGGACCGGCTCGAGGAACGGCAGGACGTCCGCCCGTGGGCCGGTGAGCCCGGACGGGCCGGAGCCCATGAGGACGAGCGAGCGGAACGCGGTCGGGTCCTGGAGGACCGCTGAGCGGCTCACCAAGCCGCCGAAGCTGTGACCGACCACGTGTACGGGTCCGTCGCCGAGCGCCTTCACCAACTGCAGCACGTCGTTGCCCAGCGCGACGACCGTGTAGGCGGCAGGGTCGTCGGGCCCGGGAGAGTGGTACTGCCCACGCTGGTCGATCGCGACGACCCGAAACCCTTGCGTTGCAAGGGGTTCGAGGACGTAACGGAAGTCCTCCTTGCTGCCCGTGAACCCCGGGACCATCACGACGGTGCCTCGGTGCTCGCCGACCGGATCGGTGTCCAGCACGGCCAGCGGCCCGCCCGGGATCTCGATGGTGCGCGCGTGGACGCCTTCCGGCAGCGGGAGGTCGGAGACGGCGCTCATGCCCCGAGCCTATGCAGCACCGGGTCACCGATCGTGCCGTCGCGCAGCTCCAGCGTGATGTAGGTGCAGTACGGCTGCATCCGGCGGTCGATGCACGAACCGGGGTTGAGCAGCCGCATCCCGCCGGGTGTGCTGCTGTCCCACGGGACGTGGGAGTGCCCGAACACGAGCAGGTCGGTCTCGGGGAACGTCCGGTCGCAGAACGCCTCGCGATGCCGCTTGTCACCCGTCTCGTGGACGACTGCGACGTTCAGCCCCTCGACCGTACGGCGACCCACCTCGGGCAGGCGCTTGCGGAACTCGGTGCCGTGGTCGTTGTTACCCCAGCAACCGAGCACATCGGCGCGGGCCTCCAGCCGGTCGAGCAGGTCGAGGCTGACCCAGTCGCCGGCGTGCACGACGAGGTCCGCGTCGTCGACGGCTTGCCACACCTCGGGAGGCAGGTCGGTCGCGCGTTGCGGGACGTGGGTGTCGGCGATCAGCAGCAGGCGCACCGGGCCAGACTGCCAGAAGGCTAGAGAGCGGACACGACAGCACTGAGCGGGCGGCCGCCGACAACCATGTCGGTGAGCCCGTCGATGCGCCCGCACTCGACGCAGCGCGCGCCGAGCACCAGCCACTCCACGTGCTCGCCGTCGGGCACCGACAGGCCGACCGCGACCTCGGCGATCGACTGGCTGCAGTTGCCGCAAGACCACATCGGCGGGTGCGTCCACCGCTGTTCGGAGTCCAGGAGCGAGACGCTGTGCGCGCAGCGGAGGCAGCGCCGGCGAGCGACCCCGACCGCGGCGTCCGCCTCGACGTAGCTCCAGGTCGGGCGCTCGTCGCCGTGGCTGCCACAGCCCAGGACGAAGGTCTCGTGCACCTCGGGTGCGTTGCCCTCCAGCTGCATGAGGAAGGCGCGCAGGTCCTCGGTGTCCTCACCCGTCCGAACGCCGGCCACCGTCCTCAGCACCATGGTGAGTGCTTCGGCGCAGGGCGACTGCCGGCTTGAGCGACCCGGCAGGTGCGTGCTCGCGAGGACCTGGTTCCGCGCACAGATGCACGGGAGCCGCGGCGTGTCGTGCACAGCTGCACGGGAGCTGAGACGGCGACCGTCAGCTCGCGTGCATCGGTGCACGCCCCGCCCGCGTGAAGGCCGGTGGGGTCAGGCCTCCGCGCCGGAGGTCTCGCCCGCTCCGGCGCCACCGCGACCCCGGCCACCGCGACGGCGGCGGCGCTTGGGGGCGTCGCCAGCCTCACCCGCCGAGCCCTGGCTGCTGTCCGACACCTGAGCGGGTGTGCCCGCGGCGGCGGCAACGGCCGCGCCACCCCCACGGGTGCGCTGACGCGCGCCGCCGGTGCGCTTGGGGAGCACCGGTGCGTCGTCCCCGGTGTCCCGAGGGGCCCGCCCGCTGTCACGACCGCTGTCACGGCCGCTGTCACGAGTTCCGCGGGCTGCTCCCGCCTTGGGCTTGCGGCCGGTCTCGCCGATGTCCTCGACGACCTCGGCCTCGAGGCCTGCCCGGGTACGCGCCGAGCGCGGCAGGTGACCCTTGGTGCCCTCGGGGATGCCGAGGTCCTCGAACAGGTGCTTGGAGGACGAGTACGTCTCGACCGGGTCCGGGAAGGGCAGGTCGAGAGCCTTGTTGATCAGGCCCCACTTCGGGATCTCGTCCCAGTCGACGAAGGTCACGGCCACGCCCTTGGCGCCGGCCCGGCCGGTGCGGCCGATCCGGTGCAGGAAGGTGCGCTCGTCGTCGGGGCACTGGTAGTTGATGACGTGGGTGACGTCCTGCACGTCGATGCCACGGGCTGCGACGTCCGTCGCCACGAGCACGTCGATCTTTCCGCTGCGGAAGGCGCGCAGCGCCTGCTCGCGGGCGCCCTGGCCGAGGTCGCCGTGGACGGCGGCGGCCGCGAAGCCGCGCTCGGCCATGTCGAGGGCGACCTTGTCGCAGGTGCGCTTGGTACGGCAGAAGACCATCGTCAGACCCCGACCCTCCGCCTGCAGGATGCGCGCGAGGACCTCGCCCTTGTCCATCGCGTGGGCCCGGTACACGAAGATCTTGGTGTCCGGCACGGTGCGGCCCTCGTCGGGCTCCTCTGCGCGGATATGGGTCGGCTGGCGCATGAAGCGCCGTGCCAAGGCGACGACCGGCGACGGCATGGTGGCCGAGAACAGCATCGTCTGACGCTCGTCCGGCGTGAGGTCCAAGATCCGCTCGACGTCGGGCAGGAAGCCCAGGTCGAGCATCTCGTCGGCCTCGTCCAGGACGAGGACGTCGACCTGGCCGAGGTTGAGGTGGCCCTGGCGGGCGAGGTCCAGCAGGCGTCCCGGGGTGCCGACGACGATCTCGACGCCCCGCTTCAACGCCTCGACCTGCGGTTCGAAGGCCCGTCCGCCGTAGATGCTCTGGACGCGCAGGCCGCGGGTCTTGCCGGCGATCTCAAGGTCGCTGGCGACCTGGACGCACAGCTCGCGGGTCGGGACGACGACCAGCGCCTGCGGGGTGCCGTTGCCGCCCTCCGACTTGCTCTTGACGTTCTGGACCATCGGGACCCCGAAGCCGAGGGTCTTCCCGGTGCCGGTGCGGGCCTGGCCGATGAGGTCGTGGCCGGCCAGGGCGATCGGCAGGGTCATGGTCTGGATCGCGAACGGCTGGGTGATGCCGACGGCGGCCAGCGCCGCGACGGTCTCCGGTCGGGCGCCGATGGCGGCGAAGCCGTTCGGTTCGCTCGCGGGCGCGTCTGTAGGGGAGTTCTTGGTGGTGGTCAGGGTCGTGCCTCTCGGTGAGTCGCGCCGACCACCGGCAGAGATTTGCGGGCTCGCAGCGGTCGAGCTCCCCGTCGTCTGGCGACGGGGTGCGACCGGCGCGCGCCGCAGGGACGTGGGGTCCGCGCACGCGTACGGCGTCGCTCGTGCGGCACCGTCGAGCCTGAGCCTACCGTCCAGCGGCCCCGCACTAGGGTCAGCGGCATGACGACCGCCCACGACAGCCCGCTCGATCGCGCCACCGTGGACCTCCTCGGTGTCCTCGCGTACGGCGAGCTCACCGCGTTCGAGCGGCTCGCCAGCGACGCCCAGCTCGCCCCCACCGTCGCCGACAAGGTGGCGCTGGGGTCGATGGCCAACGCCGAGTTCGGTCACTTCAAGCAGCTCCATGACCACCTGGTGGCACGCGACGTCGACCCCTTCGAGGCGATGGCCCCGTTCGTCGAGCCCCTGGACGCTTTCCACGACTCCACCCAGCCCTCGGACTGGTACGAGGGCCTCATCAAGGCCTATGTGGGCGACGGCATGGCCACCGACTTCTACCGCGAGGTCTCGACCTACGTGAAGGACGACGAGACCCGGAGTCTGATTCAGTCGGTCCTCAAGGACACCGGGCAGGCGGAGTTCGCGGTCGCCCGCGTGAAGGAGATCATCGCCGAGGAGCCCTCCGTCGGCGGCCGCCTCGCGCTGTGGGCCCGCCGCCTGGTGGGAGAGGCGCTCATCCAGGCGCAACAGGTCGCGGTCGAGCGGGACGCGCTGCTGGAGCTGCTGGTCGGCAGCGGGGACCTCGCAGGCATCACCCGGCTGCTCAAGAGCATCACGGACAAGCACACCGACCGGATGGCCCTGCTCGGGCTGCAGGCCTGAGAGCGACCGGTCCTGACAGCTACATCGCGCCGAAGCCGACCCGGCGCGACTCGTTCTCGGCGATCTCGACGTAGGCCAGCTTGTCGGCCGGCACCAGGACACGACGGCCCTTGTCGTCGACGAGCGTGAGCACGCCGAGGTCGGCCTTGAGTGCGTCCGAGACCGCCTTCGCGACCTCGTCCGCGCTCTGCGCGCTCTCGAGCACGAGTTCGCGCGGGGCGTACTGGACGCCGATCTTGACCTCCACCGAGGGCCTCCGGGGTGTATCGCAGTGATCCTGAATCGCAGGCTAACCGAGCCCGGGAGCGATGCCTGCGCTGTCAGCCGTCAGCAGAAACCTCAACCGAGCCCTCGGGGTGCAACGGCGCCCCGGAGATGCCGCGCCAGGCCAGCCCCACGAGCAGCTCGACCGCCCGCTCCTTGGCGAGCCGGTCCTCGCTGGACAGCCACCAGCGGGCACCGATCTCGGCCATCCCGGTGAGCCCGACCGAGAGCAGCTGGGCCTCCTCGGCGCGGTAACCCGTGTCGTGGGCAATGGTCTCGGTGATGGCTGCGATGCAGTCCGCGGTCATCCGCTCCACCCGCTCGCGGACGGCGGGGTCGTTGCGGAGGTCGCTCTCGAAGACGAGACGGAAGCCCTCGCCGTTGCCAGCCACGAAGTCGAAGTACGCGGCGACCGACGCGGCGACGCGAGCCCGGTTGTCGCTCGTCGACTCCAGCGCGGTGCGCACGCGCCTGACCAGCGAGGTCGCATGCTCGTCGAGCAGTGCCATGTACAGCTCGAGCTTGCCCGGAAAGTGCTGGTACAGCACCGGTTTGCTGACCCCGGCGCGTTCGGCGATGTCGTCCATGGCGGCTGCGTGGTAGCCCTGCGCGACGAAGATCTCCTGCGCCGCGCCCAGCAGCTGCTTGCGGCGGGCGGGTCGGGGCAGGCGCTGACCGCGCGCGGGCACGTCGCTAGCGGTCATCTCGCGAGCCTAGGGCAACAGCCCTGACTCGCGCCGAGAAGGCCGGTCAGGCGTCCTGGCCGGACAGCTCGCGCGAGCCGTGCCTGGTCCGGCGGGCGTCGATGACCCGGTCGGGGTTGCGCCGCAGGTACTCGTCCTCCAAGGCCACCATGCGCTCCGTGTGGAACGTCAGGGCGTCCTCGCTGCCGTGCATGAACGTGTCGTTGCGCGTCTCGTGCAGGTGGAGGAGCTCGCGCTCGAGCGACTCGTCGGTCAGGGCGGGGGGCGGTACTCCGGTCACTGCTGCTCCTCGCGTCGAACGGGTCTTGGCCGGTCCATGACTGAGCCAACACCCGCAACCCCTGCACCGTCGAGGCTTCGCAGCGGTCAATCAAGCAAGGGCGCGAACAGATCGCCATCGGCCGCGACCCGGTCCAGGACGTCGTCACTGGTGAACACCAGGTCGGCGGCCGTACGACAGCCGGCTACCTCGTCCCAGGTGATCGGTGTCGAGACGGTCGGTTCGTCGCGGGCCCGTAGCGAGTAGACCGTGACGGTCGTCTTGGCCGGGTTGTTCTGAGACCAGTCGACGAAGACCTTGCCGGGCCGGGCCGCCTTGGTCATGCGGCTCACGACCAGGTCGGGATGGGACCGCTCGAGCTGCTCCGCCAGGCCTTTCGCGTAGCCGGAGGTGTCGCGGACAGGGGCCTTCCCGTAGAGCTGCAGCCCCTTGTTGCCGCTGGTCTTCGCGTACGCCTCCACGCCGTCCGCCGCCAGCCGGTCGCGCAGCAGCTGCGCCACCTCGCAGCACTCGACGATGCTGGCCGGCGGGCCGGGGTCCAGGTCCAGGACGAGCAGGTCCGGGGTCGTGCGGCCGACCTTCCACATGTGGGTGTGGAGCTCGAGGGCCGCGAGGTTGGCCGTCCAGACGAGCGCGGGCAGGTCGTCGATGACGACGTACTCGATCGTGTCTCTGTCCTTGCTGGAGCCGGGACTGGCCAGCACCTCGGTGTGCACCCACGCGGGCGTGCCGCGGGGGGTGTTCTTCTCGAAGAACACCGGGCCATGGACGCCGTCCGGGTAGCGCTTGCGCGTCACCGCCCGGCCGGCCAGGTGCGGCAGCATGACCGGGGCGATGCGCGAGTAGTAGTCGATGACCTGCCCCTTGGTGAAGCCGTTGGGGTAGAGCAGCTTGTCGAGGTTCGACAGCGTCACGTGCCGCCCCTCGACATCAACCGTCACCTTCTCATTCACGTACGACTCCCCGCGGGTCCAGATCGGTGCGAATCCCCTTGTACGACGGGTGCCTGAGCCTGCCGTCCTTCGTCCACGCTGTGTAGTCCACGTCCACGACGAGCTCCGGCTGCGCCCAGTGCGCCACGCGCGCGTGCTCCGGGGGGACCACGTCGTCGTACGGCGAAGACGTGCGTGCCAGTGGGGCGAGGAGCTCGGCGAGCTGGTGCAGGGTCGCGGCGGTGAAGCCGGTGCCGACGTGCCCGGCGTAGAGCAGGCCCTGGTCGCTGTGCACCCCGAGCAGCAACGAGCCCAGCTTCCCGGAGCGGCCGCCTTCGCCTTCCTTCCAGCCGCACACCAGGGCGGACTGCCGGTGCACGTGCTTGACCTTGACCCAGCAGTCGCTGCGGCGCCCCGGCAGGTAGGCGCTGTCCCGCCGCTTGGCGACCAGGCCTTCCAGGCCCTGTGCCCGGGTGCTCTCGAGCAGTACCTGGCCGTCGCCGTAGAAGGGCTGCGGGGCGTCGAGCCCGAGCTCATCGAGCAAGGCTCGCCGTTCGTCGTAGCTGCGGTCGAGCAGCGAGGTGTCCGCGAGGTGCAGCAGGTCGAAGGGCACAAACGTCACGGGGGTGCTGCGCACGAGCGCAGCGCTGGGGGAGCGGACGTGCATCCGCGGCTGCAGGGCCCCGAAGTCAGGGCGCCCGTCGACCAGGGCGACGAGCTCGCCATCCAGGAGCGCGGTCTGACCGCCCAGCGTCAGCAGCTCGGGGTAGGCGCCCGTGATGTCGTTGCCGTTGCGGCTGGTTGCCTTCACGCTGCCGCCCTCGACGGCTACCAGGGCACGCACGCCGTCCCACTTCACCTCATAGGCCCATTCCTCGCCGAGCGGCAGGGCACCCGTGGTCGCCAGCATCGGTGACAGACCCGTCGGGAGCACAGGTGCAGTCTGGACCTGCCCCGCCTGCCCCTCTAGCGTGATCGTTGTGAACTCGGGTAGGGGGCAGAAGTGAGGGCCATCTGGAAGGGCGCCATCAGCTTCGGGCTGGTGACGATCCCTGTGAAGCTCTACAGCGCCACCGAGGAGAAGGACGTCACCTTCCATCAGGTTCGGCGCTCCGACGGCAGCCGTATCAAGTACAAGCGCGTGGCGGCCACCGACGGCGAGGAGGTCGCCTACGGCGACATCGCCAAGGGCTACGAGCTGGCCAGCGGCGAGACCGTGGTTCTCACCGACGACGACTTCAAGGAGCTCCCGCTCACGACGAGCCGCGCCATCGATGTGCTGCAGTTCGTGCCGTTGGAGCAGGTCGACCCGATCTACTTCGCCAAGAGCTACTACCTCGAGCCCGACAAGAGCGGGACCAAGCCGTACGTGCTGCTCCGGGACGCGCTCAGGCAGTCCGGCAAGGTGGCGATCGTCAAGGTGGCGTTGCGCAACCGCGAGTCCCTGGCGACGCTGCGGGTGCGCGAGGGCGCCTTCGTGCTCGAGACGATGCTGTGGCCGGACGAGATCCGCACCCCGAGCTTCGACTTCCTCGACGAGGAGGTCGAGATCCGGCCTCAGGAACTGGCGATGGCCAGCAGCCTCATCGAGACCCTGAGCGGCGACTTCGACCCCGGGTTGTACACCGACTCCTATCGCGAAGCCCTCCAGGCGGTCATCGACGCCAAGGTCCAGGGCCGCGAGGTCGTGCAGCCCGAGAGCGTCCAGCCGACGACCGGCACCGTGGTTGACCTCATGGCGGCTCTGCGGGCCAGCGTCGAGGCCGCCAAGAAGAGCCAGGCAGCGGGTGCGGAGCCGGCCCCCCGCACGGCGACGGCCACCAAGGCGACGGCCAACCAGGCGACGGCCAACCAGGCGACGGTGGCGAAGGCACCCGCCGCCAAGGCGCGCAAGGCGACGGCGACCAAGGGGACAAAAGCGACGAAGAAGGCCTCAGCGCGCAAGTCGGCCTAGCCGCCACCGGCAGGCTTGAGCAAATTGCGCCGAATGGCCCATGCCCGCAGGGCCTACGCCCTCTACCGTTCGGACCTCCACACGGCCAGGTGTCGGGCCGATGCTGGTCCTACTGGCCTGCCTTCCGTGGGCCCTTCTCTGGAGCACCTGTTGACGGCGATCGACCATGGCGAGCTCGTTGCGGCGCTGCGCGCTGTCCCGGGGGTCACGGACGCCGATGTCACGCCGGACGGCGAGGGTGGTCTGGGGACTTTGCGGCTCGACCTCGAGTCCGGTGTCGACGAGGCCGCTGTCGCGACCACCGTGGGCCGGCTGCTGCGCGAGCAGTTCGGCCTCGGTGTCGACGCCGAGCGCGTGCAGATCGTCGAGGACGCCGTCCTGGACCGGCCGGCGAGCGTCCCGGAGCATCGCTCCGCGGCGCGTCCAGCGATCTCCCGCATGCATCTGATCTCGTCCGGCCTGGACGTCACCGCGTCGGTCACGCTCGCCTCGGAGGATCGCATCGCCATCGGTGAGGCCCGGGGCGCTGCCTCGCAGACAGGCGTCCACCGCGCCGTCGCGACCGCGACCCTGCGTGCCGTCGAGCAGCTCGTCGACGGCCAGGTCCGTTTCGAGCTCGACCACCTCGAGGTCACGCCGATGGGTTCCGAGCGCACGGTGCTCGTGTCCCTCACCCTGCTGACCGCCAAGGGCACCGAGCGCCTCACCGGTGCGGCGGGTGTCCGCGAGGACGTCCGCCAGGCCGTCATCCGCGCCACGCTCGACGCATTGAACCGCCGCCTCGAGATGCTCCTCTGCGAGGTCTGAGAGCTAGCGTCTCCCGCGTGACCGGTCTGGTGTGCCTCCAGGGCGGAGGCGAGTTCTCCCTCGGCTGCCGCGCCATGGACAAGGCCCTGCTCGACCGTTCGCATGGGCCGGTCGTCATCACGGCGCTCGCCGCCGAGCCGGGGGCTGACTACCGCACCGCCACCGCCAACGGCGTGAGCCACTTCCGGGTGCTCGGCGCCAGCGAGGTCGCCGCCGCCCCCGACGTGCGGGAAGACCCGGCCGCAGCGCTTGCCGTTCTTCGTACGGCGAGGCTCCTCGTTCTCCCCGGCGGTTCCCCCTCCCGGCTGCTGACGGCCCTCACCACCAGCCCGGTGGGGGAGTTGCTCGCCTCCCTCCTCGACGACGGCGGGACCGTGCTGGGCGCCAGCGCCGGCGCGATGGTGCTCGGCTCGTGGACGGTCCTTCCGGACCGCCGCGGCCCGGCGGGCCTCGTGGTCGCCGAGGGGCTCGGGGTCGTCCCCGGCATCCTGGTGGTGCCGCACTGGAGTGGCGGCACGGGCCGCAGCGACTGGCTGCGCGCCATCAAGGAAGGTGTGCCGGCCGGCATCTCGGTCCTCGGGCTGCCTGAGGAGTCCGGTGTGTTCGTCGACGACCGGGGGCTGACGGCGGTCGGGCAGCTGCCCACGAGACTGGTGAACGAGGAGCGGGACCTGCCGCTCGGGAAGATCTGGAGGGTCCCGTGAGCCGGACCGAGGTGCGTCTGTCCGACGCCGAGCTGTCCAGCTGGGAAGGCCTGCTGCCGCCCTGGCCGGGCGCCCAGGAGGACGGCGTGTTCGTCCGCCGCACTCCGGCGACCGGGGCGGAGCCAGCGCTGTTCGTCCACGGGCTCGGCGGCGCCTCGACGAACTGGACGGACCTGATGGGCTTGCTCGCCGGTCACGTCGACGGGGCGGCCCTGGACCTGCCCGGGTTCGGGTGGTCCGAGCCGCCGGCGTCGTCGTCGTACGCGCTCCGCACGCACGTGCGTGCCGTGATCGCGCTGCTGGAGCACCAGGACCTTGGACCGGTCCACCTGTTCGGAAACAGCCTTGGTGGTGCGGTGTCGACCCGAGTCGCCGCCCGGCGCCCGGACCTGGTGAGGACGCTGACCCTGGTGTCGCCGGCGCTGCCGTCGTTGCGACCGCGCAGGGGCATGGATCCCCGGATGCCGCTGCTGCTGCTGCCCGGCATCTCCACGCTGCTGAGCAGGAGGCTCGCCGAGACGACTCCTGAGCAGCGGGCGGCTGCCGTGATCGACCTCTGCTTCGGTGATCCGTCGGCGGTTCCTGAGGAGCGTCGTCGCGAGGCCGTCGAGGAGGTGACCCGGCGCTCCCAGGTCGCGCACGGGGAGATCGCGTTCACGGGCTCGCTGCGCGGTCTCATCGGAGCCTGGCTGGAGCGCGGGCAGCGCAACTTGTGGCGCCAAGCCACCACGGTGCGGGTCCCGACCCTGCTGGTGTGGGGCACTGAGGACCGGCTCGTCGACGTGTCCCTCGCGCCGAAGGCGCTGGCGGCCTTCCCCGCGTCACGGCTGTTGGTGCTCCCTGGTGTGGGTCACGTCGCTCAGCTGGAGGATCCCGAAACTGTTGCCAGGGCCTTCCTCGCGCTGTGCGAGGATTCCGACGCGCAGCGTGCGCGAGCCTGAGGTGAGCGCGGTGTGGGCGGGTGAGTGCGATGCTCCGCGCGTCCCCGCGCACGCTAGGGACGACGAGGAGGGACGACCGCGGTGACCGACACCCCCGCCGGGCCGCTCGGCGCGACACCGCCCGGGGCCCCGGTGTCTGACCGGATGCAGGCCTTGTTGTCCCGTGCCGTCGAGGACCAGGTGAGCGAGCAGCGCGCCGTCTCCACCGTTCTCGCCGACCTGCGTGGCCAGGTGGCAGCCCTCTCCGAGGGCGTCCGCGTGGCCGCCTCCGAGGCGACCGTCGAGCGCCTCGGCGGTGTGGTCAGCACCGTGGTCGCTGACCTGCGCACCTCCACCTCCCTGCTCGGGCAGCGGATCGAGGCGCTGTCCAAGCGGGTCGAGGCCGTGGCGCAGGACACTGCGGCCCCGACAGAGCAGGCGGCGGTGCGTCTCGCCGGGCTGCAGGCGGACATCGCCGCGCAGTCCGACGCGGTCACGCGGATGCAGTACGCGCTCGAGTCCCTGGGTGGCTTTCCCGCCGCGTTGGCCTCGCTGCAGAAGGACGTCGCCGGCCTGCACGACCGGCTCCAGCCGCTTGCCGAGGTGCGCGCCGACCTCGGTGACATCGGCGCCCGCACCGCGAGCTCGCTGGACGCCCTTCGCCCCGAGCTCGACGCGCTGCGGGTGAAGGTCGACGCGATCGGCGTCGTGCCTGACCCAGAGCGCGTGCGCGACGCGGTTGTCGGCGCCCTGACCGGTCGTCTCGACCGGCTGGACGAGGCGGCCGCGCGCCCGGTTGTCGGCCCCGAGGTCCTGCGCAACGGCCTCGGTGACCTACGAGCCGCCATCGATGGCGCGCTGGGTGAGCGGCTTGCGGTGCTCGGCACCGGACTCGGCGCGGTCGAGAACCGGCTGGGTCAGATCGGTGAGCGGCTGTCCGACGTCGGCGATGCCGCCGGTGGCATCCCCGCGCTCTCGACGGACCTCACCCGGCTCGCCGCGCGGGTCGAGGGGCTGCAGGCCTTGAACGACAAGCTGTCTGCCGTCGGTGAGGGCGTCGCGGTCCTGCTCGAGAGGAGCATGGACGAGGCGCTCGCGCGCGACATCGCCTCCCTGCGCGAGGACATCGAGAAGCTCGGCGAGCGGATCGCCGCGACGGCACCGCCGCCGGTCGAGGACGTCGCTGCCCTCGTCAGCCAGCGGGTGGCCGATCGGCTCGTGGAGACGCTGGCCCCGCGCATCGCCGACGTCGTGCTCACCCGCGTCAGCGCGACCCTGGTCACGCAGCTCGGTGAGGCCCTGTCGCCGCGGGTCACGACCGACACGGAGGTGGTGGTACGAGCCGCAACCGCCGACAGCGAGCGCCGCGTCCTGGCCCACGTGGACGAGGCCGTGCTCGCGCTGGCCGAGGCGTTGCTGCGTCGTCGTCGCGGTGGCCGCGCAGCCACCTCGGAGCCGGCCCCGGAGACGCTGGCTGCCGACGCGGCACCGGTGGCTGAGCCCTCGGTGGACGAGGGCTCGGTGGCCGAAGCCGCAGTGGTCCAGCCCGCGGCTACTGCCGACGTGCCGGTGCAGGAGATCGTCGACACCCTCAACGCCGCCACGGCCGCTCCCGCGCCCGCCGCGCCGACTGCTCCCGTGCCTCCAGCTGCTCGCCCCGCCGTCACCACAGGTCTCGCGCCGGCGCGCGCCGTCGACGTCTCCGCCGCCCCCGCAGCCGTGCCGGTGGAGACCGAGGCAGCCCCGGCACCCGAGCCCGAAACGGCACCCGAGCCGGAGGTGGCGCAGGAGCCTCCGGGGGACCAGCCTGCGAACAAGGGTGTGACCACACCGCCGGTGCTCGAGGGGCCGGACGTCGTCAAGCCGGCCGCGCGCCGCAGGAGCAAGGCCGCCGCCCCGACGGCGAAGAAGGCCAACCGACCGGCCACCAAGCCCGCCGCGAGGCCGATCCTCGACCGCACACCCGACCTCGACAACGGTGACATCGAGCCGGTACGTGGCGGCTCCGCCCGGCCCCGCCCGGCGGGCCGGGCCGCGCCGCCGCGCCCGGCACAGCCCAGTGCCGCTCCGACGTCGGCCCCGACCTCGGAGCCGAAACCGGAACCGACTCCGACGCAGGCGGCGCCCGCCCAACCCCCTGCCGCGCAGCCGACAGCACCCCAGCCGACAGCACCCCAGCCGACACCACCCCAGCCGACACCACCCCAGCCGACTCCGCCCGCAGCGGCGCAACCGCCCGCGAAGCGCAAGCCTTGGTGGCGTCCAGGCGGCTGAGCCACCTACGCGGCACAAAGGAGGCCGGTACCCCCAGGGGTACCGGCCTCGGTCGTACGCGGTTGTGTGCCCGGCGTCTACCTGAACACGTCCTTGACCTTCTCGCCGACCTGCTTGACCTGCCCGGCCTTCTCGTCCTTGACGCCCTCAGCCTGCAGGTCGCGGTCGCCAGTGGCGCTGCCTGCGGTCTGCTCGGTCTTGCCCTTGAGCTCCTGGGCCTTGTCCTTCAGCTTGTCGGTGGTGCTCATGCTGATCTCCTTGCCTCGGGTACCCCAGTGAGATGCCCCGAGGGGCCTGAGCCGAAAACCTGCCTGACCTCAAGACAGGGAATCCTCGCGGTACTGGCAGGCTTGCATGGAGAAGACGCCGTACGAAGGAGAAGTCGTGTCACTGCCCCCGCTGGTGGAGCCAGCCGCTGAGCTGACCCGTGAAGAGGTCATGCGCTACAGCAGGCACCTGATCATCCCTGACGTCGCGACCGACGGGCAGAAGCGGCTCAAGAACGCCAAGGTGCTCGCGGTCGGCGCGGGTGGTCTCGGCTCCCCGACTCTGATGTACCTGGCTGCGGCGGGTGTGGGAACCCTTGGCATCGTCGACTTCGACACCGTCGACGAGAGCAACCTGCAGCGTCAGATCATCCACGGCCAGAGCGACATCGGTCGTAGCAAGGCCCAGAGCGCGCGCGACTCCGTGAAGGAGATCAACCCGCTCGTCGACGTGATCCTTCACGAGGAGCGCCTCGACTCCACGAACGTGATGGAGATCTTCGCGCAGTACGACCTGATCGTGGACGGCACGGACAACTTCGCCACGCGGTACATGGTGAACGACGCGGCGTTCTTCCTCGGCAAGCCCTACGTGTGGGGCTCGATCTACCGCTTCGACGGCCAGGCGAGTGTGTTCTGGCCAACCGCTCCTGGTGGTGAGGCACCGTGCTACCGCTGCCTCTACCCGGAGCCGCCGCCGCCCGGGATGGTGCCCTCCTGCGCCGAGGGCGGCGTGCTGGGCGTGCTCTGCGCGTCCATCGGTAGCATCCAGACCAACGAGGCCATCAAGCTGCTCATGGGGATCGGCGACCCGCTGGTGGGCACGTTGATGGTCTACGACGCCCTCGAGATGGAGTACCGCAAGATCAAGGTCCGCAAGGACCCGGAGTGCCCGCTGTGCGGCAAGGAGCCGACCATCACGGGCCTCATCGACTACGAGGCGTTCTGCGGGACGGTCTCCCTGGAGGCCCAGGAGGCGGCTCAGGGCAGCACCATCCTGGCCACCGAGCTGAAGGCCAAGATCGACGCGGGCGAGGACCTCGTGCTGGTCGACGTCCGGGAACCGGCTGAGTACGAGATCGTCAAGATCCCCGGCTCGGTGCTGATCCCCAAGGGCGACATCCTCAACGGGTCGGCGTTGTCGCAGTTCCCGCAGGACAAGCAGATCGTCCTGTACTGCAAGAGCGGCGTCCGGTCGGCGGAGAGCCTCGCGGCGCTCAAGGCCGCAGGCCTGGTCAACAGCGTCCACGTTCAGGGCGGCGTGCTGGCCTGGGCTGCTCAGGTCGACCCCTCGCTCCCGACCTACTAGGGCATATCGCGCCATCTGCGGGGTACGGGGACGGCACACTCCCCGACCCCGCAGGAGATCGCATGCGACGTTCCGCCCTCATTTGTGCCCTGGCGCTCGCGGCCGCCTTCGTCGGCTCGACGCCGGCCACCGGAAGCGCCGCAGGATGGGCACCGGCCGCCACGGCCCAGGTGCACCCCGGAGTGATGACCTTCACCGGCGGCGCGCAGTGCACAGCGAACTTCGTGTTCACCAACGGCACCACGACCTACCTGGGCCAGGCAGCGCACTGCTCCGGCACCGGTGCTGCGACCGACACCAACGGGTGCACGGCGGCCTCGCTCCCGCTCGGCACGCCGGTCAAGGTGGGGACCTTCACCGGCACCATGGTCTACAACTCCTGGGTCGCCATGAAGGCGGCCAAGGAGACCGACGCCAACACCTGTGCCTACAACGACCTCGCGCTGATCGCGCTGCCGGCCGCCGCCGTGGCGACGACGAACCCGAGCGTCCCGACCTTCGGGGGCCCGGTGGGCCTCGGCGCAGGGACGGCAGCGGGTGACAACGTCTACAGCTACGGCAACTCCAGCCTGCGTCTGGGCGTGTCGGCGTTGAGCCCCAAGCGGGGGGTCTCGCTCGGTGACACCGGAGGCGGCTGGAGCACGACCGTGTACACCGTCACACCCGGCATCCCGGGTGACTCCGGCTCGGGCTTCCTCGACAGCACCGGCCGCGCCTTCGGGATCCTGTCGACCTTGACGATCGCGCCGCTCCCGGGCAGCAACGGGGTCGGCAACCTCGCCAAGGAAGTCGCCTACGCCCAGTCGCATGGCGTCTCGGGCCTTGCCCTCGTGCCCGGCACGCAGCCCTTCGCCGCGGGCGCGATCGGGTAGGGCCGCCGACCGAACCGGCGCCTCCCTGGCGAGGTGGGCCGGTTCGGACAGCGCCCGGAGACCGCGGTTGTGCGTTTGCACAAGTCACGGCTGGGCAACACCTGCCACACCGATGTGACGTAGATCACAGGACGCGGTTGGATGGCGTTGACCTGCATTCTCCCCAGGCGTGGACGGAGGCTCGGTGCTCGAGGTCCGTGACCTCCAGGTCTCCTACGGTGGTGTCGTCCGCGCCTTGCGCGGCGTGAGCCTTGATCTGCCCCTGGGCAAGGTGGTTGCGGTCCTGGGCAGCAACGGTGCCGGCAAGTCCACCCTGCTCCGCACGGTGTCCTCAAGCTTGCGTCTCCACGGCGGTGCCGTGGTCGGCGGGACGATCACCTACGACGGTCGCTCGCTCCAAGGCCTCGACGCCGCGGAGACGGTTCGCCGAGGAATCGTGCAGGTGCCCGAGGGTCGACGGGTCTTCGGACGGATGACGGTCGAGGAGAACCTCAAGGCCGGGGGTCTCGGGGCCCGTGACAAGAGCACCCGGGCAGCAATGCGCGAGCGCGTCTACGCCATGTTCCCGGTGCTCGCCGAGCGCCGGTACGGCCGCGCCGCGCTGCTGTCCGGCGGCGAGCAGCAGATGCTCGCGATCGGCCGGGCGCTGATGGCGTCTCCGGAGCTGCTCATCCTGGACGAGCCCTCGCTCGGCCTCGCTCCGCGCGTCGTGGGTCAGATCGGCGGCGTGATCCGCGACATCAACACGGCGGGGACGTCGGTGCTGCTCGTGGAGCAGAACGCCACCATGGCCCTCTCGGTCGCGGACATCGCCTACGTCCTCGACGTCGGCGAGGTGTCGCTGTCGGGGTCTGCCGAGGAGCTCTCACAGACCGACGATGTCAAGCGGCTGTACCTGGGCCGTGCCACCGTCGACAACGGAACTCCTGCTGGCGCCGCCACTGCGGACCCCGCCGGCGTGACCCTCTCGCGGTGGCAGGGATGACCGCCATGACGGTGGCGCCTGACGTCGCCGCACTGGTCCTGACCGACGTGTGCGTGCGGTTCGCCGGGCTGAAGGCGCTCGACAACGTCTCCTTCACCGTCGAGCCCGGGTCTCTGCACGCGGTCATCGGTCCCAACGGTGCGGGGAAGTCCACGGCGTTCAACGTGCTGTGCGGGATCTACACCGCGACGTCAGGCTCGGTCCGCTACGGCGATCACGAGCTGACCGCGATGCGCCCCCACAAGATTGCGCGCCTCGGCGTCGCGCGCGCCTTCCAGAACATCGCGCTGTCCAAGGGGCAGACCGTCGCGGAGAACCTCATGCTCGGGCGGCATGCCCTGACCCGAGCTGGTTTCGTGAGCTCTGGCCTTCGGCTGAGGCCGGCGACCCGCGAAGGCCGACGGCACGGCGAGCGCGTCCGTGAGATCGCTGCCTTCGTCGGCCTCGGGGACAAGTTCGCCCAACCCGCAGGGCTGCTCTCGTACGGCGACCAGAAGCGGGTGGAGGTGGCCCGCGCTCTGGCGTGCGAGCCGAGGCTGCTCCTGCTCGACGAGCCGGTGGCCGGAATGAACTCCGACGAGAAGGTCCGCATGGCGGGCCTCATCACCGAGGTCAGGCGTGAGCTCGGCATCAGCATCCTGCTCGTCGAGCACGACATGGGCCTGGTGATGGGGATCAGTGACCGGGTGACGGTGCTCGACTTCGGCAAGCGGATCGCGGACGGCACGCCGAGCGAGGTGCAGAACGACCCGGAGGTCGTGAAGGCCTATCTCGGCACCGGTGAGGATGAGGCGGACGCGTGACCGACTTCCTGAGCTACCTCGTCAACGGGATCAGCCTCGGCGGCATCTACGCCCTGATCGCGCTCGGCTTCGTCGTCGTCTTCAAGGCGACGGAGGTCGTCAACTTCGCGCACGGCAGTCTGCTCGTCCTGGGCGGCTACGTCATCGCGCGGCTCCACACCGACGTGCCGTTCGTCGTCGCCGTCCTGGCGGGCTGCGCCGTTGCAGCGGTGGGGGCGCTCGTCATCGAACGGCTGTACAGCTGGCGGTTGCGCGACAGCAACCTCAACGCCTTGGCGATCCTCACGATCGGCGTCGACATCCTGCTCATCACCGAGCTGACCCGGCGCTTCGGTCCCGACATCCTGTCTACAGGCGACCCCTGGGGAAACAAGATCGTGGACCTCGGTTTCGCCGAGATCGCCCAGGCGCGGCTCGTCGGCATCGGCGTCACCGCGGTGCTGCTGGCGGCGTTCTTCGTGGCCTTCAAATACTCCTCGTGGGGGATCGCCATGCGGGCCGGCGCGGAGGACGGCGAGGCGGCGGCGCTCATGGGCATCCGACGCGGCCGGGTGACGATGACGGCTTGGGCGGTTGCCGGTGCTCTCGCCGCGGTCGCGGCGGTGTTCCTGTGCGCCTTCCCGACGCCCGGCCTCGACGCCAGCGTCCGCCTCACCGCCTTGCGTGCCTTTCCGGCCGCGATCCTCGGGGGACTGGACAGCACGGCCGGCGCGGTCGTCGGCGGTCTGGCGATCGGCATAGCGGAGGCCATGACCAGCGGCTACAGCGTGAAGCTCGCGGGCGGCAACCTGAACGACGTCGTCCCCTATCTCGTGATGCTGCTCGTGCTGCTCGTTCGGCCATCCGGGCTCCTGGGGACGAAGGAGCTGACCCGTGTCTGACACGGCCACGCGGTCCCCGGCCCAGGCCCGAGCGGCCCCAGGTCGCTCGCCGCGGCGAGTGCGCCCGGCCACGCTGGCCCGTGTGGCCCTGGTGATCGTGCTGGCGGTTCTCCCGCTCTACATCGACACCAGCCTGCTGACCATCGGGCTGTTCACGATGGCCGCGGTCGTCGCCGCGATCGGCCTGACCGTGCTCGTGGGAACGGCGGGGCAGCTGTCGCTCGCGCACGCCTTCTTCCTCGCGGTCGGCGGTTACGGGTACGCCTTCCTCGCCGGGGAGTCGGGCGTCGCCGGCGCCTCCACTGCCCAGGGGCTGGGGCTCGACCCGCTCCTGGCCGCCATCCTCGCCGTGATCGCTGCAGGGTTCGCGGGGCTGCTGTTCAGCCCGATCGCCTCCCGGCTGCGCGGGATCTACCTCGGGGTCGCGTCGCTGTCGCTGGTGTTCATCGGCGAGTTCTGCTACGAGAACGTCCGCAGCGTCACCGGCGGCTTCAACGGCCGCGCAGCCACGCCGTTCTCGTTGTTCGGCTGGGAGTTCACCGACGCCAACACGCTCATCGTGGCGGGCGTGCCCTTCGGTCGTTTCGAGAAGCTGTGGGAGCTGTTCCTGGTCGTCGCGGTGCTCTCGTACGTGTTCGCCGCCAACGTGCTGCGGGGACGGATGGGCAGGGCCATGCGGACGGTCCGCGACAGTGAGGTCGCCGCGGCCGTCATGGGTGTCGATGTCCGCCGTACCAAGGCAGGGGCCTTCGTGCTCTCGAGCATGTACGCAGGCCTTGGTGGTGTGATGGTGGCGCTGGCCTTCGGACGGCTCACGCCGAACTACTTCAGCCTCGCGCTCTCGATCGGCTTTCTCGCTGCCATCGTCGTGGGAGGGCTCGGTTCCATCGGGGGCGCGGCGATCGGCGCCTTCTTCGTCACCGCAGGGCCGCTGCTCATCACGCGCTACAGCTCCTCGCTGCCGTTCATCTCCGACAGCGGCAGCGGCGGCTACGACGGGGGCAAGGCTGCGGCCTTGCTGTACGGCCTCGCGGTGGTCCTCGTCGTCCTGTTCGAACCCGGCGGTCTCGCGGCCCTCGGCAAGCGGTTGGCCGGACGTCGACCTGCCCGGGCTCTGACCCCAGCACCCTCCACCGGCGCCTCCCCATGAGGCCGGTCCACTCAAGAGGAGTCGGCATGACACGCACCCGGTCCGGGGCCATCGCCCTGGTCGCGCTCGCTCTGGCGGCGAGCGCGTGCTCGACGAAGGCCAGCAACAACAACGGTTCGTCCTCCGGTGGCGTGAAGACGGGGCCTGGGGTGACCGCCAAGGCCATCCGGTTGGGCGTCCTGACCGACACCTCGGGCGTGTTCGCCTCTCTCGGTGCCACTGTCACGCAGGGCAACCAGCTCGGCGTCGACGCGATCAACGCGGCTGGCGGCATCTGCGGTCGTCAGCTGGAGCTGGAGATCCAGGACCACGGCTACGACGTCCAGAAAGCCGTCTCGCTGTACGCCCAGGAGCAGCCCAACGTTGCGGGCATGCTCCAGTTGCTCGGCTCGCCGATGACCACCGCCCTGCTCGACCAGCTCAAGTCCGACCACATGCTCGGCGCCACCGCGACCTGGGCGTCGTCGCTGCTCAAGAGCAACGACATCCAGATCTCCGGTGCCACCTACGACATCGAGCAGATCAACGGTCTGTCGTACCTGTTCGACCAGGGCAAGCTCAAGAAGGGTGACAAGGTCGGCCACATCTACCTGGAGGGCGAGTACGGCGCCAACGGTTTGGCCGGCTCGAAGTTCGCCGCGCAGAAGCTCGGTCTGACGATCGTGCCCGTGCAGATCAAGGCCACTGAGTCCGACATGACCAGCGCCGTCGGACAGCTCAAGGCGGCGGGAGTCAAGGCGATCTCGCTGACCACCACCCCGAAGCAGACGGCCTCCGCGGTCGGGGTCGCTGCGGTCAGCAAGTTCGCCGTCCCGTTCCTCGGCAACAACCCGACCTACAGCCCGCTGCTGCTCAGTACTCCCGTGGCCCCGGCGCTCGAGGCCAACCTCTACATCGTCGGGTCCTCCATCCCGCTGTCGGCCGACAACGCCGAGGCCAGGACCGTGCTCGCTGCCTTCCGCAAGAAGTACCCCGGCAAGCCCAGCAACGCGGGCGTCACCTACGGCTACGGCGTCGCGCAGATCTACGCGCAGACGCTGAAGGCGGCCTGCGCCAAGAAGGACCTGTCCCGTACCGGCATCGAGTCCGCGTTCCGCACGCTGACCAACGTCGACACCAAGGGCATCATCGCCCCGCTCGACTACAGCAAGCCCGGTGAGATCCCGGCGCGACAGACCTACATCCTGCGCCCCAGCAAGGCGACGATCGCGAT
>JAOPVP010000076.1 GCA_025966135.1 Frankiales bacterium
CCTCGGGACCGAGCCGGAGCCGGCCGGTGTCGTCGGTGCGGAGGTTGGGCTTGCCCTCGCTGTCGGTGCCCAGCCATTCGGCCACCCGGGCGATCGTGGCGTCCCGCACGACCGACTGCACGCCGCGCGGCCACAGGATGCCGCCGAGCACGACCGGATGCACGCCCGCCGGGTGGGTCGCCAGGTAGACGACCAGCTCGCACGCCAGCTCGGCCCTGCCCTCCTCCAGCGGCGGCACGGGCCCGATCTCGATCGGGCCGAGGATCCGCACGTTGATCGAGGGCGACGTGGTGAACTCGCGAGGCTCCTCCTCCTCGCGCACCGGCTCGCCCTCGAGGCGCTCCGCCGTGCGGAACAGGCCGTCCTCGCCGAGGCCGATGGAGTCATGCGTCCAGACATAGGTCACCGGCAGCCCCATCAGCGCCGCCAGGCGTACTGCCGGGCGCATGTAGTCGCTGAAGACGAGGAACGTGCCGCCGTACGGGCGGGTGCCGTCGTGCAGCGCGATGCCGTTCAGGATCGCGCCCATGCCGTGCTCGCGGATGCCGAAGTGCAGCGTGCGGCCGTAGCGGTTGCCGGGGAAGTTCTTGGTCTGGTGCTCCTCGGGGATGAAGGACGGCTCGCCCTCCATCGTGGTGTTGTTCGACTCGGCGAGGTCGGCGGAGCCGCCCCACAGCTCGGGCAGCACTGAGGCCAGGGCGTTCAGCACCTCGCCGGAGGCCTTGCGGGTGGCCATGCCCTTCGGGTCGGGCTCGAAGACGGGCAGCACGTCCTGCCAGCCGGCGGGGAGCGAACGGATCAGCATCCGGTCGAGCAGCGCCTTGCCCTCCGCGTTGGCAGCGGCCCAGGCGTCGAAGGCCTGCTGCCACTCGGCGTGCGCCGCGCGTCCGCGGGCGACCACCTCACGGGCACGGGCGAGCACGTCGTCGGGCACCTGGAAGGAGGTGTCGGGGTCCAGCCCGAGCAGCTGCTTGGTGGCTCGCACCTCGTCGGCACCGAGGGCGGAGCCGTGCGCCTTGTAGGTGTTCTGCTTGGTCGGTGCCGGCCAGCCGATGATCGTGCGCAGCGCGATGAACGAGGGCCGGTCGGTGACCTCCTTGGCGGCGCGCAGCGCCTCGTCGAGGGCGGCGACGTCCTCGACGTACTCACCGTCGGAGCGCACCCAGTCGACGCGCTGGACGTGCCACCCGTACGCCTCGTAGCGCAAGCAGACGTCCTCGGTGAAGGCGATGTTGGTGTCGTCCTCGATGGAGATCCGGTTGTCGTCCCAGATCATCGTGAGGTTGCCGAGGCGCTGCGTGCCGGCCAGCGAGCTCGCCTCGCCGGAGACACCCTCCTCGAGGTCGCCGTCGGAGCAGATGCACCAGATCGCGTGGTCGAACGGGGACTCCCCGGTCCCGGCGTCCGGGTCGAGCAGTCCGCGCTCGCGCCTGCTGGCCATCGCCATGCCGACGGCGTTGCCGACGCCCTGGCCCAGCGGCCCTGTCGTAGTCTCGACGCCCACGGTGTGACCGTGCTCCGGGTGACCCGGGGTGAGGGAGCCCCACTGGCGCAGGTGCGCGATGTCGTCGAGGGTGAGGCCGTAGCCGCTCAGGTACAGCTGCAGGTAGAGCGTGAGGCTGGAGTGGCCGGCGGAGAGCACGAAGCGGTCCCGGCCGACCCAGGCCGGGTCGCTGGGGTCGTGCCGAAGGTGCCGCTGGAAGAGCAGGTACGCCGCCGGCGCGAGGCTCATCGCCGTGCCCGGGTGGCCTGACCCTGCGGCCTCGACGGCATCCATCGCGAGGGCCCTCACCACGTCCACGGCCCGCTTGTCGAGGTCCGTCCACTCCAGCGTGCTCAACACAGGTCCCCTCGTGTCTGGTCTTTCCCCTCGACCCTATCCCTGCCCCGCACGGGGCTCTTGCCCGTGTGGCCCCGGCACAACCACGCTGAAACACCACCGGGCAGGACGGTCCCGGGGTGCCCCGCTAGAGTTCTGGACGTGACGACGTTCGCGGGAAGAACGTCCGCCGCCGTCCCGGAGACCGCCTCAACCCTCAAGGGTGCCGCGCGCGCCCGGGCCACGGTGGCGGCGTACATCGCCCTCACCAAGCCCCGCATCATCGAGCTGCTGCTGGTCACCACCGTCCCGACCATGGTGCTCGCCGCCCATGGCTGGCCCGGATGGGGCCTCACCGCCGCCACCCTGGTCGGTGGCTCGCTCGCGGCCGGCAGCGCCAACGCGCTGAACTGCTGGTGGGACCGTGACATCGACGTCGTCATGCACCGCACGTCGCGTCGTCCGCTGGCCCGGCACGCCGTCAGCCCCACCGCCGCGCTGGTCTTCGGCCTGGTGCTGGGCGTGGTCGCGACCGTCGAGCTGGCGCTGACGACCAACCTCCTGTCCGCGCTGCTGGCGGACGCCGCGATCGCCTTCTACGTCTGCGTCTACACGATGCTGCTCAAGCGGCGGACCTCGCAGAACATCGTGTGGGGCGGCGCCGCGGGGTGCATGCCCGTGCTCATCGGGTGGTCGGCCGTCACCAACAGCGTGTCCTGGGCCGCGGCCGTGCTGTTCGCCGTCATCTTCTTCTGGACACCACCGCACTTCTGGGCGCTGGCCATGAAGTTCAAGGACGACTACGCCCGGGTCCACGTTCCGATGCTCCCCGTGGTGGCCTCGCCGCAGACCGTTGCGCGGCGGATGGTCGGCTACTCCTGGGCGATGGTCGCCACGTCGGCGCTGCTGGCCTTCGACGGTACCGGTTTCGTCTACGCGATCTCCGCCTTCGTCCTCGGCGCGGTCTTCCTGCGCGAGGCGCACGTCCTCGAGCGCCAGGTCCGCCGCGGCGCCGCCTTCAACCCGATGCGGCTGTTCCACTGGTCGATCACCTACCTGGCGCTGCTGTTCCTCGCCGTGGCCCTCGACCAGCTGATCTGAACTGCCGGGGCCACCGTGGTCGTGGCGGCTCTGCGGCGTTCCGTCGTACCAGAGCGTGGTGGAGCAGGGAGACGGCCCGGCGGTGGGCCCGTTCCTACCGCGTCTGCAGCGGGATCGGCTCGGCGACGGGCTGCGGCGGTACGTGGGCGCGCGCGCGTGTCGTCAGGTGCAACCACGCCGCTGTCGTGAAGACGAGCGTGGCGCCGAGCACGTGTAGCCCCACCAGGAACGCCGGCACTCCGGTGAAGTACTGCCAGTAGCCGACCCCGCCTTGCGCCACGACCAGCCCGACCAGACCCAGCGCCCAGCGCCGGTACGGCGTGCGCCAGGCCACGAGCGTGGTCGCGAGGACCAGGCCGACGAGCAGGTAGACGCCGTCGGCATGCAGCTGCGTGACGTTCTGCGGGTTGAACGGGAGCCGGCGCACCTTGGGGTCGCCGGCATGCGGTCCAGTGCCGGTCACGAGCGTGCCCAGCACCAGGACGAGGGCGCTGGCGGCGACCAGCGCTCCGCTCAGGCCGGCCAAGAGCCGTTGATCCACGGACCCGGCCCCGGTCAGCCCCTGCGGCTTCCGTGGAGCACCGGGCGCATCGAGGACGCGGCGCAGCAGAGCGGCCGCGCCATAGACCAGTGGAAAGCTGGTGAGGAAGTGCAGGATAAGCACGTAGGGGTTGAGTCCCGACAGCACGAGCAGTCCGCCGATGACGGCCTGCAGTGGCACGACCGCGGCCTGCACCAGCGCCAGTCGCGACCAGCTCTTCGGGTGCGGGACACGGCGTACGGCGAGGACCAGCGCGATGCCCACCCCCTCCATCACCAGGGCCAGCAGCCGGTTGCCGAACTCGATGTAGCCGTGCGGGCCGAGGGCTGCGGTGTTGGCCAGGGAGCCACCCGTGCAGCGGGGCCAGGTCGGGCAGCCCAGACCTGATCCGGTCACGCGGACGGCGGTGCCCGTGACGACCAGCAGCATCTGCAGCGCGAGGGCGGTCTGTGCCAGGCGCAGGACCATGGTGCGGGTCACCTGGAGCACGTCACCAGCCTACGTGCGCCGCGCCTGGACGGCCTTCCGGTGGGCACCAGCTGCGCCAGAGGTGCGGGCAACCGGGGCTGCTGGGTGTGACGGACGCCGCAGCTGAAGGACCGGACTCATGAGTCCGCTTGTCGGTACGGTTTCCGGACTTCGGAGTCCGTTTGGAAGGCCGCACATGTCATCGCCCGACGCCCGTCCGCACCCGAGTCGCACGTTGCTCGTGCTTGCCCTGCCTGCCCTGTCGTTCTCGCTGGCCCAGACGATGTTGGTACCTGCCTTCGGCGCTCTCGTCCGCGAACTGCACAGCGACGTGGCCACCGTCACCTGGCTCCTCACCGGCTATCTGGTGGCCGCAGCGGTGTTCACGCCCCTCGTTGGCCGGCTGGGCGACATGTTCGGCAAGCGCCGCATGCTGGTGCTGTCCCTGGTGGCCTTCGCGGCGGGCAACGCGCTCTCCGCCCTCGGGCAGGACGTCGGCGTGGTCATCGCCGGCAGGGTCGTGCAGGGCATCGCAGGTGGGCTCTTCCCGCTGTGCTTCGGCATCATCCGCGACGAGTTCCCGCGCGAGAAGGTCGCCGGCAGCGTAGGCCTGGTCTCGGCCACGATCGGTATCGGTGGGGGCGCCGGTCTCCTGCTGGGCGGCGTCATGGTCGACCACCTCGGGTACTCCTCGATCTTCTGGTTCGGCGCGGGCCTGTCGGTGGTTTCTCTCATCGCCATCGCGTTGCTGGTTCCCGAGTCACCCGCACGCGTGCCCGGCAAGGTCGACGTCCGCGGTGCGCTCGTGCTGAGCATCGCCCTCGTGCTGCTGCTCGTCGCCGTGTCGCAGGGGCGGACGTGGGGCTGGGGCAGCCCGAATACCGTGGGGGCGGCTGTCATCGGTGCGGTGGTGCTCGCGCTCTGGGTGCTGCTGCAGCGGCACACCCAGGAGCCCCTCGTCGATGTGCGCACCCTCGCGAAGCCTGCGGTCCTGCTCACCAACACCGCCACGATGCTCGTCGGCTTCGGGATGTTCGGCGCCTACGTCCTCATCCCGCAGCTCGTCGAGGCGCCGACCTCGACCGGTTACGGCTTCGCGGCGAGCGCCACCCACGCGGGTCTTCTCATGCTCCCCGGCTCACTGAGCATGCTCGTCTTCGGTCCCGCCTCGGGCGCTCTGGGGTCGCGCTACGGTCACCGCTTCTCGCTCGGCCTCGGTGCGGCGCTCGCTGCCCTGGGCCTGGTGATGCTGGCTGCCTTCCACGGCAGCGACCTGGCGATCGCGTTCTGGTTCCTGGTGCTGTCCGCCGGCATCGGGTTCGCCTTCGCGGCCATGCCCAACCTCATCCTGACCGCCGTACCCCCGGAGCAGACCGGCCAGGCCACGGGCTTCAACGCGGTCGTGCGCTCGGTCGGCAGCTCCATCGGTACCCAGGTGACCGCCGTCATCGTCGTGTCGAGCGCGGCCTCGGGATCGCTCGTCCCGAAGGACTCCGGGTACGTCGAGGCCTTCGTGGTCTGCGCGGTCGTCGCCGGCGCCGCTGCCGTCGTGGCCCTGCTGGTGCCGCGTGTCACGTCGAGGGACCACGTGCGGATGGGTGACGAGATCGCAGCCGCCAGTCTGCTGCCCGGGCCGGCGCTCGCGGGCGACCCGGCATGAGCACCGTGATCCGCACTCGGAGGGCTGACGCCGTCCGCAACGCCCAGAAGGTCCTGGAGGCGGCCCGTGAGGTCTTCGCCGAGCGGGGTCTGGAGGCCGGTGTCGACCAGGTCGCGGCCCGCGCCGGCGTGGGCAAGGCCACCGTCTACCGGTGCTACGCCACGAAGGAAGACCTGATCACGGCGGTCGTCGGCGCCAGGGTGGACTGGTTCACCGCTCTGGCCCGAGACGCGGTTGCGTCCGCAGACCCGTGGGCGGCCTACGTCAGCCTGCTCGACCAGGGCGCGGAGTCCGGGTGCAGCAGCGCGCTGCTGCACGCTGGGCTGGCTGCGGCGCCGAGCAGTGCGGAGCTCGAGCACAAGCGCGCGCTCTGCCGGTCTGCACTGCAGGACCTCCTCGACGTCCTGAAGGCGCGGGGCCGCGTGCGCGCCGACATCACCGCGCGCGAGGTCACCGTGCTGCTCTGCGGCGCCTTCCGCACCCTGCGCGAGGAGGGCGTTCAGGACCTCGCCGAGTGGCGCCGCTACGCCGATCTGGTCGCCGCCGCGACCCGCGTGTAGCCGCTCACCACGCGGAGCGGAACTACTCCCAGCGGAACGCTCTCGCGGCGGCGACCAGCGCGACAACCGCCCAGACGACGAGGGTGGCGAGGTCGCGTGCGACGAGGTCGCGATGCTGGAGCAGCTGGCGCAGACCGTCGGACAACGCGGCGGTGGGGAGGTAGCGCAGCACGTCGGCAGCCGCACCGTACTCGCTGAGGGGGAAGACGACGCCGCCGAGCAGCAGCAACACGAACCACACGAGATTGGCCGCAGCCAACGTGGTGAGGCCCCGCAGGGTCCCTCCGAGAAGCAGGCCGAGGCCGCTGAACGCCGCCGTGCCCAGGGCCACGAGCGCCACCACGCCAAGGACGTCGCCGTGCGGGTGCCAGCCGAGCAGCCAGCCGACAAGGCCGATGAGCATGAGCTGGAGCAGCTCGACGACGAGCACGCCGAGGGTCTTGGCCGCCAGGAGCACGGCGCGGGGGAGCGGGGTGGCACCGAGGCGCTTGAGGACGCCGTACTGGCGCTCGAAGCCGGTCGCGATGGCCTGGCCGGTGAAGGCTGTCGACATGACGGCGAGGGCGAGGACGCCCGGGACGAAGAAGTCGACCCGACGGCCGGGCACAGTCACGAACGGCACCAGAGTGAGGACCACCAGCAGCCCCAACGGGATGACCAGCGTGAGCAGGACCTGCTCGCCGTTGCGGAGGGTGAGGGTCAGCTCGGCCTTGGTCTGCGCCCTGAGCATCTGGCCGCGGGAGGCCGCGGCCGGCCGGGGCGACAGGGTCCCGGGCGTCCAGGTCGTCATGCGCGGAGCTCCCGTCCGGTGAGGTCCAGGAAGACGTCCTCGAGCGAGCGCTGGGCCTGCAGGCCGGCGGGCATCACGCCCTGCGCGGCGCACCAGGCGGTCACACCGGCGAGTAGCTGCGGACCCTCGGCGCCCTCGACCAGGTAGCTGCCCGCTGGTGACTCCTTTGCGACGCTGCCATGAGGGAGGGTCCGGGTGAGGTCGTCGAGGTCGAGTCCGGGAGCGGCCTTGAAGCGGATCTGGCCGCCGCCCTGCGTCAGCTCGGGGACCGTGCCCCGCGCGACCAGCCGCCCGTGGTCGATCACCACGACGTCGTCGGCGAGCTGAGCGGCCTCGTCCATGAGGTGGGTGGTGAGCAGGACCGTCACGCCGTCCTCGCGCAGCGCCTCGACCAGCTCCCAGGTGGCCCGGCGGGCCTGCGGGTCCAGACCCGCCGTGGGCTCGTCCAGGAACACCAGCTCGGGCCGCCCGACGACCGCCATCGCGAGCGACAACCGCTGCTGCTGGCCGCCGGACAGGCGCCGGAAGCTGGTTCGCGCGACGTCCGTGAGCCCGAGCCGGTCCAGCAGGTCAGCGGCGTCGAGGGGGTCGCGGTGGAAGGAGGCGAACAGGCGGAGGAGCTCGCCGGCCCGAAGTCCCGGGTAGCCGCCGCCGGACTGCGGCATCACTCCGACCCGCGGCTTGAGGGCCTGGTCCCTCGGGTCCAGCGCCAGGACCCGCACGGCGCCGCCGTCGGCCGCGCGGAAGCCCTCTGCCACCTCGACGGTGGTGGTCTTGCCCGCTCCGTTGGGGCCGAGGAGCGCACACACGGTGCCCCGCTGCACCTCGAACGACAGGCCGTCGACGGCCGTCCTGGCGCCGTACCGCTTGACGAGGTCGACGACCTCCAATGCGGTGTCGGTCACGGTCAGCATCGTAAACGGCCGCCGGCCTGGGTCGGGGGCCCCGTACCCCTGCCCCCGTGCCCCCTGCCCCCGTGCCCCGCGCCCTTGCCCCCCGCCCCCACTTCCCTCCCTCGGCCCCGATTCGGACACGAGGTGCACGCTCAGCAGGCATCCCTCCTTCGGGGCGGAGGGAGGGAAGTGGAGGGGGCGGCGTCGGAAGGGGGCGGCGTCGGAAGGGGGGAAGGGGGGAGGCGTCGGAGGGGGGAGGCTTCGGGAGGGGGGAGGCTTCGGAAGGGGGGCGGCGTCGGAAGGGGGGCGGCGTCGGAAGGGGGCGGCTTCGGGAGGGGGGCGGCTTCGGGAGGGGGCGGGTTCCTAAGGGTGCCCTTCGTGGTGGCCGTCACCGCGCCCGGGTTCGACCTCGGGCAGCATTTAGGACACACTTGTGTTGTGAAAAGCGTGGCAGAGTGCGTCGGGACCCGTGAGCGGGTCCTGTCGCTGCTGCTCGAGCTCGGACCCTCCACGGCGGTGACGCTCGGCGAGCGCCTGGGACTGACGACGGCGGGCATCCGCCGGCACTTGGACGCCCTCCTCGTCGACGGCAGCGTGACGATCCGCGAGCCCCGCCGCCGGGTCGTGACCCGCGGTCGCCCGGCCCGGCTCTACGCGCTCACCGACGCCGGCCATGCCGCCGGACCGAGCGGCTACGACGACCTCGCGGTCAGTGCGCTGCGGTTCATGAGTCCCGAGCAGGTCGATGCGTTCGCGCAGGCGCGCGCCCGCGCCATCGAGGAGCGGCACAGCGACGTGCGGACTGCCGTGGACCGTCCCGCAGCGCTGGCGACGGCCCTCAGCGACGAGGGTTACGCGGCTTCCATCACCGAGCAGGGCCTGGGCGTGCAGCTCTGCCAGCACCACTGCCCGGTGCAGCACGTGGCCGCGGAGTTCCCGCAGCTGTGCGACGCCGAGACGGCTGCCCTGGGGCGCCTGCTCGACGTCCACGTCCAGAGACTCGCGACGATCGCTCACGGCGACGGCGTGTGCACCACCTTCATTCCTCTGGCAGGCCAGGGGAGACACACCGGGAAGGCAACGTCATGACGACGACGCAGGACCAGCAGCTCGAGGGCCTCGGCACCTACAAGTTCGGTTGGGCCGACTCCGATGTCGCCGGGTCCACGGCCAGGCGTGGCATCAACGCCGACGTCGTCCGCAACATCTCGGCCCTCAAGTCCGAGCCGGAGTGGATGCTCGACCTGCGGCTCAAGGGCCTGAAGCTGTTCGCGAAGAAGCCCATGCCCACCTGGGGTGCGGACCTGTCTGGCATCGACTTCGACAACATCAAGTACTTCGTCCGCTCCACGGAGAAGCAGGCCACGTCCTGGGACGAGCTGCCTGCCGACATCAAGAACACCTACGACAGGCTCGGCATCCCGGAGGCTGAGAAGCAGCGCCTGATCGCCGGGGTGGCCGCGCAGTACGAGTCGGAGGTCGTCTACCACCAGATCCGCGAGGACCTCGAGGAGCAGGGCGTCATCTTCGTCGACACCGACACAGGTCTGCGTGAGCACGAGGAGCTCTTCAAGGAGTACTTCGGCTCGGTCATCCCGGTGGGCGACAACAAGTTCGCCTCGCTCAACACCGCGGTGTGGTCGGGCGGGTCGTTCATCTACGTCCCGAAGGGCGTGAAGGTCGACATTCCGCTGCAGGCCTACTTCCGCATCAACACCGAGAACATGGGCCAGTTCGAGCGGACGCTGATCATCGCCGACGAGGGCTCCAGCGTGCACTACGTCGAGGGCTGCACCGCCCCGATCTACTCGAGTGACAGCCTGCACAGCGCCGTCGTCGAGATCATCGTGAAGAAGGATGCCCACGTCCGTTACACGACCATCCAGAACTGGTCGAACAACGTCTACAACCTCGTCACGAAGCGCACCGCCGTACACGATGGCGGCCGCATGGAGTGGATCGACGGCAACATCGGCTCCAAGGTCACCATGAAGTACCCCGCGTGCTACCTGCTGGGCGAGCGGGCGTCCGGTGAGACCCTGTCGGTCGCGTTCGCGGGCGCCGGTCAGCACCAGGACGCCGGGGCCAAGATGGTCCACGCCGCACCGTTCACGACGAGCAACATCGTCAGCAAGTCGGTCGCCCGCGGCGGCGGCCGCACGTCCTACCGCGGCCTCGTGCAGGTGCAGGAGGGTGCGCACGGCAGCAAGAGCAACGTCGTCTGCGACGCCCTGCTTGTCGACACCATCAGTCGCAGCGACACCTACCCGTACGTCGATGTCCGGGACGATGACGTGTCCCTCGGCCACGAGGCGACCGTCTCGAAGGTCGGCGAGGACCAGCTTTTCTACCTCATGAGCCGCGGTCTGGCTGCTGACGAGGCGATGGCGATGGTCGTGCGCGGTTTCGTCGAGCCGATCGCGCGTGAGCTGCCGATGGAGTACGCGCTCGAGCTCAACCGACTCATCGAGCTGCAGATGGAGGGCTCCGTTGGATAGCACCATGGGCGCCGCCCTGGACACCGAGCGCGACGCGCTCGGCAAGCAGGGCGGCACCACCGAGGGCAGCGTGGCCGTCGGCGTCACACCGTCCACCCCGAAGAAGCCCGCGGACGCGCGCGTCCAGCGGACGCTCAGCCGCGACCCCGAGGCCTTCGGTGCGATCACCGGACGCGAGGAGGAGTGGCGCTTTACGCCGGTGGCTCGTCTGCGCGGTCTGCACGACGGAACCGCCTCCGCCACCGGGGTTCTCGACGTCACGGTCACGGCGCCCGACGGCGTCACGGTCGAGACCATCGGCCCGGAGCACAAGCTCGTCGGCACGGCCTTGGTGCCCGCCGACCGCCCGGCCGCCCTTGCCATGCGCGACTTCAAGGAGGGTCAGCTCATCCGGATCTCCGGTGAGCTCACCGAGCCCGTGCACGTCAGTCTCGTCGGCCACGGCGAGGTCTCCTACGGCCACCTGGTCGTCGATCTCGCGCCGTTCGCCCAGGCCGTCGTCATCCTCGACCACACCGGCGACGCGACCCACTCGGGTGGCGTCGAGCTTCGCGTCGGGGACAGTGCCTCGCTCACCCTCGTGTCGCTCCAGGACTGGGACAACACGGCGGTGCACCTGTCCGCGCAGGCCGCGCGCCTCGGCCGCGACGCCCGCTTCAAGAGCGTCGTGGTCACCTTGGGCGGTGACCTCGTGCGACTCACCCCGACGGTCTCGTACGCCGGTCCAGGCGGCGACGCCGAGCTGCTCGGCCTGGCGTTCGGCGACGCAGGGCAGCACCTCGAGCACCGGCTCCTCGTGGAGCACGGGGCGCCGCACTGCAAGAGCCGCGTCACCTACAAGAGCGCGGTCCAGGGCGAGGGTGCGCACTCGGTGTGGATCGGTGACGTGCTGATCCGGCCCGAGGCGACCGGCACCGACACCTACGAGCTGAACCGCAACCTGCTGCTCACGGCTGACGCGCGGGCGGACTCGGTCCCGAACCTTGAGATCGAGACCGGCGAGATTGCCGGCGCCGGGCACGCGTCGGCGACCGGCCGCTTCGACGACGAGCAGCTGTTCTACCTGCAGTCCCGTGGCATCGCGCCGGACGAGGCGCGACGCATCGTCGTACAAGGCTTCTTCGCGGAGATCCTGCAGCAGATCGGCGTGCCGTCGCTGGAGGAGCGCTTGTTGGCCGCAATCGAGCGCGAGCTCGGTCGGGTCGTGGTCGAGGAGGCGAGCCAGTGAGGGCCTGCTCGTTGTCGGAGCTGCCCGAGGAGGGCGGGATCCGCGTCGTCCTGGACGGCATCCCCATCTTCGTGGCCCGCAGCTGTGGCGAGGTCTTCGCCATCAGCGACATCTGCTCGCACGCGGACGTCTCGCTGTCGGAGGGCGAGGTGGAGGACTGCACCGTCGAGTGCTGGCTCCACGGCTCGCGCTTCGACCTGCGCACCGGTGTCCCCACCGGGCTGCCCGCGACCAAGCCGGTCGCCACCTACCCCGTCACCGTCGAGGGCGACGACGTCCTCGTGAAGCTGGAGAAGTAACTGATGGCCACCCTGGAGATCCGCGACCTGCACGTCTCGGTCGAGGCTGACAACGCCCAACAGCGGCAGATCCTCGCCGGCGTCAACCTGACCATCAAGGCGGGCGAGACGCACGCGATCATGGGCCCCAACGGCTCGGGCAAGTCCACCCTGGCGTACTCCATCGCCGGCCACCCGAAGTACACCGTCACCTCCGGTCAGGTGCTCCTCGACGGCGAGGACGTCCTGGCGATGAGCGTCGACGAGCGGGCCCGGGCTGGGGTGTTCCTGGCGATGCAGTACCCCGTCGAGGTCCCTGGTGTGACGGTCTCCAACTTCCTTCGGAGCGCAGCCACCGCGGTCCGCGGCGAGGCGCCGGCACTGCGGCACTGGGTCAAGGAGCAGAAGGAGGCGATGGCCAAGCTGGAGATGGACCCGGCCTTCGCCAACCGCAACGTCAACGAAGGCTTCTCCGGCGGTGAGAAGAAGCGCCACGAGATCCTGCAGCTCGAGCTCCTCAAGCCGAAGATCGCCATCCTCGACGAGACGGACTCCGGCCTCGACATCGACGCGCTGCGCGTCGTCTCCGAGGGCGTCAACCGGGTCCACGCCGCCGGCGAGACGGCCACGCTGCTCATCACCCACTACACGCGCATCCTGCGCTACATCCAGCCCGACTTCGTGCACGTCTTCGTCAAGGGCCGCATCGTCGAGGAAGGCGGCAAGGAGCTTGCCGACGAGCTCGAGGCGAACGGCTACGAGAAGTACGTGGGCGTGGCCGTCTGATGACACTGCGGGAGGTGGCCAGCGTGGCGGCGCTTGACGTCGAGGCGGTCCGCAAGGACTTCCCCGTGCTGTCGCGCGAGGTCCACGGCAAGCCGCTGGTCTACCTGGACAACGCGTCCTCCTCGCACAAGCCGACGCCGGTCCTGGACGCCGAGCGGGAGTTCGTCGAGCAGCACTACAGCAACGTCCACCGTGGTGTGCACACGCTGTCGCAGGAGGCCACCGACACCTACGAGAACGCACGCACCACGGTCGCGTCCTTCATCGGTGGCCAGCACGACGAGCTCGTGTTCACCAAGAACGTCACCGAGGCGATCAACCTGGTGGCGTACTCCTTCGGCAACCCGGGCTCACCGGTGATGCTGGGCCCCGGTGACGAGATCGCCGTCACCGAGATGGAGCACCACTCCAACCTGGTGCCGTGGCAGATGCTGGCCGAGCGCACCGGTGCGACGCTGCGCTGGCTCGGGCTGACCGACGACGGCCGGCTGGACCTGTCCGACCTCGACGAGGTGGTCAACGAGCGGACCAAGCTGTTCGCCTTCACGCACGTCAGCAACATCCTCGGCACCGAGAACCCGGTCGACGTGCTCGTTGGGCGCGCCCGCGAGGTCGGCGCCTACACCCTGGTGGACGGTGCGCAGTCGGTGCCGCACCAGCCGGTGGATGTCGTGGCGCTCGGCGTCGACTTCTTCGCCTTCACCGGCCACAAGATGGTCGGTCCGACCGGCGTCGGCGCGCTGTGGGGGCGCACCGAGCTGCTCAACGCGATGCCGCCGTTCATGGGCGGCGGGTCGATGATCGAGGTCGTCCAGATGACAGGATCGACGTACGCGCCGGCGCCGGAGCGGTTCGAGGCCGGCACCCCGGTCATCAGCCAGGCGATCGCCCTCGCGGCCGCCTGCGACTACCTCACCGAGCTCGGGCTCGACAACATCAAGCAGCACGAGATCGCCTTGACAGCAAGGCTTCTCGACGGACTGCGGTCGCTCGACGGCGCGTCCGTGCTGGGTCCGGACACCACCGAGATGCGGGGGAGTGCGGTCTCTTTCGTGGTCGACGGCGTGCACCCTCACGATGTCGGTCAGTCGCTGGACGACCTCGGCATAGCCGTTCGGGTGGGCCACCACTGCGCGGCTCCGGTGTGCCGCCGCTACGGCGTGCCGGCCACGGCGCGGGCGTCGTCGTACCTCTACAACACGGAGGCGGAGATCGACGTCCTTCTGGAAGCAATCCTGCAGGTGCAGGCGTTCTGGGGTGTGAGATGACCGAGTCGCTGTACCAGGAGATCATCCTGGACCACTACCGGCGCCCTCACCACAAGGGCTTGCGTGACCCGTTCGACGTTGAGGTGCACCACGTCAACCCCACGTGCGGCGACGAGGTCACGGTCCGTGTCCAGGTCGTCGACGGGGTCGTGAAGGATGTGTCGTACGACGGTCAGGGCTGCTCGATCTCGCAGGCATCGACCTCGGTGATGACCGACCTCGTGATCGGCAAGCAGGTCGACGAGGCACTCACCACGCACGAGGCGTTCCTGGAGCTCATGCAGAGCAAGGGCCAGCTCGAGCCCGATGAGGACGTCCTCGAGGACGGCATCGCTTTCGCGGGCGTGTCGAAGTACCCGGCGCGCGTGAAGTGCGCGCTGCTGGGTTGGATGGCGTGGAAGGACGCGACGGCGCAGGCCGTGGCGAACACCGTGTTGGACAACTCTAAGGAGGCGTCGTGAGTGACGTGGCAAGCGAGGCGGCCCTCGAGGCAAGCACCGACGAGGTCGCCGTGACGGTGGCCGAGACGCCCACCGCGGCGACGGAGCTCAAGACCAAGCCGGCCGAGGAGGATGTCTTCGAGGCCATGAAGGACGTCGTCGACCCCGAGCTCGGTATCAACGTCGTCGATCTCGGGCTGGTCTACGGCGCCCAGATCCACGACGACGTCACGGTCACGCTCGACATGACGTTGACGTCGGCGGCCTGCCCGTTGACCGACGTGATCGAGGACCAGACCCGCTCCGCCCTCGGGCCGCTGGTCAACGACGTGCGCATCAACTGGGTCTGGATGCCGCCGTGGGGCCCGGACAAGATCACCGACGACGGCCGCGAGCAGCTGCGAGCCCTCGGCTTTAACGTCTGACCGTGCCACCCCTCCCGGTTGCGTCTGCTCCAAGCCCGGGCGGTACGGCGATCTCCTGGGTGTCGCCTGCCTGCTGAGACGCGCCGGCGTGTCGGCACCTCAACGCGGGAACGCCTCGGTGAGACGCGCCCTGCCTTGCCGCACCTGGTCCGGGCGGGGACACTCGGCGCCGTGGGGGAGGTGCGGTGTGGATGAGACCGTGCCCGTCGTCCCGGTGCCGCCTGGGGTCATCGCCAGAGCGCGGCTGCTCGCCCGGCTCGATGCCGCGCGCACTCACCGCCTGACGACCATCGTCGCAGACGCGGGGTTCGGAAAGTCTGTCCTCCTCGAGCAGTGGCTGAACGGTGCCGGCGCCGCGGGAGCGGTCGTCGTGCGACCTGCTGGTCGCGACCTCAGTGCCGTCGCGGGACCCCTCTGCGCCGCCGTCACCCGTCATTCCGCGGAGGAGGGCAGCAGGCTACAACTGGTCGTGGAGGCCGGTGGTGCCGACGGGACTGACCGGCCCGTGGCGCTGGCTGGCATGGTGTGCGCGAGCTTGGAGAGCCTGCCCAACCTGGACCTGCTGCTCGTGATCGACGACGCACATGGCCTGGAACCGGCGGCGACCCGTTTCGTCGAAGGGCTCTGTCGGCAGGCGCCGGTGTCGACGCACCTGGTTCTCGTGAGCAGGGTGGCCCTGCCGTTCGCCGTCGAGCGCATGCAGGCCGATGTGCTGTCTCTCACGGGCACCGAGCTGGGTCTCGACCGGGCCGAGACGGCGGAGGTCCTGGCCGCCGAGCTCGGTGACGACCGGCACACGGACGCCGTCCGGCGGCTGACCGGTGGCTGGCCGGCCGCCGTCCGTGTCGTCGCGGCGGCGCTGGCCCTTCGGCCCCGTCATGCCTGGGAGGCAGAGCTCGCCCGGATGCAGTTGCAGGGCGCGAACGTCTTCGCAGCGGTGGCGCAGGACGCCCTCGGAGCGGAGTCGCCGCAGGTGCGCCGGTTCATACAGGTCGTCGCGCCGTACGACGGCTTCACGGTGGACCTGGCGGAGTTCCTCGGCTGTCCTGACGCGGCCGGGACTCTGGCCGGCCTGGCGGCCCGAGGCATCGTCGTCCGGCTGGACTTCGAGCGCGTGCAGCTCTACGCGTTCCCGCGGCTGCTGAGGGAGTTCCTGCGTACGTGGCTCCCGCTGGAGCCCGACGAGCGATCGGCCCTGGTCCGCCGCGCAGCGGCGTGGTTCGAGGCGAACGGCCAGTTCGAGGCCGCCCTGCGCTGCGCCGTGGACCAGCAGGACGGTGCTTGGGTGGCCCGCCTGCTGCGCGAGCGCGGACTGGCTCTGGTTGCTGCCGGGAGGTGGCGTCGGGTCGCGACTGCGTTGGAGCTGGTCGGGGATCAGGAGCGCGATGCCGCGGTCGAGCAGGTCGCCGGGGCCGTCCACGAGCAGCGGGGTGACGTCGAGGCGGCGTTCGCCTGCTATCGGCGGGCGGTGGGGGACCGGAACCCCATCAACCCCTGGCTGGCCTCCCGGTTGGGGTTCCTGCACTACCAGCGAGGCGAGCTGGAGCACGCTCTCGAGGTCTTCGAGCGCGGTGGTCCGCAGGACTCGGCGGACTACGCCCGGTTGCTGGCCTGGAAGGCGACGGTGCACTGGGCCCGCGGACGGGCGGATCAGGGCCTCGAGGTGGCCGTACCGGCACTGGCTCTTGCCGAGCGACTGGACGACGCGGCGGCGCTGTCGGCCGCGCACACGGCGCTGGCGATGCTGGCCGCGCACGAGGGAGATCGCAGGGCGAACAGGGAGCACTACGAGCGGGCGCTGGAGCAGGCCGAGCGGGCCGGTGACCTGGTCCAGGTCGTGAGGATCCGCAACAACCGCGGGTCGCGGTTGCTCGAGGAGGGGGAGCTCGAGGCATCGCTGGTCGAGCTCGAGATCGCGATCGAGCTGGCGGGCGCGGGCGGGCTGCGGCACTACCAGTCGTTGGCGCTCGCGAACCGTGGCGAGGTCCGGTTCCACCTCGGGCAATACGACGCTGCGCTGGCCGACCTGGAGGCCGCGCGCGACCTCGAGCGGGCCGCCGGCTCGCTCGGCATCAGCTTCGCGCTGACGCAGCTCGGCCACATCTACCGGCACCGGGGCGACTTCACGCTGTCGCAGCTGGCGTACGAGGAGGCGGTGACCGCGGCGCGCACGGCGGGCGACGTGGGTCTGCTGGTCCAGGCGCTGTCAGGGTTGGCGCAGCTGCTTGCCGAGACCGAGTGGGAGCGGGCGAAGGCACTGGCGGACGAGGCGCTGGCCCATGAGTCGGGTCTGTCCCACGTAGCGGCGCTGCTCGCTGCGGCCGTCGTCGCGCTCGCTGGCAACGACCGCCAGCAGGCCCAGCGGTTCGCCTCCGTGGCTGCAGGCGAGGCGCGGGCACGACGGGACCGGATCGGCCTCGCCGAGGCCTTGCGCCAGCTGGCTCGTGCTGACCCGCAGCCCGTCGAGGACGATCGGCGGCTGACCGAGGCCGCGGAGCTGCTGGACGACGTCGGGGCGCCGTTGTGGAAGGCACGGATCCGGCTCGAGCAGGCTCGACGCATGCCGCTGGGTCAGGGCCGACAGGTGGTTGCCGAGGTCGAGCTGCTGGCGCGCTCCCTCGGTGCCCGCGGTCTGGCGGAGCAGGCCGCGGGGCTCGGCGGCGCGCTGGACCTCGAGAGCGGCGCGGCGCGGGTCGAGCTGGCCACGCTCGGGGGCTTCCGGGTGCGCCGCGGTGGCAAGGCTCTCGGGATCGCGGACTGGCCGGACGAGGCGGCGCGCTCGGTGCTGAAGCGCCTCGCCGCCCGCCCGTCGCTGTCCTGGTCGCGGGCGGCGATGTCGCGCAGCATCTGGCCCGCTGGCGCGCCCGATGAGGCGCTGGAGAAGGCGGTGTCCCAGGCCCGAGTGGCGCTCGACCCCGTCGGGCGGCTCGCCGAGGACTTCTTCGTCGTCCTCGACGCCGAGGTCGTCGCACTGGTGCCGGAGCACGTCGAAGTGGACGTGCACGGCTTTCTCGCCGAGTCGGCGGCGCTCGACGACATCGCGCAGCTTCAGCGCGCGGAGTCGAGGTACTGCGGTGACTTCCTCGAGGAGCACCCGGGCGAGCCGTGGGCGGACCGGTTGCGCGAGGAGGCGAGGAGTCGGTACGTGCAGGTGGCACGGGCGCTCGCGGAAGACTCGGCCAGGGCGGGCGAGCACGAGGCCGCGGCGCGCTATAGCCGCCGCATCCTGGAGCGCGACCCGTACGACGAGGGCGCGCACCTGGCCCTGGTGGCTGCGCTCACGGAGCTCGGCCGACCCGGCGAGGCCCGGCGCTGCTACGGCCTGTACGTCCAGCGACTCGAGGAGCTCGGCCTGGAGGCCGTCCCGTGGGGCCAGATCGTGCCCCAGACCCGCCCGGCGACCGCGTCCTAGGAGGGCCCACCGGGCGCTTCACGTATCCTGGCTGCATGACGCACTGAGCCGGGCTGAGCTGTCGAAGCCGCCTGCCCCGTCGTCCTCAGAGGAACTCATGATCACCGTCAACGACCTAGAGCTGCGCGCGGGTGCCCGCGCGCTCCTGACCGAGGTCACCTTCCGCGTGCAGCCGGGCGACCGGATCGGGCTCGTCGGCCGCAACGGGGCCGGCAAGACCACCCTCACGAAGACCCTGGCCGGCGAGACCCTGCCGGCCGCCGGCACCATCACCCGGGCCGGCGAGGTCGGCTACCTGCCGCAGGATCCCCGCACCGGCGACCTCGAGGTGCTCGCTCGCGACCGCGTCCTGTCGGCGCGCGGGCTCGACGAGATCGTCCGCAAGATGGAGAAGCTCCAGGTCGAGATGGAGGAGCACCCCGACGACCCCGACGTGCTTGCCCGGTACGGCCGTCTCGAGGAGCGCTTCACCGCCCTCGACGGGTATGGCGCCGAGGCCGAGGCGGCCCGGATCTGCAGCAACCTTGGCTTGCCTCCGCGTGCCATCGAGCAGCGGATCGGCACCCTGTCCGGCGGTCAGCGACGACGAGTCGAGCTGGCCCGCATCCTGTTCAGCGGAGCCACGACGCTTCTCCTCGATGAGCCCACCAACCACCTCGATGCGGACTCGATCGTGTGGCTGCGGGACTTCCTCAAGAAGCACCAGGGCGGGCTGGTGGTCATCAGCCACGACGTGGAGCTGCTCGGCGCCGTGGTCAACAAGGTCTTCCACCTCGACGCCAACCGGGCAGAGCTCGACCAGTACAACGTCGGCTGGAAGACCTACCTGCAGCAGCGTGAGACGGACGAGAAGCGTCGCAAGCGCGAGCGAGCGAATGCCGAGAAGCAGGCCGGCGTGCTCATGCTTCAGGCGGACAAGATGCGTGCGAAGGCCACCAAGGCCAAGGCGGCGCAGGGCATGGCCAAGCGGGCTGAGCGGCTCCTCGCCGGCACCGAGGGCCAGCGCGCGCAGGACCGGGTCGCCAAGCTGCGCTTCCCGGAGCCGGCGCCGTGCGGCAAGACCCCGCTCACCGCCAAGGAGCTGTCGAAGTCCTACGGCTCCCTGGAGATCTTCACCGACGTCGACTTGGCCATCGACCGAGGTGCCCGTGTCGTCGTTCTAGGACTCAACGGTGCCGGGAAGACCACCCTGTTGAAGCTGCTGTCGGGCACGGAGGCGCCTGACACCGGCGAGGTCCTGCCTGGCCACGGGCTGCGGTTGGGCTACTACGCCCAGGAGCACGACACCCTCGACACCGACCGCACGGTGCTCGAGAACATGCGCTCCTCGAGTCCCGACCTGCCTGAGCCTGAGGCCCGCCGCGTGCTGGGGTCGTTCCTGTTCAGCGGCGACGTGGTGCACCAGCAGGCGGGCACGCTGTCCGGCGGCGAGAAGACCCGCCTCGCGCTGGCCACGCTCGTCGTGAGTGGCGCCAACGTCCTCCTGCTTGATGAGCCCACGAACAACCTCGACCCCGCCTCCCGGGAGGAGGTGCTGTCGGCGCTGGCGTCGTACAAGGGCGCTGTGGTCCTGGTGACCCACGACGAGGGCGCTGTGCGGGCGCTGGAGCCCGAGAAGGTGCTGCTGCTGCCAGACGGGGTCGAGGACCAGTGGTCGGACGCGCTCGCCGACCTCATTGCCCTGGCGTGAGGCGGGCCTACGACGTCGTGGCGGCGCCGAAGATGTCCTGGTCGAGCCCGCCCGCATCAGGGCAGGTGTCCGGCCCGTAGCTGCCGCCCGACAGGGTGCGGCACTGGTTGACCTGGAAGCCCTCGCCGCCAGCGTTCCGCGGGTCGTCGCCTGGGTTCGGCGGTTCGCTGTCGCGGGTGTCGGTCCAGGTGTTGTAGGCGAACGAGCCCACGGACGAGACGTAGTTGTAGTCACCGTGGAAGGGCACTTGCCGGTCGCCGAACATCAGGTAGTTGGGCATCTGGGCCGACTGGCTCAGCCTGGTCTCCGTCCAGCTCGCTCCACCGTTGGTGGAGGACGCTGCGTAGGTGTCCAGGCCATGGGTCGCTGTCGCGAAGCCCTGCGCGTCGCGGTGGGTCCCGTCGTTGCCAGGCGGGAACTGCACGCTGTAGGCCGGGTCGTTCCGGCTGTCGTGCCAGACAGCGTGCAGCACCCCGTGATCGGCGTTGATGTCCGGGAAGAACTGGTGCCCCCTGCGGCTGGCCCCCACGGGACGCCCGTCGAGCAGCGTGGGTGTCGACCAGCTGGAGCCGCTGAGGGTGGAGAAGTACAGGCCGCCCTGGCCTACCCGCAGCGTGCTGCCGACCGGATCCGCCGTGTTGTAGGTGGTCGTCGCAGGCGCTTCTGTGCCGGGGATGACGGCGTCGAACGCGAGGTAGACCTTCTGGTCTGCGGCGGCGGGGTCGGCGGTGATCCGGGGCTGGCTGTCGTGGCGGAAGAACACGTAGCCGCTGCGGCAGGCGAACGGCCCGACGCCGCAGTCGCGGGAGTCCCCGACGGACGTGTCCGACACCTCGCCGTCCGGGCCGTCGGCGCGCTGGTACGCCTGCTCGTGCGCCGCCTCGGCCGCTGCCGGGTTGCCGGCGGAGTCGGCGGCGTCGAACGCCTCGAAGTACTGCGCCACCGCAGGGCTGGTGAAGCTGGCGCCGCCGTCGGTCGAGCGGACGTAGACGACTGCCGCCCGCTGGTGGCCGCGCGAGCTCTCGAACTGCCGCCAGGCGACGTAGACCGTGCCATTGGAGGTCACCGCGATGTCGGCGAACTGGTTGTCCTTGACCCCGCTGCTGATCTTGGTCGGTGTCGAGAAGGTCGCGCCGTGGTCGGTCGAGCGGGAGAAGACGATCTCGTTGTTGCCCGCGCCCTGGAACACGCTCCAGGCCGTGTAGACGTTGCCGGCGCTGCCACTGTGGATTCCACGGTCGACCTCGATGGCGGTCTTGTCGTTGAACTTCCCTTGCGGCGCCGGGGTGCCCTTTCCGACGATCACGGTGCGGAGGTAGCGCGCGGCGTCCTGGTCGTAGGTCGCCACCCACACCGAGGCGTTCTGCGGAGCGGTGCGGTTGAAGGCGTTGCCCAGGTAGAACAGCCGGCCCTGGTTGTCCCAGGCCTGGACGGGGTCACCGGCGTTGACGAGCCCCCTCTGGTGCAGCGGACTGGCCTGGCCCTCTGGCGAGGAGTCGGTCGGGTAGCCCGGCACGACCGACCCCGAGAAGTTCGAGCCCGCATTGGTCGAGCGGTACATGCCCGTCCAGGTGCCACCGGCTCCCGGCACCGTGCAGTAGTCGTTCGAGCCGGCCACGATGATGGAGGGATCACGTGGGTCGACGGCCGTTGACGGCTCGTTCTGCTGACGACGGTTTGTGCCGCAGCGCGCGATGGCATCGCCCGCGCCGATGGCTCGGCCATTTGCCTTGGTATAGGGGGAGTCGGGAGACACCCTGACGTCGGTGCTGCTGGTGACCGACGCCAGGGCGGACGTTGCGCTGACCGGACCTGCCGCGACCAGGGTGACGGCCAACAGGCCGACTCCCAGTCTCTGGATGGGCGACGTTGGCATGAGCACTCTTCTCTCCGCGGTGCGATGCGAGTGGCCTGAGTACCGGACACTACGCGTCTGTCACGATTTGCGTCAGTCCTCACTTTTTGAGCGACTCGGTAGGGCGAGCGCGGTGAGGGAGCGCAGCCCAGGCGAGCTGGCGACGGCCAAGCAGATGGCACCCGTCAGGAGCGACGCGCCGACGGCAGTGGTCCCGGTGCCGACCTGCTGAGCGACCGGTCCGACAAGCACGAACCCGACGGGCATCAGCGTCATGGAGGCGAGGTGGTCGAAGGACGAGACCCTGGACTGCGCCTCCGCCGGGATTCGTTCCTGCAAGGCGGTCTCCCACACGGTGAAGCACAAGGAGACGCAGACGCCGGTCATCGCTTCGAGGGCCGCCACCGACCAGGTGGGCAGGGCGGATGCGCAGACAACAGCCTGAGTGGAGGCGAGCGACAGCGTCGTGCCGATGAGCAGCCCTGGACGCCGCGGGCGCCAGTGCAGCGCAACCACGCTGCCGACGACGGCGCCCACCCCGAAGCCAGAGGAGATCCAGCCCCATGAAGTCGAGCCGTCACGGATGTCGCCGGCGACCTTCGGCCCGAGGACGAACACGGCCGGCAGAACCAGGGCGTGGTAGGCGGAGAAGGCGAGCAGCGTGGTCCACACCCAGGATCGGGTGCGCACCTCACGCCAGCCTCCGCTGAGCTGGCCCAGGAACGGTGCGGCGACCGAGGGCGGCGCAGGGCGAGGTCGTAAGGCCACAAGGGTGAGGGCGCTGACGGCGAAGGTGCCCGCGTCGACAACGAGAGCACCTCCAGGCCCGAGGACGGCGACGAGCACCCCCGCCAGCGCCGGCCCGAGGACCATGCCGACGTTGGAGGTCAGCGCGAGCAAGGCGTTGGCGGACTGCTCCTCGCCGGACGCGACCACCTGTGGCACCAGGCCCAGGACCGCAGGGCGGAAGAAGGCCTCAGCTGCTCCGTAGACCGCCTGCAGCGCAACCAGGCGCCAGACCGTGGCGGTGCCGGACAGCAGCAGCGCAGCCGACAGCATCTGCGCGGCTGCGCGGACGACGTCGGAGCCCAGCATCATCAGGTGTCGGGGAAGACGATCGGCCACGACCCCGCCGACGAGGACGAAGAGCGCCAGCGACAGGGCGCTGGCGCCCAGTACGAGACCGACGCCGGCCAGGCCGGCGCCGGGGATCGACAGCACGGCGAAGGGCATGGCCACCATGACGAGGCGGTCGCCGAGCACCGAAACCGCCTGGCCGGCGAACAGCAACGAGAAGTCACGGTGCCGCAGGACCTCGAAGCGGCCGGGGGTGGTCAACGGCTCCGGGCCGGCACCGGTCCTGGTGATATGCGCCTCCTTCCGGTCCCGGAACTGTCCCAGCACGTTGCCGCGGAGTCACTCGGATTCCTCGGTTCGGTGGCAGGGTGAACAGGTGCAGCTGCGTGGCGAGCCGGCGCATCCGGAGATCTACGACCTCCCGTGGGGTGTTCCTCTGGAGGAGTGGTCGGCTGAGCACCTCGTCGGCGTCCCCTGCGGCATCTCCCGGCACGTCGTGCGGTTCGTCCGTTTCGACGGAGACATCCTCGCCCTCAAGGAGATCGGGCAGTGGTCGGCTGAGCGGGAGTACCAGCTGCTGCGTTCGCTGGAACACGCACGCGTCCCGTCCGTGCACCCGATGGGCATCGTGGACGGGCGGCTCGACGCGGACGGCACACCGTTGGAGACGGTGCTGGTCACCCGGCACCTGGAGTTCTCGCTGCCCTACCGGGACCTGTTCTCGCAGACGCTGAGGCCGGAGACCGCGGTCCGGCTGCTCGATGCCCTTGCCGTGCTGCTGGTACGGCTGCACCTGGCCGGCTTCTGGTGGGGGGACTGCTCGTTGTCCAACACCCTGTTCAGGCGGGATGCCGGGTCGTTCTCGGCCTACCTCGTCGACGCCGAGACGACCGAGCGGCACGCGCCGCTGTCCGACGGGCTGCGCAACCACGACCTCGCGATGGCCAGGACCTCGATCATCGGTGAGCTCATGGACTTGCAGGCGGGGGAGCTGCTCGACAGCGACCTCGACCCCATCGAGACGGGCGACATCATCGTCGCCCGTTACGAAGCACTGTGGTCGGCGCTGACCGAGCCCGAGCTGGTGCGGTCAGGGGAGCGGTACCGGGTCGACGCGCGGATCCGCCGCCTCAACGACCTGGGTTTCGACGTGGCCGAGCTCGAGGTGCTGGCCGTCCGCGGTGGGGACCACGTCCAGATCCAGCCGAAGGTCGTGGACGCCGGCCACCACACGCGGCGGCTGCTGCGTCTCACCGGTCTGGACGTCGAGGAGAACCAGGCGCGCCGGCTGCTGAACGATCTCGACTCCTACCGGTCCGTCATGGGGAAGAGCAGGGAGCCGGAGGAGATCGTCGCCTACGACTGGATGGCGGAGGTCTTCCAGCCGGTGGCACGGACCGTCCCGAAGGAGCTGCGAGGGAAGCTGGCTCTGGCTGAGATCTTCCACGAGGTCCTCGAGCACCGCTGGTTCCTCTCGGAGGAGGCCGGGCAGGACGTGGGAATCGGGCGGGCCGCGCGCAGCTACGTCGACAAGGTCCTCAGGCACAAGCCTGACGAGCGGGCCGTGATCGCCCCCCTCACCTAGGTTCGCGCGTGGCTCTTCCACGGGTGCAGCCGGGCGGCGCCGGACCTGCGAACTCCGCCGGGCTCGACTTCTACGACAGCATCGTGGATCGCCTGCTGAGCAAGGGGATCCGGCCGATACCGACCCAGTGTTCCCAGGGCACTGCGCTTCGTCGAGACCTTCGGGCCGGCATCGGTGGAGCCAGGGACGTTGCGGTGGCGCCGCGGTCGTCGTACCACTGGTATGCCGGGCAGGTGGCCGCCCGCCGGAGGTGACGCGACGTACGCAGCAGAGCCGGACGTCATCGGCTCCGAGGGACACAGAGGCCCACGACGCAGCGAACCCTCGCGAAGGCGTCGCACGGCGGTGTTCCTCGGCACGGTGCTGCTGGTCGGGGCGTTCGGTCTCGACCGCTGGCAGGAGCGTCGGGAGCTCGGTGCGTTGCTGCGTTGCGTGACCTCTGCGCAAGCAGACATCGTCTACAGCGAGGGCAAGATCCTTGCGACGGTGCACTACACGTCGCCGCAGCTGACGCGGGAGAGCACACCGCCAGCCGTGCGCAGCAGCCTGCAAGAGCTGGTCAAGGCGACCGCGCGGGCTGCTGGGCCGGTGCTGCGCACCCGCCGAGCCGAGTGTGCGCGGGAGACGGTCGTGCCGTGGCATGACGCCCAGCAGAACGCGCGCACCAGCTACCTGGCCTACCTGGACGCGCGGGTCGCCTACCTGGACGCGCTCGGCGCGGACGTCGGTGAACTGTTCGAGAGCCAGCCGGCCATGGACCGTCGTCTCGTGGCCGCCCGCGCCGCCGTGCTCGCGGCCGTCCCAGCGTCGCGGACCGGGCGCACCCGGGCGTTGTTCGGCCCTTGAGACGGTCAGCCCTTGAGACCGCCGGCGAGCAGACCGCGGACGAAGAAGCGCTGCAGCGCGAGAAACACGGTGAGCGGGATCACGATCGAGATGAAGGCCCCCGCCGACAGCAGGTGCCACGCCGTGCCGCGGGTGCCGCTGAGGTTGGCGATGCCGACCGTCAGCGGCGCAACCTCCGGGGTGCCGCCGGCGAAGGTGAGGGCGACGAGCAGGTCGTTCCAGACCCAGAGGAACTGGAAGATGCCGAAGGCGGCCAGCGCGGGGGTCATCAGCGGCATGAGGACCCTGAAGAAGATCTGCACGTGACCGGCGCCGTCCATGCGCGCCGCTTCGATGAGCTCGCGCGGGATCTCCTTCATGAAGTTGTGCAGGAGGAAGATCGCGAGGGGCAGCGCGAAGGTCGAGTGGGACAGCCAGATCGTCCAGAAGCTGCCTGCGAGCCCGGCCTTCACGTAGAGCGAGAGCAGCGGGATGAGGGTCACCTGGATCGGGATGATCTGCAGGGCGAACACTGCGACGAACAGGAGGTTGCGGCCCTTGAAGTCGATCCAGGCAAACGCGTAGGCGGCGAGTGAGGCCAGGCAGACCGGGATGATGACGGCGGGGATCGTGATGACGAACGAGTTGACGAAGTAGCTGCTGAGACCACCTCCGTCCGAGCTGAGGGCAGCCCGGTAGTTGTCCAGCGTCACCTGCGGGTTGCTGAAGAACGTCCACCAGCCGGAGGTCTTGATGGCGCGCTCCGGCCGGAGCGAGGACAGCGCCAGCCCGAAGGTCGGCAGGGTCCAGAGGATGGCCAGCACGACGGCGAACAACGACGCCCAAGGGGAGGTCAGGCGCTTCTTGGCTCTGCCCGCGGCCACCGACACGGTCGCTGCGACTGGTTGCTTGGTCAGCGGGAGAGGGATGCTGCTCGAGGTCATCGGCCCTCCGAGGCACGAAGTTGGCGGATGTTGTAGAGGACGATGGGAATCACGAGGAGGAAGAGCAGGACCGCGAGTGCGGCCCCGAGTCCCTGGTTGTCGGCCCGGAAGCTCTGGCTGTAGAACTCGTTCGCGACCACACTGGTGCCGAACTGGCCACCGGTGACGGTCCGCACGATGTCGAAGACCTTGAGGGTGGCGATCCCGATGGTCGTGAGCACCACGACGAGCGCAGGTCGGATGCTCGGCACCGTCACGAACCGGAACATTCCCCAGGCCTTCACGCCGTCGAGGCGAGCCGCCTCCACGATGTCCTCAGGGATCGCCTTGATCGCGGCGGACAGGACGGTCATCGCGAAGCCGGCTTGGATCCAGATCATGATCACGATGAGGAACACGTTGTTCCACGGCTTGTTGAGCAGCCACTGCTGCGGGCTCCCACCGAGCCACACCACGACCTGGTTCAGCAGACCGATCTGCTTGATGCCGCTCTGCTCCGGGCGGTACTCGTAGATGAACTTCCAGATGATGGAAGCACCCACGAACGAGATCGCCATCGGCAGGAAGATGAGGGCCTTCGCGAAGGACTCCAGGCGGGCCTTGTCCACCAGGATCGCGTAGAGCAGACCGATGCCGGTCGCGAAGAACGGCGTGATGAGCACCCACACCACGGTGTTGCGGAGCACCGTGATCTCGTCGGAGTCGGTGAAGATGGTGGAGTAGTTGTCGAGCCCGATGAAGGCCTTGCCGGCGGCGTCGAAGAACGACTCGTAGACGGTCCGCAGTCCGGGGTAGACGAGTCCGACCGACAGGACGATCAGCGTGGGTGCGAGGAAGGCCGACGCGACGGCCCGATCACCCTTCCGTCCGCTGAAGCGGTTGGCGATGAACAAGATGACCCCGACGATCGCGACGAAGATCAGGATCGCGTATCCCATCTCGAGGAACTTCGCGGTGTTGCTCATCGCGACCTCTCACCTCCAGTGCCGGCGGTTTGGGATGCGGCCAGGCGCGCTGCGCTGCAGCGCGCCCGGCCGTGTTCGGCGTTACTTCGGCCAGGCAGCCTCGATCTTGTTGACGGTGTCCTTGGTGCTCTGTCCGGTGATCCAGTTCGTCGCCTGCTTCCAGAACGCGTCCGAGCCGACAGCGGCCGGCATCTGGTCGGAGCCGTCGAAGCGGAAGACCGCCTTGGGGTCCTGCAGGATCTGAGCGGCCAGCTTGTCGATCGGGCTCGTCAGCTTGTTGACGTCGAGGCCCTTGTTGGCGCTGACCCATCCGCCCGCCGGGCTGGAGGCCACCTTGTTGTTGGCCCAGGTGTCGGTCGACAAGTAGGTCTGGAAGGCCTTGACCTCTGGCCGGTCGGAGAAGGCGAGGATGAACTCACCACCACCGAGAACCGGCTTGCTGGTGGTGTCGACCCCTGGCAGGTAGAACGCGAAGACGTCGCCGTCCTCAGCCACCTTGGTGCCCTTGGGCCAGTTGGCGGCGTAGAAGCTCGCCTGGCGGTGGAACGAGCAGGTCCCGTCGAGGATCGGCAGTCCGGCGTCCTGGAACGTGGTGCTCGCGATGCTCTGGACGTTGCCAAGCCCACCGTTGACGTACTTGCTGTTCTTGAGGAACTCGCCGACCTTGTCGAGCGCCGCGGTCGGCTCAGGGGAGTTGAACGCGATCTGGTGGTTGACCCACTTGTCGTACTCCGCCGGGCCGTACAGGCGGAGCATCATGTCTTCCATCCAGTCCGTGATCGGCCATCCCGTTGCGTCGCCGCTGGCCACCCCGGCACACCAGGGCTTCTTGCCACCGGCAGCGATGGTGTCGGAGAGCGTCTTGAGCTCATCGAGGGTGGTGGGGACCTTGTAGCCCTTGTCCTTGAACTCCTTCGGGGAGTACCACACCAGCGACTTCACGCTGGCGCCCAAGGGGGCGGCGTAGAAGGTGCCGTTGACGGTGCCGTAGCCCTTCCAGTCCTTGTTCCAGAATTTGTCAACGTTGGCTTGCACCGCAGCGGGTGCCGCCTTGGCGGCTCCGGTAGCGACGAGCTGCTTGACCAGCCCCGGCTGCGGGACGATCGCCAGGTCTGGCGGGTTGCCGGCCTTGGCGCGCACGAGGACTTGGGCCTCGAAGGACTTGTCGCCCTCGTACTTGATCGTCGCTCCCGTACAGGACTCGAACGGCTTGTAGGAGTCGGTGTGCGGCTTGTCCTCAGGCGTGACGATGCCGGTGTAGATCGAGACCGTCTTGCCCTTGAGGTTGCCGTACTGGCTGTAGGCCTCGCAGCCGCTCTTGCCGGTGCTTGTGGTGCTCTTCTTCGCGGTGCCGCACGCCGACGCACCGAGCGCGAGCGCGAGAACGCCTGCGGCAGCTACGGCGCCGCGTCCCTTGGTCCGTGCAGTCATACGGTTCCTCCGGATCGGGGGCATGCGCCTGGCCGCGCGGGCCCGAGCGGGCTTATGCAAGCGCTTGCGTTACGTCCAGGCAACAGGCCGGTTCATGATCACGGGTCACGATCGGGTAACGAGAACGCCCGGCACGCTCACGATCCGAGGGTGGCTGCCGTCCTCCGAAGGACAAGTCGTACCGGCATGACCACGTGCTCCTGGTGCCGAGCCTGCTGGCCGCCGGCGGCCGCCAACGCCAGCTGGGCTGCTAGTGCACCCTGCCGGTCCACCGGTTGCTCCACCGTGGTCAGGCCCACCAGGTCGGCGAGGTCGTGGCCGTCGACGCCCACCACCGAGAGATCCTCGGGAACGCGCAGCGAACGGTCGCGGGCAGCGGCGAGAACCCCGTACGCCATCTCGTCGGAGCCGGCGAACACCGCCGTCGGCGGGTCCGGCAGCGACAGCAGCCGCTCGCCGGCCGCCCGTCCTCCCTCGGCCGTGAACATCCCCGAGACGTCGTACGCGGGGTCGGGCTCGATGCCGGAGTGCCGAAGGGCCGCCATCCATCCTGCACGCCGGTCGGCACGTGCCGTGAAGTTGAGCAACTCGTTCGGATCCCCGCCAACATGGGCGATTCGGGTATGCCCGAGCTGCAGCAGATGCTCCGTGGCTGTGCGTCCTACCGCGACGTCGTCGATGCGCACCGACATCGCCCCGGCCACAGAGGCACCCACGAACACCGTGGGCAGGCCGAGGCGCCGCAGCCCGTCCAGCTCGTGGCCGGTGAGAGGGACGGTGAGGACGACGACGGCGTCGGCCCTACCGCGCAGGGTCTCGGGCTCGAACACCTCACGGTGGCCGTCGGCCGGTTGGGCAAGCCCCACGAGCAGGGCGTCGTAGCCGTTGCGGCGCAGCTCGCTCTCGACGGCGGCGATGGCCTGCGCGAAGAACCACCGGCCGGGGAACGGCGTGATGAGAGCAACGGTCAACGTGCGGCCACTGGCCAGGGTCGAGGCAGTGCGGCTGACGACGTAGCCGAGCTCGGCGGCCACCCGCGCCACCGTCGTACGCGTCTCGTCCGAGACGTTGGGCAGACCGCGGAGGGCGCGTGAGACGGTTGCGGTAGAAACGCCCGAAACGCGTGCAACGTCCTGAATGCGAGTCGGCAAGGGGACCCTTTCGTGCAAACGCTTGCAGTCTGGCCGGAGTGTGGCGCACCATGCGCGGCGCGACAACGTGTCGTTCGCCACCCGCAACTCAATCAGGTCGGCCCCGGCCCCGGGGCGCCCCCACTCGGATCGTCCGGCACGTACCTGCCGGTGGAGGGACGGACAATATGGCCACGGTGACCTTCGACAGAGCCACCCGGGCATACACGGGGGGCGAGCGGCCTGCGGTCGACGCTCTCGATCTCGAGGTCGAGGACGGCGAGTTCCTGGTCCTCGTCGGTCCGTCGGGGTGTGGGAAGTCGACGTCCCTGCGGATGCTCGCCGGACTGGAGCCGGTCGACTCCGGCACCATCCGGATCGGCAGCCGCGACGTCTCCGACGTCGACCCCAGCAACCGCGACATCGCGATGGTCTTCCAGACCTATGCGCTGTACCCGCACATGACGGTCGCGCAGAACATGGGCTTCGCCCTGAAGATCGCAGGGGTGGCAAAGCACGAGATCGTGACGCGGGTCGCGGAAGCGGCGAAGGTGCTCGACCTCACCGACTACCTCGAACGCAAGCCCAAGGCGCTCTCCGGCGGCCAGCGCCAGCGGGTCGCCATGGGACGAGCGATCGTCCGCAACCCTCAGGTCTTCTGCATGGACGAGCCGCTGTCCAACCTGGACGCGAAGCTGCGCGTCGCGACGCGCACCCAGATCGCCAGCCTGCAACGGCGGCTGGCCGTCACGACGCTCTACGTCACGCACGACCAGGTCGAGGCCATGACGATGGGCGACCGGGTGGCGGTGCTCAAGGACGGCGTGCTGCAGCAGGTGGACAGCCCGCGCGCGATGTACGACCGGCCCGAGAACGTGTTCGTGGCGGGGTTCATCGGGTCTCCCGCGATGAACCTGTTCGAGATCGAGGTCGCACAGGACGGTTCGACGCACCTCGGCAGCTTCACGCTCCCGCTGCCGCGGGACGCCGCCGAGAAGCTGACCAGCAACCGGGTCACCATCGGGGTGCGGCCGGAGGATCTCCGCCTCGTCGCCGACGGCGAGGGCATCCCGGCCACGGTCGAACTGGTCGAGGAGCTCGGCTCGGACGCCTTCGTGCACGCGAGCGTGCGGGGGAGCGAGGGGGCGCAGCTCCTGGAGGTCCGCGTCGACCCGAGGGAGCCACCGACCAAGGGCTCTGAGGTCTGGCTGGCGCCGGACCCGGAGAGCGTCCACTGGTTCGACACAGCCAGCGGGCTGCGCCTGTCCGGGTGAGCCGGGGCGCCTGGTGGCAGGACGGCGTGGTCTACCAGGTCTATGTCCGCAGCTTCGCTGACGCGAACGGTGACGGCATCGGGGACCTGCCCGGCATCACATCGCGGCTGCCCTACCTGACCGAGCTCGGCGTCGACGCGGTCTGGCTCACGCCGTTCTACCTGTCGCCGATGGCCGACCACGGGTACGACGTCGCCGACCAGTGCGACGTGGACCCGTTGTTCGGGACGCTCGCCGACGCTGACGAACTGCTCCGGCAGGCGCACGCCCTGGGTCTGCGCGTGATCGTCGACCTGGTCCCCAACCACAGCAGCTCCCGGCACAAGTGGTTCCAGGAAGCACTGGCGGACCCGGCCTCTGCCTACCGGGACCGGTACCTCTTCCGCAGGGCGGGACCGGACGGCGGACCGCCGAACAACTGGGAGTCGGTCTTCGGCGGTCCGGCCTGGACCCTCGACGAGCCGTCGGGTGAGTACTACCTGCACCTGTTCGACAGCGGGCAGCCCGACTTCGACTGGCGTCATCCCGCGGTGCACGTGGAGTGGGAGCGGATCTTGCGCTTCTGGCTCGACCGCGGCGTCGACGGGTTCCGGATCGACGTCGCGCACGGTCTCTACAAGCAAGTCGACCTGTCGGACAACCCGCCGTCGGGGTCGCAGGAGACCACGCTCTTCCACGCCGCTTCGATGCCGCACGCCTGGGACCAGCCCGAGGTCGTTGAGGTCTACCGCCGCTGGCGGCAGGTACTTGATGAGTACGACGCCCGGGTGATGGTGGGGGAGGTGTTCCTGTCCCAGCTCGACAAGGTCGCACGCTTCGTCGGTGCCGACCGGTTGCACCAGTCGTTCAACTTCCCGCTTCTGGTCGCACCCTTCGAGGCAGACGCCTGGCGAGCCCTCATCACCGAGGCCCTCGCGGCGTTCGCCGTCGAGGGGGCGTCGCCCACCTGGGTGCTGTCCAACCACGACGTCATCCGCCACCCCACCCGGTACGGCGGTGGCGTTGCCGGCGGTGAACGGGCCCGGGCCGCGACGTTGACGCTGCTGGCCCTGCCCGGGGCGCCGTACCTCTATGAGGGCGAGGAACTCGGGCTGGAGCAGGACGAGGTGCCGCCTGACTACCGGCAAGACCCGATCTGGCAGCGGTCGAAGGGCGCGGTCACGGGCCGCGACGGTAGCCGGACCCCCATGCCGTGGACCGCGGACCCGCCCGGGTACGGCTTCACAGCTGGAGCCCCGTGGCTGCCGTTCGGACCGCAGGCCGCGGAGCGCAATGTCGCCACCGAGACTGCCGATGCCTCGTCGACACTTGCCTTCTACCGGCGGGCCCTCAGGCTGCGCCGGGAACTGACGCCAGACCTCGGCGCAACGGTGCGCTGGCTCGACCTGCCGTCGGACCTGCTGGGCTTCGCCCGGACGCTCGCGGGTCGGGGGGAACTGGTCTGCGTGCTGAACGCCACCGACCGCGCGCGCGACCTCGCCGTCGTGGCGAGCTCTCCGCTGGTCACGTCAGGTGCAGGGGTCTTCGTCGGCCCGGAGCACACGCGGATCCCGGCCCGGACCGCGGCCTGGTTGCTCGCCGACGTTTGACCTTCTTGCGACGGGTGAAGCCCTGAGAATCCTTAGCCTGAGGGAGGTTCCCATGCCTGACGCCATCGCTCTCCTCAAGAACGACCACAAGGAGGTGGAGAAGCTCTTCAAGCAGTTCGAGAAGCTGGGCGACACGGCGTACGTCAGCAAGCGCAACGTCGTGGACGAGATCATCAAGGAGCTCAGCATCCACGCCGCGATCGAGGAGCAGTACTTCTACCCGACGGTCCGCGAGAAGGCCCCGGACATCCAGGACGAGGTGCTGGAAGGTCTCGAGGAGCACCACATCGTCAAGTGGGTGCTGTCAGAGCTCGAGGACATGGACGCACAGCACGAGCGCTTCGACGCCAAGGTGACGGTGCTCATCGAGAGCGTCCGCCACCACGTGGAGGAAGAGGAGGGCGAGATGTTTCCCGTCGTCCGGCAGGCGATGGGACGCAAGGCGTTGCAGGAACTCGGTGTCCTCATGGAGACGGGGAAGCACCTGGCGCCAGTCCAACCGCACCCGAAGGCAGCGGACCAGCCTCCGGCGAACCTGGTCGGCGGGCCGGCGGCGGCAGCGGTCGACGCCGTCAAGGACAAGCCGACGAGCAAGCTGCGCAGGGAGCGTTAGAGGTCCCGTAGCCGCGCGGCGTCCACGCGGCCGAGCCGTCGGCCGGACACCCCGGCGGCGACCGCGCTGCCGAGTGCCAGGGCTGCGAACAGCGACAGCAGGAACACCAGCGGTACGGCGGGGCGCTCGGGTGCCGGGTCGAAGATGCCGTCGAGCACCTTGACCAGCTCTGCCGCGACGACGCCGCCGGCAAGGACGCCACCGACCAGACCGGCGACCACCAGAGCCCGCGCCTCGGTCCAGAGGAACGCGGCGCGCTGCGACGTGGAGCCACCGAGAACGGCCAACACCACGAGTGTCCGCCGACGCTGCGCGGAGCCGACGACCAGGGCCAGCAGGCTGCTCGCCATGGCCAGCAGCAGCCCGAAGCCCAGGGTCAGGCGGGCGAGCCCTGCCAGGTTGCTGGCGGCGAGACCGGTGGCTGTCGTCACGGAGGCGCGGGCCGTGGCCGTGTCAGTGACGACGGCTGTGACGGGCAGTCGGGGCTTCAAGGTGCGGGCGACCGCGGCAGGGTGGTCGGTGCGCACCAGCAGTGTCTGGGTCTCCGGGGACCCGGTGGCCTGGGCGATGTAGGCCGCGTTGGCCAGGATGAAGCTGTCCCGTGGCGCGGTCGCGAACTCCGTGATGACCCCGACGACGTGGAATGTTGCGGTCCGGTAGATCCCCCGGGAGCTCTTCAGGCGAAGGCGGACCATGTCCCCACGGTGCAGCTGGTAGTCGTGGAGGGTCTCTTGCGCGAGCAACGCGCCGTCCGGGGTGGCAGCCAGCCGGGCCAACGAGGCGGTCACGGTGCTGCCGGGGGTGAAGGCGTTCTGCAGAGGCGCGGCGCGCCCGATGGTGCGGGCGTTGACGCCGTACAGGTCCTGCAGGTCGGGGCCGACGTACGCCAGCCGGTGCTGCATGGCCTCGACGGCGAGCACCCCAGGCACGTGGGCGGCGGTGGTGCTCAGCGACGTGCCGCGGGTGTCGGCCGGCAGGGTGACAGCGACGTCGGACCCGACGGTCAGGGCGACGTCGACGCGGGCCTGCTGGTCGTAGGTGGTGGTGAACACCGCCGTGGAGACGGTGACGGCGACCGCCACCGCCAGCCCCGTGGCCCCGCGGGCCACCAGCCGCCGTCGTCGGCGTACGACGGTGGCACGCACGTCGGCCATCCGGCCCTGCGGGTCGCCGGCCGGTGGCCGGCGACGACGGGACAGCACGAGGGCCGTGATCCGCCAGACCAGCAGAGCGAGGCCCGGCCACGCCAAGGCGGGCGCGAGGAGTGCGGCGTAGTCGACGGACGCAACCGGGACGCCCTCGGGGACGACAACCACCTTGTAGCCGCCACGTGCGGTCAGCCAGAAGACGACGGCGGAGGCCGCGAGCAGCAGCCCGTCCAGGCCCAGTCGCAGCGGGAGGGGGGTCCGTGTGCTGACCGGCGCGGCGACGGTGTCCTGCACGGTGGGTGCTCCCGCCCGCAGCAGTCGGGCGACCGGTGCGAGCTCCGTGGTGAGGGCCAGCAGCATCCCGACCACCAGTGCGGTCGCCGTCCATCCGGGGCTGAGCCGGGCGTCGGCTCCGAGCGCCAGCCGCTGGGCGAGCAGCGCGCCGCCTACCCCGAGCAGGCAGCCGAGCAGCCCATCGACCACCGCGGTTGCGCCGAGCAGGAAGGCCGAGCGAGCGGGGGTCGCTCCACGCAGTCGCAGCAGGCCGACGTCGCGGCGCTGCCGGTCGGTCCGGAGAGCGACGACCAGCGCTGTGACGACGCAGGCGAGCACCACGCCGGGCACGCCGAGGAGCAGGACCAGGAGCTGGGCGTAGATCGCGTCCTGCCGGGCGGCCAGCAGGGCGGCGCCGAGGTCGTTGCCGACCAGCGCCCCGCCGGCCACGGAGGCCGCGAAGTGGTTCGCCCGCAGGGTCGACAGGTCCGAGGCTTGCGACGGGTCGGAGGGAAGCCCCTCGTGCTGGAACCGCGCGTGCAGCTGGTGCACGACACTGGTGGAGCCGACGAGTCGGGTGAAGTCGGCCGGCGGCACGATGAGGACGTTGTCGGGCGGGGCGCTGGCGCCGGAACCTGCCGGAGCTCCGACCACCTGGAAGAACGAGTCCGCGGCCGGGAGGTCGACGACCCCGTCGACGTGCACGCTGGCGCCGGAACCCAGTACCTGCACGAGAGCACCGGGACCAGCGGCGAGGTTGGAGGCGGTCTGCTGCTGCAGGAGCACACCCGCTGTTGGGCCCAGCAGCGGCCGCAGCTCGCCTGGGGCGAAGCTCGCGTAGTCGGCCGGCAGTGAGACGACGTACGCCGCACCGGTGGTGCGGGTCCCCAGGGCGGAGGTCGACCGGAGGCCGGTGACACGCGCGTAGTCGACCGCCCGCTGGCCCACCAGCCCGGGCACGGTCTGCAGAGCCTTGCTCACGACGGCGGGGTCGCCTCCGGCGGTGACCTGCACCTGCCAGTCGACCGGCACCCGCGCCGCGGCCCGGACGGTGAGCTGCGATCGACTCTGTGCCACGAAGGATCCGAGCGCAGCGAGGTAGGCGACGGTGAGGCCGACCGCCAGGGACGCGGCGATCGTCTCGGCCTTGCGACGGCGCAGTCCGGAGAGCAGGAAGCCGAAGGCGTTCACGCGGCGACCTCCGTTGTCCGGCCGTCGGACAGCTGGACCTGGCGGGGCATCCGGGCCGCCACCTCGGGGTCGTGGGTCGCGATGACGAGGGCTGCACCGCTGCGGGCCGCGAGGTCACGCAGGACCTGCAGGACGTGGTCGCCGTTGTGCCTGTCGAGCGTGCCGGTCGGCTCGTCGGTGAGGAGCAGTCGGGGCTCCACGACCGTGGCCCGGGCGAGGGCCACCCGCTGCTGCATGCCGCCCGACAGCTCGGAAGGTAGTGCCTCCAGGGCGTCCGCCAGACCGAGCAGGGTGAGCTCCTCACAGGCGCGGCTGAGGGCCTCGCGCGGGGGTGTCCCACGCAGGCGAAGGCCGAGGGCGGCGTTGTCGAGCGCCGACAGCTCGGGGACGAGCGAGGGAGCCTGCGGGACGTAGAGCACGTCCCGTAGCGGAACCCCCAGCTCGACGGTTCCCGCCGTGGGCGGCAGCAGGCCGGACAGGACGAGCAGCAACGTCGTCTTGCCGCTCCCGGAGCGTCCGGTGACGGCGATCTGCTCACCGAGCTCGACAGCAAGGGTCAGGGCGTCGAGCACACGACGCCCCTCGTAGGCCACGACCACACCGGTGGCACGGGCGACGGTCATGCGGCCACGGTCCGGCCGTCGACGAGATGGACCACACGGTCCGCGCGGGCGGCGACGACCGGGGAGTGTGTGACCAGTACGGTCGCCCCCACGGCGGGCCGCCAGGACTGGAGCAGGTCCAGGACCAGGCTCTCCTCGCTGAGGCTGACCTCGGCCGTCGGCTCGTCGGCCAGGAGGACGTCAGGTGCCCCCGCGAGGGCGACGGCAAGCCCGGCTCGTGCGGTCTCGCCGCCGGACAGCGTGGTCGGGCGCGCGGTGCGCACCTCGGACAGCCCGAGGCCCTCGAGCAGCTCTTCCGGGGTGGGACCGCCTCCGCCGCCGGCACGCTGCCGCAATGCCAGGGCCAGCCGGACGTTCTCCAACACGGTCAGGTGCCCGAGCAGTCCGCTGGACTGGGTGAGCACGCCGATGCGGCGGCCACGCAGCCGCGCCGCGGCGGCAGGGGACAGGTGACTGAGCAGCTCGCCCTGCACGAGCACCTGGCCGCCGTCGGGGTCATCAAGACCGGCAAGGAGACCCAGCAGCGTCGACTTGCCCGAGCCCGACGGGCCGGTGACGGCCACCGTCTCGCCCGGCTCGCAGCGCAGGTGGAGGTCCAGAAGGGCGGGAACCTCGGTGCCTCCCCGACGGTAGAAGCGGTGGAGGCCACGTGCCTCGAGGGGGCTCACGCGATCTGCAGGCTCTGCACCATGGTGCGGTAGGCGTCCACGTTGTCGGCGCCGACCGGCCCGAACATCTCGACCACGACCTCGTGGCCGGCGTGCACGAGCTCGTACCGCTGGACCTCGTCGCGGTACTGCCTGCCGGTCACCGGGTCCGGCGCGGAGTTGCGCCGGTAGACGATGAGGACGCCGGTGCCGCCGGGCATGCTCGCTGTCGCAACACTCCTCAGCTCGAAGGCGGCCTGGGTGCCCTTCAGCGTGGGCACGTCCTGCGCCTTGGCGCCGGCCACGGTGGTCGAGCGGGTCGCCGTACCGGTCTGGACCTGGACGCCGTTGAGCTTGTCGGTGAAGAGTACGGCGGCCCCGTGCTCGTTCTGCGTCCACCCCTCGGGGTGCGTGAACGAGTAGTGCCCGGTGGCGTTGGCGTAGCGGACGAAGGCCACGTTGTCGGCGATGTCGCCCGGCGGAGCGTTCTCGGCCGCCACCGGGGACTGCTGCGCGCTCGCCGTCCCGGTGGGCGTCGTCGACGCCATGGTGCCGGCGCTGCTCGGCGCAGAAGCGGCGGACCCCCCTCCGGAGGAGCTGCACGCGGCGAGCATCAAGACGGCGAGGCTGAGGGCGGCGAGGCTGACGGTGGCACGGCGCTGACCAGACATGTCCCGGACGCTAGGCAGGCGCAGGTCAACGATGCGCTCCTTGAAGGTCAACGTCCCGTTTGCCTTGGGCTGCCTAGAGTCCGGAGCGTGAAGCGCACCTCGCCGCCGTTGCTGCGCACCCGTGTGCGCCGCGCGATGGTGCTGCTCGCGGCTGCCGCGATTGTGCTGTTCGGCGTGCCGCTGGCGGTTGCGGTGGAACGCCTGCTCTCCGGCGCGGCCCTGTCGGCGCTGCAGCGCGACGCGACCCGGGCTGTGGCCGCCGTGCCCGACAACACGCTGCAGACGGGCGTCAAGGTGGCCCTTCCGCGGGCCACCACGGCCACCCGCCTCGGTCTGTACGACGCCACCGGCAGGCGGGTCGGCGGCGCCGGCCCCGCGCGGTCGGCCCTGGCGGGCCTGTCCGGTGACGGCAAGGAGCACCACGGGAACGAGGCCGGCCAGCTCGTCGTGGCCTCGCCGGTGCTGTCGGACACCACCGTTGCCGGCAGCGTGCGGGCCGAGTTGCCGCTGTCCGTTCTCCGCAGACGGGTGCTGGAGGCCTGGGGCGGCCTGGTTGCGTTGGCGGTGCTGGTCCTGGCCGTCACTGCGCTGCTGGCGCGGCGCGCCTCGCGGCGCATCGCCGAGCCGTTCGAGCAGATCACCCGGGCGGCACGGACACTGGGCGCCGGCTCGTTCGACGTCGCGCTTCCCGGCTGGGGTCTGGCTGAGGCTGACGCTGCCGGTAAGGCCCTGCAGGAGACGGGCCGGGAGCTGGAGACCCTGGTGCGGCACGAGCGCGAGTTCGTCCGGTACGCCTCCCACCAGCTCAGGACGCCGCTGAGCGCGCTGGTGGTGCAGCTGGAGCAGCTGCAGGCAGGAGCTGACCCGGAGACGACCGCGGCGGCCGCGCTCGACCGGGCGCACCACCTCGAGGCCACCATCTCGGACCTGTTGGCGGTACGAACCCCAGCCGGACGGGAGACCTGCGACCCGCGCCTGGTGGCCGAGGAGCTCGCGGCGCGCTGGCGACGGACCACGACACGCGACCTCGTGCTGCGGGCCGACGACGTGGACCGGGTCGCCGTGCCGGGTGCGGCGTTGCGCCAGGCCTTGGAGGTGCTGCTCGACAACGCGCTGCGCCACGGCGCCGGCACTGTCACCGTCACCATCGAGCCGCTCGGGGACTGGGTCGTCGTCGAGGTCGCGGACGAGGGCGCCGGCTTCGGGGACGACCACGAGCCAGGGACCGGGCTGGTGCTGGCGACCTCGCTGGTCGAGCGGTTCGGCGGAGACCTGCTGGTTCGCAGACGGACACCTTGCCCTCGGGTGGCGCTGCTGCTACCCCTTCAGTCGAGCTCGAACCGGTAGCCGAAGCCGCGCAGCGTGGCGATCCGGTCCCACCGCTCACCGGCATCCGCCAGCTTGCGTCGGAGGTTCGCGACGTGGACGTCGAGCGTCTTCGTGGAGCCTTCCCAGTGCTCGTCCCACACGTCGTCCATGAGCTGCTCGCGGCGGACCGCCGTACCGGCTGTGGACGCGAGAGCCACGAGCAGCTCGAACTCCTTCGGGCGTAGGGGCAGCTCCGCCTCACCGACCCAGGCACGGCGGGCGCGGAGATCGAGGCGGGTCCTGCCCACCCGCAGGTCGGGTTGCCCGAGCGCGTCGCGGCGGCGAAGGTGCGCGCGCAGCCGGGCCAGCAGCTCCACGGTGCGGAAGGGCTTGGCGACGTAGTCGTCGGCGCCGGCGTCCAAGGCCAAGACCGCGTCGGCCTCGTCGGTGCGGGCGGTGACGACGACGACCACTACCTGGTTGTCCAGGGCACGGATCTGCCTGCAGAGCTCGACGCCGTCGCCGTCCGGCAAGCCGAGGTCCAGCAGCACCAGGTCCGCCGGGCCGCTGGTCATCAAGGCTCGTGCCTGGGCGCAGTCCCGGGCCCACCGCACCTCGTACGACGACGCTGCCAGGGTGGCCACCAGGCCGCCACCGAGAGTGGGGTCGTCCTCGACGACCAGGACGCGCGCGCCCATCCCGCCGTCGTCCATGTGCGTGCCTCCCGGTGTCGAGGAGGAGGCTAGGCGGCTCACCGCTCCAGGTCCTTCAGTGCCCGCACAAGCCTCGTCTGCAGCCCGCCTGTGGATCGGCCAGGCAGCTCCACGACGAAGGCCGACGTGCCCGGCCAGGTCGTGTTCTGCCAGGAGGTCGCACTGCCGGGATAGCGCGGCAGACGGCGCAGCGGGAGTCCGGCGAGGGTGGCGAACCGGCGCTCGACGGCGACAGCGCCGCCTGACTCGTCGACGACAGCGACCGGCTGGTGGAACCACACCGACGCGGTGGGGCGGAGCCCCTTGATGAGGCCGACCAGGGCGCGGGACTCGGGTTCGGACAGCGGGCCGGTGCCGGAGTACTGCTGGTCCCCTGGCCGGCCGAGTGACTGCCAGCGGTAGGGGAAGTTGCGGTTGAGGTCCACCCCGCGGGCGTTCTGCCGGGTATGCGCCGCGACCCCGTCGGGGTTCGCGTCGGGCACCACCACGACCTCGGTCGAGGCAGGAGGCGCTGTCCTCAGCAGCTGTTCGGCGATCCGGATGCCGCCGGTCTCATTCCCGTGAAGGCAGCCGACGACGAGGACCCGGTGCCTGGCGTTCGCGGGGCCAAGCGTCAGGGCGACCAGGGGACGACCTCGGACAGAGCGGCCGATCGTCGAGCGACGAGGCGCAGGCACGCTGCTGGGCGTGCCGGTGCCTACCGTGGGGGCATGCGTCGGTGCCGACGTCTGCGTGGGTGCGACGCTGGAAGGGGAGGTGGCTGCGGGTTGTCGCGCGCGGTCGGGTGTGGTGGTGCACGCCGCCACGAGCAGCACCGCCAGCGAGCCGACCGCTTGCCGTCGCGCGACGGCAAGCGGACGCTGAGGGTGGGGATGGTCTTGGAACGACTTCCCCAGGAGGCCGCCATGTCCCACCGCCGCGCACCTCACGTCCGTGTCCGCGAGCACGATCACCTGTACGACCCGGTGAACGTCCTGATCGTGGGGCTTCTCGTCGCAGTCTTCCTGATCGTGCAGGCCATCGCACCCCAAGCGCTCTGACGCCCGCCCGATCGTCGACAGGAAGCACTGGTGCCCCAGCTCGAGCTGGACGACGAGCGCAAGGCCGGTCTCGCCGCCGTCCTCGAGGAGTCGGCGCGCGTCCTGGCCGCGATCAGGTACGGCACCGCGTTCCGGCTCGGGCCGGCGAGCATCGTGCTGAACGCCGACAACCCGTTGGCCACCGGTAGCTTCGCGGCCGGGCTCGATGGTGACCTCGCGATGGTGGAGCGCACCCTGCTGGCCCTTCCGCTGGTGTGGAAGGAGGCGGGCCGGCACCAGGTGGTGGTGCTGGCCAGCCCGTCCAGCGCTCCTGAGCTGGAGCTGCTCGCCGAGGAGTGCGGCTACGAGGCCGCGGAGGAGACCACCACGATGCTGCTCACCGATCCGCGGCAGCTCGTCGACGGCGAGCCGGGGATCCTCGTGCGTCCCCTCCCAGAGGAGGATGAGGACAAGGTCGGCGCCCTCATCGCCGCCGCGCATGACTGGTCGCCGTCGATCGGCCAGCGGCTGCAGGTCGTGCAGGGCCACCGCCTCGACGACCCGCGGCACCTGGCGTTCGGCGCCTGGGAGGGCGGCGTGCTCGTCGGTGTTGCCACCGGCTTCCTCCACGGAGCCACCGGCCAGGTCGTGCACGTCGCGGTGGCGCGGGGCGCTCGTGGACACCGACTCGGGCGGGCACTGACGAGTGCCGTGGCCACCACGCTGCTCCAGCGTGGTGCCAGGCTCGTGTGGCTCACCGCGGAGGCGGGCGGCCTGACTGAGCGTCTCTTCGCGGGATTGGGGTTCGAATCGGCTTATGACGCCATCGTCTTCACCAGCCCTGTGGACTGAGGGAGGTTGGAGTGGCCGGTATGGCGGTAGGTGGGTGATCATGCGGTCAGGACCGCGCCGACGAGGAGGGTGAAGACGTGGTGGAACTCAAGAAAGGCAGCAGGGTCACTGGCGGCGACCGGGAAAACCTGTCCGAGCAGCTGAAGAAGAAGTACGAGGGAGGCGCCAGCATCCGGGCCCTCGCGCAGGAGTCCGGCCGGTCCTACGGTTTCGTGCATCGCATCCTGAGCGAGGCTGGCGCCACCCTGAGGGGTCGCGGCGGGGCCACCCGGAAGAAGAGCAGCTGAGCGGTTCGCAGCTCGTCGTCACCGACGAGCTGGCCACCCTGACGCTGACGCGTCCCGAGAAGCGCAACGCGCAGGACCCGGTCCTCTGGGCGGAGCTCGCTGAGCACGGTCGCACGCTGCCGGGCAGCGTGCGGGTAGTCATCGTGCGGGGCGAAGGAGCCTCGTTCAGCGCCGGGCTGGACCGTTCGCAGTTCTCCCTGCTCGCCGAGCTTGGCCGCGCCGACGACGCGGAGGACCAGATCGCTGCGTTCCAGCACGGCTTCTCGTGGCTGTCGCGCCCGGACCTCGTCAGCATCGCGGCGGTGCAGGGCCACGCCATCGGAGCGGGTTTCCAGCTCGCGCTGGCCTGCGACCTGCGCGTCGCAGCCGAGGGAACGGTCTTCGCGATGGCCGAGACCTCGCTGGGGATCGTCCCGGACCTGACAGGAACCCATCCTCTGGTGGCCGCCGCCGGCCTCACGCGCGCTCTGGAGTGGTGTCTCACCGGCCGCCGGGTCGAGGCGTCGGAGGCGCAGCGCGCGGGCGTGGTCAACCTCGTCGTCCCTGCGGAGGAGCTCGACCAGGCCGCCCTGGACCTCGCTTCCGCCGTACTCGCCTGTCCTCGGGACGCTGTCATCGAGACCAAGGTCCTGCTGCAAGGGGCCGGGTCGCGGTCCGCGCCCGCGCAGTGGAAGGCTGAGCGGGAAGCGCAGGTGAGACGCCTGCGAGACCTTGCGCAACGAGGGGACTGATGGATCTCACGCTGAGCCCGGAGCAGGACGCCGTACGCAAGGCGGTCAAGGAGTGGGTCGACGACGTCGTCACTCCCCGAGCCCTGCAGAACGACCGGGCGGAGCGGTTCCCGCAAGAGGCCCTCGACGGACTGCGTCAGACCGGCTTCATCGGTCTGTCCATCCCCGAGCAGTACGGCGGTGGGGGCGGCGACCCGTTGAGCTACGTGCTGTACATCGAGGAGCTGGGGCGCGGCGACGCCAACGTGCGGTCCATCGTGAGCGTGCACCTGGGCCTCGTCGCCGGCTCCATCGACCGGTGGGGGACGCCCGAGCAGAAGGAGCACTGGCTGCCTCGCATGGCGACCGGTGAGGTGCTCGGCTGCTTCGGCCTGACCGAGCCGGACTACGGCTCCAACCCGGCCGACCTGCAGGCCACGGCGGTGCGCCAGGCCGACGGTGGCTACCTGCTCAACGGCACCAAGATCTTCATCACCAACGGCACCATCGCCGGTGTCACGCTCTTCATGGCGCGGACCGGTGGGCCCGGTGCCAAGGGCGTGTCGGCGTTCCTCGTACCGAACGACTCGCCGGGCTTCGAGGCCCGCCCGATCCACGGCAAGCTCGGGCTGCGCTCCTGCGACACCGCCGAGCTGGTCCTGCGCGACGTGCGCGTGGGTCCCGAGGCGCTGCTCGGCGGCGAGGAGGGCAAGGGCATCCGGGTCGCGTTGACAGCGCTCAACGACGGCCGGATGTCACTCGGCGCGTCGTGCACCGGGATCGCCCAGGCGGCGCTCGACACCATGATCACCTACACCACGCAGCGCAAGCAGTTCGGCAAGGTCATCGCCGGGCACCAGCTCGTCCAGGAGCTCATCGCGGACACCGCCGTCGAGGTCGACTGCGCCAGGCTCCTGACCTGGCGGGTCGCGGACCTCAAGACCCGTGGCGAGGACTACGCACTCGCGGCCTCCAAGGCGAAGTACTACGCGAGCGAGGCGTCGGTCCGGGCCGCGAACAACTGCGTACAAGCGCACGGGGGTTACGGATACATCGACGAGTACCCCGCGGGGAAGTACTTGCGTGACGCCCGCGTTACGACACTGTACGAAGGCACAAGCCAGATCCAGAAGCTCATCATCGGACGAGCGCTGACCGGGATCTCCGCCTTCTAAGGAACTGTCGAAGAAGGGGGCCGTCGTGTCCGGACCGATGGGCCCTGGTGGCCCCATGCAGATGATGCGCTCGTTCTCCCGCGACTCCACGGTCGTCGGGCAGAAGCTGGCGCCCGGCACCGTGCGCCGCATTGCGCGCTTTGCGTCGCCCTACCGACGCGACCTCGCGATTTTCCTGGCCCTCATCGTGATCGACGCACTGGTCGCCGTCGCCAACCCGCTGATCTTCAAGAAGATCATCGACAGCGGTATCGGCACCGACCCGCCCCGCACGGGCAACACCTCGGTCGTGCTCGCCATGGCGTTGCTGCTCGTGGGCCTCGCGCTGTTCGACGCGCTGATCGGCCTCACGCAGCGGTGGTACTCCGCCCGGATCGGCGAAGGCCTGATCTACGACATGCGCAGTCAGGTCTACGCGCATGTGCAGCGGCAGCCGATCGCCTTCTTCACCCGTACCCAGACCGGCGCCCTCATCAGCCGGCTCAACAACGACGTGCTCGGGGCGCAGCAGGCCTTCACCGGGACGCTGTCGAACGTGGTCAGCAACGTCATCGGCGTCACGACCGTGCTCATCGCGATGCTCTTCCTGTCATGGCAGATCACCTTGTTGTCCCTGGTGCTGCTGCCGGTCTTCGTCATTCCGGCGCGGCTGCTCGGCACCAAGCTGCAGGAGATCACGCGCGAGGGATACACGTTGAACGCGCAGATGAACACCATCATGACCGAGCGCTTCAACGTCTCAGGTGCCTTGCTCGTCAAGCTCTTCGGCCGGCCAGAGGTGGAGGACGGCGAGTTCCGGGACAAGGCGGGCCGGGTCCGTGACATCGGGATCACGTCGGCGATGTTCGGTCGGGTGTTCTTCGTCTCGCTCACGCTGGTGGCGTCACTGGCCACGGCGCTGGTCTACGGCGTCGGAGGCACACTGGCCGCCGAGGGGAGCTTCTCCGTCGGGACCCTCATCGCACTGTCCTCCTACCTCACGCGCCTCTACGGCCCCTTGACCGCACTGTCGAACGTCCGGGTCGACGTCATGACCGCACTGGTGTCCTTCGAGCGCGTCTTCGAGGTCCTCGACCTGAAGCCGATGGTGGCCGAGAAGCCCGATGCGGCGACCCTGCCCAAGAAGGCCATGGCGATCGAGTTCGCTGACGTCCGGTTCCGGTACCCGCGCGCCCAGGAGGTGTCCCTCGCGTCGCTGGAGTCGGTGGCGGTCCTGGACAACACCGACCCGCAGGAGGTGCTGCACGGGGTCAGCTTCCACGCAGAGCCCGGCCAGCTCATCGCGCTCGTGGGTCCGTCCGGTGCAGGGAAGACCACGATCAGCCAGCTCGTGACCCGCATGTACGACGTGCAGGCAGGCGCGGTCCGCATCGGCGGCCTGGACATCCGTGACGTGACGCTGCAGTCCCTGCGCGACGCGGTCGGCGTCGTGACCCAGGACGCCCACATGTTCCACGACACGATCCGTGCAAACCTGGTCTACGCCGCTCCGGACGCCACCGACGACGCACTGTGGGCGTCCCTCGACGCCGCCCAGGTGGGCGGTCTCGTGCGGTTGCTCCCCGATGGTCTCGACACCGTCGTCGGGGATCGCGGTTACCGGTTGTCGGGCGGCGAGAAGCAACGGATGGCGATCGCGAGACTGCTGCTCAAGGCCCCCGGTGTGGTCGTGCTCGACGAGGCGACCGCGCACCTCGACAGCGAGTCCGAGGCCGCGGTGCAGCGGGCGCTGGCGACCGCCCTGACCGGCCGGACGTCCATCGTCATCGCGCACCGGCTCTCCACGGTCCGCGACGCCGACCAGATCCTCGTCATCGAGGACGGCCGGATCGTCGAGCGCGGCAAGCACGACGACCTGCTGGCCGCGGACGGGCTGTTCGCGGAGCTCTACCGGACCCAGTTCGCACGCCAGGGTGTCGCCGAACCCGTCGACTGACGCTGCCGGCGTTGGCGGGCAGCTAGAGGTCGAGCTGCCACTGCGTCCAGGCCTCGGCGGGCTCGAACCCGAGGGCGTCGTTGACGGCGACCATGAACGTGTTGGAAGCAGCGTTCCACGTGTTGACGAAAGCCGCGTCCGGGACCTGCTCCTTGAGCTGCTGGTGGTTCCAGCTCTTGAGGACCAGGCCGAGCCGGTGGCCGCGGTGCTCGGGGTCGACGATGGTGTCCCACTGGTAGACCACTTCCGGGTGGTCCCGGTTGACCCCGATGCTGGTGATACCGGCAACGGCTCCGCTGGCGACGTGCACGACCGCGGTGGCGAGGCGGGTGCGGCGGCGAGCCGCCGCGGCCTCCTCCTTCTCCCGGTAACGGGTGGCGTCCCACTTCTCCTGCTCGTACTCCATGTCGCCCATCGGCGAGTCGACCGTCATGCGACCGAGGAGATAGGCAGCCCCGTCCACGAGCTCGTCCGGCGCGCGGTCGAGCCACTGCACGACCCGGTAGCCCTCCGGAGCCCGCAGGGGCTCGCCCACCGGGTGCTTGACCAGGTCCAGCAGCCGTCGGTAGTCCTCGAGCACCGGCCTTGCACCGACCTCGGTCATGAGCGCCAGCGCCGCGATGTCGCCGCCGCCGGCGGGCGAGGGCACCTCCATGAAGATCCGACTGCGCCCGCGGGCCCTGACCTGCGCGATGCCGAACTGGAGCAGTCGGCGGGCGTGGCCCTCGCGCCGGTGGTCGGGATGGACGGTGAGCTGGAGGTTGGCGCTCATCAGGTTGTCCAGCGTGGGGAAGCTCAGCTGCAGGGTGCCGACCGGGGCAACGTCGTCACTGGCCAGGAAGAGAAGGACCAGCTCGCCGGCCTGCTCCTTCTCCTCCAGTAGCGGTAGGAGCTCCTCCACCGGATCGGCGGGCAATGCGAGGTAGTCGTGCGCGTGCGCGGCGGCCGTGACCTGGTGGAAGGCCTGCAGCGAGTCGCGGTCCTGTACCGGCCGGATGTCCACACCTTCGTCCTACCAAGGCCGGCAAGGGGTTATTCGAGCTGGACGTCGTCCAGGACGAGGTCGGCGGCGGCCAGGTTCTCCTCGAGGTGGGCCACGGACGACGTGCCGGGGATGAGGAGTACGGCGGGGGACTGGGCGAGCGTCCAGGCCAGCGCGACCTGCGTCGGGGTTGCCCCCAGGCGTTCGGCGGCGGCCACCACCGACGGGTTGCCGCGTACGTCGTGGGTCCCGAAGCCTGACCCCAGCGGGAAGAAGGGCACGAAGGCGATCCCGCGCTCGGTGCAGGCGTCGAGGATCGGCTGTGACGAGCGGTCGACGAGGTTGTACTGGTTCTGGACGCAGACGATCTCGGTCCGCTCGGCGCAGAATTGGAACTGCCCGAAGGTGACGTTCGAGATCCCAATACCGGCGATCAGGCCGTCGTCGCGGGCCTGCACCATGGCGTCGAGGCGGCGTTCGAGGCCGTCCTGCCCGTCGATGCCCATCAAGCGCAGGTTGACCGCGCCGAGCTGGTCGACGCCGAGGGCCCGCAGGTTGTCCTCGATGCCCTGGCGCAGGTCCGCCGGCTCGTCCCAGGAGTGCCAGCCCCCCGTGTCGTCACGGCGGGCGCCGACCTTGCTGACGATCGTGATCCCGTCGTACGGGTAGAGGGCCTCGCGCAGGAGCGCGTTGACGACGCCGGGGCCGTAGTACTGCGAGGTGTCGATGTGGTCGACGCCGAGCTCGACAGCACGGCGCAGGACCCGTACCGCCTCGTCGCGGTCGCGTGGCGGCCCGAAGACACCGCGCCCGGCGAGTTGCATGGCGCCGTAGCCCATCCGGTGCACGGCATGGGGCCCGAGCGTCGCGGTTCCTCCGAGCATCACAGGCACCTCAGAGCGCCGCCGTCGACGGGCACCATGCTGCCCGTGACGAACGATGCCGCCGGGGAGAGCAGGAACGCGGCCACCCGCCCGAACTCCTCGGGCCTGGCGTAGCGCCGTAGCGGGATCGCCTGCTCGGCTCGTTGCCGTGAAGCGGGATCAGGACCATCGAGCTCGCGCACCCGGTCAGTATCCACCCGACCCGGCATCAGGCCGTTGACCCGGATCCCGCGCGGGCCCAGCTCGTCGGCCATCGTCTTGGCCAGCATCGCGAGCCCAGGCCTGAGTCCGTTGCTCGCAGCCAGTCCGGCGATGGGGGCCTTGACGCTGGTCGACAGCACCAGGGCCAGGGCACCACCGCTGTCGGGGAGGGCGTCGACCACGGCCCGGCAGAGCCGGACAGCGCCGAGGAACACGCTGTCGAAGGCCCCCTGCCACTGCGCGTCGGTCAGGCCGAGGGCCGGGCCGGCCGGCGGGCCGCCGACGCTGATGAGGGCACCGTCGATACCGCCGTACGCGTCGACGGTGGCGGCGACCAGGTGCGCAGCTGCCTCAGGGTCGGCGAGATCGGCGACGATGCCGGTGCAGCCGAGCTCCTTCGCGGCCGCAGCCACGCCGTCCGCGGAACGGGCCGCGACGACGACGTCTGCTCCCTCGGCCACGAGTGCCTGGGCGGTGGCGAAGCCGAGGCCGCGCGAGCCGCCGGTCACGAGAAACACCTTGCCGGTCAGCTGGAGGTCCATGCGCCCAACCTAGGACCGGACCTGACGCCGCTTCCTCTGGGCCCGTGCGGTGCATGGATGCACGGGAGGCATCCGGGTCGCGCTCAGGTCTCGTGCACCTGTGCGCGACACGCCACGGCTCGCGTGCTTCTGTGCACCATCAGAGGGTTACGGGACCACGATCACGCGGGCGCCCCGGCCCTGCTCCATGTCCGCGAAGGCGGCGTCGATGCCGTCGAGGCCGATGGTGTCGGTGATGAGGGCGGCGAGGTCGATCTCACTCCGGGCGGCGTGCTCCAGGATGCGTGGCATCAGGACGGAGGGATCGGCCCCGCCGTACACGCAGCCCTTGATGGTGCGGGCGAAGTGGAACAGCTCCAACGCGCTGAATGTGACCTGCTGCTCCTTGCCGCCGATGCCGACGACCGTGGTGGTGCCGCCGCGCCGGGTCGCGCTCCAGGAGCTCCTGATCGTGTCGGCGAGTCCGACGCAGTCGACGGCGTGGTCGGCGCCCCGGCCGGAGGTGAGGGCGCGGACCTGCTTGGCCAGCTCCCCGCCGGCCTCGAGCACGTCGGTGGCCCCGAGCGAGCGGGCCAGGGCCAGCTTCTCCGGCGAGCGGTCCACGACGATGACCTTTGCGGCGCCGGCAAGCTTGGCACCCATGACCGCGGACAGCCCGACGCCGCCGAGGCCGACGACGAGCACCGACTGGCCGGGCTGCACGCGGGCTGTCTCGAGGACGGCCCCGATGCCGGTCATGACAGCGCAGCCGACGAGGGCGGCGTGCTCGAGCGGTACGCCGTCGGGGACGGGCAGGACGGACCGCTCACCGACGACCGTCTCGCTTGCGAAGCCACCGGTAGACAGCCCCGGGTAGACCTCCTGGCCCTCCGCCGAGGCGTAGGGCGCGGCGGCGGCGTCGCTCGAGCGCTCGCACAGCCAAGGCTCCCCGATGGAGCAGAACCAGCACTCCCGGCACGGAGCCGCCCACACCAGCACCACCCGGTCTCCGGGCGCGACCGAGGTCACCGAGGCACCGACGGACACGACCGTCCCAGCGGACTCATGACCGAGTACGGCGGGGACGGCCTGCCGGAGCGTCCCTCGGGCGAGCGAGAGGTCGCTGTGGCAGACGCCGGTCGCGGCGATGCGGACGCGCACCTGGTCGGGCCGGGGTTCGGGCAGCGCCAGGTCGACGAGACGCAGCGGAGCGCCGATCTCGGTGAGCAGGGCGGCGCGCACGGTCATGCTGCTGAACCTAGAGCAGGCGGTGGACCTAGAGCAGCCGTCGTGCGGCCTGGCCGGCGCGTGCACCGTAGGCGGACCCGAACAACGCGGCGTGGACGAGCAGCGGCCACAGCTGGTGCACTGCCAAGCGCGCATGCCAGCCGTCTGCGAGCGGGGTGGTGTCCTGGTACGCCGTCAGGACCCGGTCGAGGTGGGGGAGCCCGAAGAGCGCGAGCATCGCGAGGTCGGTCTCGCGGTGACCACCGTGCGCTGCGGGGTCGATGAGCCAGGCGGCTTCGGCAGCCCAGAGGACATTGCCGGACCACAGGTCGCCGTGGAGCCGCGCGGGTCCTTCCTCAGGGACGAGGTCCTCGAGACGCTCCATCACGCGCGCGATGTCGGCAGCGTCGCGGCTGTCCACAGCGTCTCGGGCCAGGGCCAGCTTCAGGGTCGGGATCACGCGGCGGTCGCGGAAGTGGTCGGCCCAGCTGGGCGACGGCGCGTTGTCCAAGGGCAGCAGGTCCTCGACCGGACCGATGAAGCCGGTCCACGGTGCGCCGTAGGCCGGGGCGCCCGAGGCATGGAGCACGGCGAGCCGGTGGCCGAAGTCGTCCGCGACGGTCGCGGTGGGCGCGGCCTCGACGACGCGTTCCATCACCAACGACGTCGCAGTGACGGCGTGGACCCGGGGAACGGGCGGGCCACCCTCGACGCGGATCCAGTCCAGACCCGCGGCCTCGGCGACGAAGGCGCCCAGCGGCGCGTCAGCTCGCCGCTTGTTCCAGGCGTCCACGAAGCTCCTCGAGCAGGCCCTCGCAGGAGCGCTCCACGATGTCCAGCACCTGCTCGAAACCTTCCTCGTCCCCGTAGTACGGGTCTGGCACGTCGCCTGGGCCCTTCGGGTCCCATTCGCGCAGCAGGTGGACCTCGGCGCCGGGGCGCAGCTGCCGGAGCTCCTCGAGGTGACCGCTGTCGAGCGCGACCACGAGCTCGTGCTCGTCGAACCAGTCCGCTCGGAACTGGCGGGCCCGGTGCCGTAGGGCGTAGCCCCGGCTCCCGAGGGCTCGCAGCGAACGCGGGTCCGCGTCATCCCCGACGTGCCAGCCGCCGGTGCCCGCACTGCTCACGTGGATCGCATGGGCGAGGCCAGCTTCGGTGACCCGGTGCCGCAGGACGGCTTCCGCTGTGGGGGAGCGGCAGATGTTGCCGGTGCAGACGAAGACGACACGCATCATCTGCTCATCCTCGCTGCTGTGTGGCCGGGCACGTCTACCCGGTCACGGCGAGCGGCAGGGCGTCGAGCAGCTGCGTCAGAACCACACCGAGGGACGCGTCGACCCGGATGTCGCAGCGCGCATCCCCACGCGTCGGTCCCTGATTGACGATGGCCACGGGCAGGCCGAGCTTGGCCGCCCGAAGGACGAACCGGTACCCCGACATGACGGTCAAGGAGGAGCCCAGCACCAGCAGAGCTCGACCGCCCTCGAGCAGGGTGAAACTGCGGTCCACGCGGTGGCGGGGGACTGCTTCCCCGAAGAAGACGACGTCGGGCTTGAGCAGGCCGCCGCAGCGCAGGCAGTCGACGACCTGGAAGCCTGCGACGTCGTCGAGGTCGACATCGCCGTCGGGCTTGAGGGCCACCACGTCGCGCGAGAAGGAGGGGTTGGCCTCCCGCAGCCGCTCGTCTAGTCTGCCTCGGGCGGTCAGCTCGCCACAGCCGAGGCAGACGACCCGGTCGAGGGCACCGTGCAGCTCGATGACGTCACGGGCGCCGCCGGTCTGGTGGAGGCCGTCGACGTTCTGGGTGATGACACCGTCGAGCAGCCCGCGGGCCTGCAGCGCACCGACGGCGTGGTGGCCGTCGTTGGGCCGGGCCCGGGCGATGTGGCGCCAGCCGAGGTGCGACCGGGCCCAATACCGCTGCCTGGCCTGCGGTGAGCCGGTGAACACCTGGTAGGTCATCGGCGTTGCGGGCCGGGCGGCCCCGGTCACGCCGCGATAGTCGGGAATGCCCGACTCGGTGGACAACCCGGCGCCGCTGAGCACGGTCACACCGCCGACCTGCACCAGTGCGACGAGATCGTCGAGTCCCTGGGTGCTCATGGCAACAGCCTGCCTCACCAGGGTGAGGGGGCGAAGTCCTTGAGGAAGCAGCCGTAGAGGTCGTTGCCAAGCTCGCCCTGGACGATCGGGTCGTAGACCCGGGCGGCACCGTCGACGAGGTCGAGCGGGGCGTGGAAGCCCTCATCGTGGAGCCGGGCCTTCGTCGGGTGCGGCCGCTCGTCGGTGATCCAGCCGGTGTCGACCGCGGTCATCAAGATCCCCTCGGCCAGCATGTCCTCCGCCGAGGTCCGGGTGAGCATGTTGAGGGCGGCCTTGGCCATGTTGGTGTGCGGGTGGCCGGAGCCCTTGTAGCGCCGGTTGAACTGTCCCTCCATCGCCGAGACGTTCACGACGTACGTGCGGCGATGCGGCGAGGCGGCGAGCGCCGGACGCAGCCGGCTCACCAGGATGAAAGGGGCAACGGAGTTGCAGAGCTGGACCTCGAGCAGCTCGACGGGGTCGATCTCGTGTACGCGCCGCGACCAGCTGTTCGCCGGGTCGAGGTCCGGCACCAGGCCGCCGGCGTCGATCGCGATGCCCTGCTCCACGCGGGACAGCGAGGCCGAGCCGCTCGTGAGCGCGAGAGCTGTCACGGCCTCGGGCGTCATCCGCCTGCCGATGGCCGCCTCGATCTCCGCCGTACCCGACCGCAGGTCGACGATGTCGACATCGGTCTCGATCGCGGCTGCGGCCGTCTCTGCGGCGACGAGGTGACCGTACGACCTGGCGCTGCGTCGGACCGTCTGCGCCGCGTTGTTGATCAGGACGTCGAGAGAGCCGGCGGCGGCGACGCTGTCGGCGAGCTCGACCACCTGGTGCGGGTCCCGGAGGTCGATGCCGACGACCCGGAGGCGGTGCAGCCACTGAGAGCTGTCCGGCATGGCGGTGAACCGCCGTACTGCGTCGTGGGGGAAGCGCGTCGTGATCGTGAGGTGGGCACCGTCGCGCAGCAAGCGCAGGGCGATGTACATGCCGATCTTCGCCCGCCCGCCGGTGAGCAGGGCGCGGCGTCCCTCGAGGTCGACGCGGTTGTCGCGCTTGCTGCGGTTCAGTTCGGCGCAGGACGGACAGAGCTGGTGGTAGAAGGCGTCGACGTCGCGGTAGCGGTTCTTGCAGATGTAGCAGGCGCGCGCTCGGTGCAAGGTGCCGACGACAGGGGTCTGCGCACGGGCCTCCAGCAGTACCCCGCGGGTCTCGTCATCGATGCGGTCCTTCGCACCGGTGGCGGTCAGGTTGGTGACCGCCTCGTCCGCAGCGGTGATGCTCGCGCGACGCTCGCTCCGCCGCCGGATCTTGACGCTCTTGTAGACATGCGCCGTCGCTCGCCGGACCGCGACCGCGTCGGGATGGTCCGGGTCGAGGTCGTCGAGCTCTTTGAGGACCTCGAGGACGACCGCAAGGCGCGCCGGGTCGATCCCCTCAGTGGTCATGCCTCCAGGGTACGGATGGTGCGACCCGACCTGGTCGGTGTTGGATGAGTCACACGTCCATGTCAGGGAGATGCCGTGAAGGTCCCGTTCACCACCAGCGACTTCCTCGACCGAGCGGAGCTGTGTTATGGCACCCGCACGGGCATCGTCGACGAGCCGGCACCCTTCCAGGACGGTGGGCTCGGGACCCTGACCTACGGCCAGCTTGCCGCGCGGGCGCGCTCCCTGGCGGCCGGGTTGGATGAGCTCGGGATCGGGCGCGGGGAGCGGGTGGCGATCGTCAGCCACAACAGCTCACGGCTGTTCGAGACCTTCTACGGAGTCTGCTCCTACGGCCGGGTGCTGGTACCGATCAACTTCCGTCTCGCGCCGGCGGAGGTGCAGTACATCGTCGAGCACTCCGGCGCCTCGGTCCTGCTCCTCGACCCGGAGGTGGCCCCGGCGCTGGAGTCGGTGACGGCCAAGCACCGCTTCCTGCTCGGCAAGGAGTCCGACGCGGCGCTGCTGCGTCCGGGTGTCGAGCCGGTCCTGTGGGAGCTCCCGGATGAGGACGCCACGGCCACCATCAACTACACGTCAGGGACCACGGCCCGACCCAAGGGCGTCCAGATCACGCACCGCAACATCTGGGTCAACGCGGTCACCTTCGCGTTGCACGCCGGCGTCACCGACCGCGACGTCTACCTGCACACGCTGCCCATGTTCCACGCCAACGGCTGGGGGATGCCGTACGGCATGACCGGCATGGGTGTGCCACAGGTGGTGATCCGCAAGATCGACGGCGCCGAGATCTTGCGCCGCGTCGAGCAGTACGGCGTCACGGTGATGTGCGCGGCGCCGGCGGTGGTCGCGTCGGTGCTCGACGCCGCGGCGAGCTGGCAAGGCCCCATGCCCGGCCGTGACCGGGTACGGGTCATCTGCGCCGGTGCGCCGCCGCCGTCCCGGACCATCCAGCGGATCGAGGAGGAGCTCGGCTGGGAGTTCCTGCAGATCTACGGGCTCACGGAGACCTCGCCGCTCCTTACGGTCAACCGCGCACGTTCCGAGGAGGATGTGTTGCCGGCCGAAGAGCGGGCCCGCCGGCTCGCACGGGCCGGCATGCCCGCGATCGGCGTGCGGCTCGCGACCTCCGAGCAAGGCGAGGTGCTGGCTCGGTCCAACGTCGTGCTCGAGGGCTACTGGGAGCAACCGGACGCCACGGCCGACGCGCTCGAGGGTGGCTGGTTCCACACCGGCGACGGCGGGTCCATGGACGACGAGGGCTACCTCAGCATCTCCGACCGGCGCAAGGACGTGATCATCACCGGCGGCGAGAACGTCTCCTCGATCGAGGTCGAGGACTGCCTGTTCTCGCACCCGGCCGTCTCCGAGGTCGCGGTCATCGGGGTCCCCTCGGAGAAGTGGGGCGAGACGATCAAGGCCCTGGTCGTGCTCGCCGACGGCACCGAGGCCGCCGAGGCCGAGCTCATCGCGCACTGCAAGGGACGGCTGGCCGGCTACAAGGCACCGACGTCGGTGGAGTTCCGCACCGAGATCCCGCGGACGGCGACCGGCAAGATCCAGAAGTTCAAGCTGCGCGAGCAGTACTGGGCCGGTCGCGAGCGTCAGGTCCACTGACGGCCTTCGACCATTGCGTCGGTCACGTTTCCTAGGGTGGGGCGGTGACGCGTCGTGGGTGGTGGCTGTTCGGTGCGATGTGCGTGCTGTGGGGGATCCCGTACCTGCTCATCAAGGTCGCGGTCGAGGACCTGTCGCCGCCGTTGGTGGTGTTCGCCCGGGCGGCGATCGGCGCGTTGGTGCTGCTTCCGATCGCCGCCGTCAAGGGCCAGCTCACCGGGCTGAGGCCGCACTGGCGTGCCCTGCTCGGTTTCACGGTGCTGGAGATCGCCGCCCCCTGGGTGTTGCTCACCGACGCTGAGCGGTTCCTCACCTCGTCCTTGACCGGGCTGCTCCTCGCGGCCGTCCCGATGGTCGCGGCGGTCGCGTCGCTGGCCCTGGGTGACGAGGAGCGACTCGACCGCACCCGCGTCCTCGGCCTTGTCGTCGGGGCGGCGGGCGTGTGTGTCCTGCTCGGCCTCGACCTCGGCGGCGAGCTGCGCGCGGCCCTGGAGGTGGGGCTCGTCGCGGTCGGCTATGGCACGGCGCCGCTCATCGTCAGCCGCAAGCTGTCCGACGTCCCGTCGCTCGGCGTCATCGCCCCGGCGCTCGGGATCACTGCCGTTGTCTATGCCCCGTTCGCGGCTGCCTCGTGGCCTTCGCGGGTGCCGTCAGGTCGTGTCCTCTGGAGCGTCGCTGGACTGGTGGTGGCCTGCACGATCGTGGCGTTCCTGCTGTTCTTCGCCCTCATCGCCGAGGTCGGCCCCAACCGCGCAGTGGTCGTCACCTTCGTCAACCCCGCCGTCGCCGTGCTGCTCGGCATCGTGCTGCTGGCGGAGCCCTTCACCGTCGGCGTGGCCCTCGGCTTCCCTCTCGTCCTCGTCGGCTGCATCCTGGCCACCCGGCAGAGCAAGGTGGAGGTCCCAGCTCTCGCCGAGCCCTGAGCAGCGGCCACGTCCCCTCGTTGCGTCTGCCGATGTGCACACGGCCGGGCAGAGGCCGAGCAGACGCAAGCAGGTCTGGCAGGGCCGGTGAGGGGGTGGTGGTGTCGGTAGCAGGTGTGAGGGTGGGGGCATGACCAGCTGGGACGAGATGGCGGCCGAGGTACCCGATCTGGCGCGGCAGGTGCGCGCGCGCTTTGCGATCTCCAAGCACGCAACGATGGCGACGCTGCGGGCTGACGGGGCACCGCGCATCAGCGGGACCGAGGTGGAGTTCGCCAACGGCCAGGTGTGGCTGGGCAGCATGCCGGGCGCAGTGAAGGCGAAGGACCTCCGACGCGACGGCAGGTTCGCGCTGCACTCCCCGACGAGCGACCCGCCGCCCGACGACCCGTCGGGCTGGCCGGGGGAGGCCAAGCTGGCCGGCGTCGCGGTGGAGGTACCCGCTGACGGGGCGCACCGGTTCCGGCTGGATCTGACGGAAGTGGTCCTCACCCATGTGGAGACACAGCCGGATGTGCTCGTGGTGGAGTCCTGGCACCCGGGGCGTGGCCATGAGGTCGTGCGCCGCGCCTGACGGCCGGGCAGGCGGGCCGGGAAGCCGTGCTGTGACAATGGTGCTGTGACCAGTCAGCTTGCCGCCGAAGGGCGGGCCATGAGCACCCGCACCAAGGTGCTCCTGGGGGTCGGCGGTGCGCTGGTCCTGATCAGCATGCTCGTGACCGGGATCGGCGGTTTCCTGCTCGCACCGCCCAAGAAGGTGCTCGTCGTGACGATGACCCAGGACGCGGTGCAGGCGGACCGGTTGGCGCTCAAGCGCGCCTGCGGCGGGCTGCCCGGTGTGGTGCTCGTGAAGGATCAGGGCAATCCTGCAGCGAGCGTGCAAGGCAGGTTCCCCGTGCGCTTCGATATCGCCAGGGCCACGGCGGACCAGGAGATCGCGCTGGAGCGCTGCATCAACCAGAACGGTGCCAAGGTCCGTGGCTTCCTCAGCGAGGGCGACAACTAGGTCGTCGTCGCTCGCACCGCCCCCTCCGCGCAGACCCAGCGCGCTACAGCCAGCAGTCGTCCAGCTCGACGAGCGACACGTCCAAGCTCTCGAGCACGTCAAGATGGGGCTGGATGCGGGGCAGCTCATGCTTGAAGAAGTACACCGCGGCGGCCCGCTTGCCCTCGTAGAAGTCCCCACTCTTACCCGCTGCGGCCATGGCCAGCTCCAACCACATCCAGGCCACCACAATGTGGCCGCTGGCCTCGAGGTAGAGCGACGCGTTCGCCAGAGCCAGGGTCGGGTCGTCGGCGGCCCACAGCTTCTCGGTGACGGAAACGAGCCGGCCGGTGGCGGTATCGAGCTGCTCGGCCAACGTCGCCAGCTCCCCGCCGGCACGGAGCGTCGTTGCCTGAATGCTTTCGACCAGCAGCTTCAACCCGGCGCCTCCTCGCATCGTCACCTTGCGGCCGAGGAGGTCCAGCGCCTGCACCCCGTGGGTGCCTTCGTGGATGGGGTTGAGCCGGTTGTCGCGATAGAACTGCTCAACCGGATAGTCCCTGGTATAGCCGTATCCGCCGTGGATCTGGATGGCGTGGTCGTTGGCGACGAGGCACCACTGCGAGGGCCAGCTCTTGACGATGGGGGTGAGTACGTCGAGCAGCAACGTCGCGCGGGCCCGGTCCATGGAGGTCGCTGCGGTCTGCTGCTCGTCGAGGAGGCGAGCGGCATAGAGGACCAGCGCCATGCCACCCTCGACGTACGCCTTCGAGGAGAGCAGCATCCGTCTCACGTCGGGATGCTTCACGATCGGAACCTGGGGTGCGGCTGGGTCTTTCGCGGCCAGCGGTCGACCTTGCGGGCGGTTCCGGGCGTAGTCCAAGGCGTGCAGGTATCCGGTGTAGCCGAGCGCGACTGCTCCAGTCCCCACGCTGATCCGCGCCTCGTTCATCATGTGGAACATGTACTCGAGGCCGCGGTTCTCCTCGCCGACCAGGTAACCGACAGCACCTGGCGAGCCCTGGGGGGTGAACGTGCCCTCGCCGAAGTTGAGGATGGTGTTGGTCGTACCGCGGAAGCCCATCTTGTGGTTCAAGCCAGCAAGCACCACATCGTTGCGCTCCCCGAGCGAACCATCGGGACTGACGAGGTGCTTGGGGACGAGGAACAGTGAAAGTCCCCTGACACCCGGGGGAGCTCCGGCGACGCGGGCGAGGACCAGGTGGACGATGTTCTCACTGAGCTCGTGGTCGCCACCGGAGATCCACATCTTGTTCCCGTACAGACGATGCGTGCCGCCGTGGGCGGGAACCGCACGAGTGGTGACGTCAGCCAGCGATGACCCTGCGAGCGGCTCAGACAGGCACATGGTGCCGAAGTACCGGCCTTCAACCATGGGGAGCACATAGGTGCAGATCTGCTCCGGGCTCCCGTGAGCAAGGAGGAGGTTGACATTTGCCATAGTGAGCATCGGGTACGCCGATGTGGCGATGTTTGCCGCCTGGAACCAGGCGAAGCACGCACGATGGACGACGTTCGGCAACTGCACCCCGCCGTGTGCCTCGTCCAAGGCTCCAGCCAGCAGACCGGAGCGGTTGAAGGCGTCGAGTGCGGCCGACACCTCAGGGATGACCTGGATGCGCTCACCGTCGAACTGTGGTTCGACGCGGTCGCTCTTCGCGTTGTGCGAGGCGAAGTCTCGTTCAGCCAGTTGCTCGGACAATCTCAAGAAGGCGTCGAACGTCTCGCGCGAGTGCTCCTGGAAGCGGGCGCGCGAGGTGAGGACCTCAACGTCGAGCCACTCGTAGAGCAGGAAGTCGAGATCGCGGGTCGACAGCACTTTGGAGCCCATTTCTACACAGCCCCTTGGTCGGCGGGTGAGTCAGGTTGAGGACATGTTCGGCTCACGTGGTCAGACCGCCGTCCACCCGCCGTCCACCGTCACGACCGACCCGGTGACGTAGCTGCTTGCATCGCTGGCGAGGAAGAGCAGCGCGCCGTCGAGCTCGTCCGGCCGGCCGCCTCGCCCCATCGGCGTCATCTTCTCGACCCAGGCCAGCCCGGTGTCGGATCCGAACAGCTCCTCAGTCATCTCCGAAGGGAAAAAGCCCGGGGCCAGCGCGTTGACGCGCACGCCTCGGCGTGCCCACTGGGCGGCCAGCTCGCGGGTCAGGTTGACGACACCAGCCTTGCTGGCGGCGTACGAGGCCTGTGGCATCCGGCCCAGGCCGACGAGGCCGACCATGGAGGCGACATTGACCATGGTCCCGCTACCGGCCTTGAGCATCTCGATGCCTGCCAGGCGGCTCAGCGTGTAGGTGGCGACGAGGTTGACCTCGACCACCCGCCGGAACGCCTCAGTCGTCTCGTCCTCCGCCTTGGCAACGTTGCTCACGCCCGCGTTGTTGACCAGAACGTCGATGCGGCCGTGCTCCTGGAGCGTCTGCTCGACCAGAGTGGCGCAGTCCTCCTCGAGCGTGACATCGCAGCGCACCGCGAGGGCGCGCGGCAGCCGGTCTGCCAGCTCCTTCACGGCAGCCTCACGGCGGGCGGCCAGCACGACAGTTGCTCCGGCCTCGGTGAGGACCTCGCTGAATCGTGCACCGAGACCGCTCGACGCGCCCGTCACGATGACGACCTTGCCGTCCATCCGGAACGGGTCAGAGATCAAGATGTTGCCTCCTCAGGCTGATGTGAGCCCACCATCTACGGCGAGCGATGCTCCGTTGACGTAGCTGGCCTCGTCGCCAAGCAGCCAGGCGACTGCTCGCGCGACCTCCAGCGGGTCGGCGAACCGGCCGCTCGGATTGGCGGCCTGCATGCGGCGGGTTATCTCGTCGGGGTCGTCGGCGCTGAACGAACGCGAGACGGCATCCATGATCCGCGTCTGCGTAGGCCCCGGGCAGACAGCGTTGACGCGAATGCCCTTGCGAGCACCCTCGAGCGCCGCCGTCCGTGTGAGGCCCACGACGGCGTGCTTCGCAGCGACGTACGAGCCGTAGCGCGGGACGCCGCGGGACGCGGCGTTGGACGCGATGTTGACCACACTGCCCCCGCGCTGCAGGTGCCGCAGCCCAGCCCGAACCCCGAGGAAGGTGCTGTCGACGTTGACCGACACGACGCGGCGGTGCTCAGCGAGCTCGGTGTCGACGAGCTTGCCGCCGCTGCCCTGGATGCCGGCGTTGTTCACGACACCGGTCAGGACGCCGAGCGTTGCGGCAGCGGCCATCGCCCGATCCCATGTCTGCTCCTGGGTCACGTCACCCGCGATCGGAGCGATGCGTGCCTCCGCCGACGCCGACTGCTCGAGGTCGACGGCAACGACAGCCCAGTCGCGCAGCAGCAGCTCCTGCACGATGGCGGCTCCGATGCCTCGTTGAGCACCGGTCACGACGGCGACTCGTGCGCGCTCGTCAGCCACGAAAGACCTGCGCGCGAGGTGTCGCGGTCGCCAGGAAGGTGCCGTGCGCCCACAGCCTCGTCACCTGGTCCGCGACCGTGAGGATGTCCAGGTCGCTGGGGCGGTCCTCGATGAACCACATGTAGGCGTAGTACTCGGTCATGCCTCCGAGCAGAGCCGCCGCGAGGTCAGGGTCGAGGTCGGGCCGACCCAGCCCCTGGGCCTGAGCACGCTTCAGCATGCGGCTGATCCGGCTGTAGAACTCCTCGCGGGCGGCAATCCACTGCCGGCGGACGTGCTCCTCGTGCTGCGCCACCTCGATGAGGATCTTGTAGAGGTCGCGGTTGTCCCGGTAGAAGGTGAAGTACTTCTCCGTCGTGCGCAGCACGGAGCGCATCGGGTCGGTCGGCTCCCAGCTGTCGCGAGCGAACGCCACGACGTCCTTCAGCAGGTCGCTGAGCAGGTCGTCGCGGACGGCGTCCTTGTCGGCGTAGTAGCGGTAGAAGCTGCCGCTGGACATGGCAGCACCGGCCGTGATGTCGCTGACCCGCGCGCTCTTGAAGCCCTGGCGACCGAACACCTCGCGGGCGGACGCCTTGAGCCGCGCGCGGGTGCGATTGCCCTTCGCCGTCTTGGGCGTCAGGTCGAGGCTCGCGTCCGGTGGCGTCACGTCAGGCACCGGTGAACCGGGCGGGTCGGCGCTCGAGGAAGGCGTGCAGGCCCTCGCGTGCGTCGTGGGAGGTCGTCGCGTAGTCCTCGACGATCTTCTGCTCGCGACGCAGGCCGGTGTCCAGGTCGGTCGTCTCGGCGAGGTGGATGAGCTGCTTCATGGTCGCGTACCCCAGGCTGCTGTGCCGGCCGCACGATGCCAGGAGCTCCAGCGTCGACCGTTCCAGCTCCTCGTCGTCGGCGACGAGGTTGACCAGGCCCATGGCCTCCGCTTGCTCGGCGTCGTACAGCCGGCCGGTGAGGAGCACCTCCTTCGCCTTCTGCAGCCCGATCGCGCGGCAGAGCCGCTGACTGCCACCCGCCCCCGGTAGCTGTCCGGTACCGAGGTGCCCATCACCGATCCGGGCGCTGCGCCCCGCAGTGATGAAGTCGCAGGCCAGAGCCACCTCGAGGCCGCCGGCGACACAGGCGCCGTTGACCATGGCGCACGTGACGAGCGGCCCGCGCTCCAGCCGCTCGCACAGGAGCGCGAAGTCCGACAGGAACGCCGAGAAGCGGGCGCGGTCCTCGTACAGCTCGAGGTACTTCCGCAGGTCGCCCCCGGCGGAGAAGGCCGTTCCTGATCCGGTGATGACCACGGCGCGCACTGCGGGCGCCCGCTCTGCCTCAGCCAGGTGGTCCAGCAGCGCGCGCACCGTGTCGTGGTCCAAGGGGTTGCGCAAGTCGGCGCGGTTCAGGCGGAGCAGGACCCCGTGTACGCCGTCGCGCTCCCACGGCTCCGACTGGACGAGCGTGGAGGCCATCGCGCTCATCCGCTTCCTCCGGCGCGTGCCACCGAGGCAAGCTCCACCTTGCGGACCTTGCCTGTCGCGGTACGCGGCAGCTGCGGCACCAGCAGCAGGCGCTGCGGCAGCTTGTAGGTCGCCACGTCGCGGGCGCGCAGGAACTCGACCATGCGGTCGAAGTCGACGGTGTCTTGGTCCGAGGGGACGATGCACGCGCAGACGATCTCACCCAGGCGCTCGTCCGGCATGCCAATCACCGCCACGTCCAGGACCCCGGGCATCTCGGAGATGAGGTCCTCAAGCTCCCGTGGCGCGATGTTCAGGCCGCCGCGGATGATCACCTCCTTCTTACGCCCGACAATGCTGACGTAGCCCTCTGCGTCGACCGTGCCGACGTCGCCGGTGCGGAACCACCCATCCGGGGTGAACGAGCTGGCGGTTCGCTCGGGGTCGGCGAAGAAGCCAAGGCACACGTTGGGTCCGCGGACGACAAGCTCGCCAGGAGATCCCGGTTCGAGCAGCGCGTCGAGCTCGTCCCTGACCTGCAGCTCGACGTCGGGCAGGTGGACGCCGTCCGTTGCCTCCCGCTTGTGCTGGGGGGACTGTGGCTGGTTCCAGGACATGATCAGGCCCTCCGTGGAGCCGTAGAGACGCAGCACCGTGATACCGGCCTGGGCTGCGGCCCGGACGAGCTCTGGCGGCACCGGGGCCCCACCACAGCCGAACGACCGGAGGGAGCTCACGTCGCGCTGCTGCTCACGAGCCACGCGCAGGAGGTCGCTGAGGAACGTCGTCGCAGCCAGGGTGTAGGTCGGCCGGTGCGTCTCGATGAGCTGGGCCGCCACGGCAGGGTCCCAGCGGTCTTGGAGGACGACCGGGAGCCCGTGCAGCAGCGCCAGCCGCACCCCGAAGTTGAGGCCGGTGGAATGACCGACAGGCGAAGGCATCCAGACGACGTCGTCGTCTCCTAGTCCCAGATGGCGGGCCGTCGCCATCACGGAGTTGTTGAGCGTCTCCTCGGAGTGCATCACCGCCTTGGCCTGCGACTCGGTCCCCGACGTGAAGATGAGCTCGGACAGGTCGGACGGGACCGGCTTCGGGAAATCGGTGACCGGTTCGTGCTGCAGCACCTGGGCGAGGCTGGTGCGCCCAGGGGTGGGTTCGGCGTCGACCACGACGTGCGTCGCGAGGTCTGGCAGCTCCGCGCGCAGTACGTCGGCGAGCGCCGCGTGGTCGAAGCCGCGGTGGGTCGTGGGGGTGAAGTAGGCCCGCGCCTCGGAGACGCGCAGGATGTGCGCGAGCTCGTGCCTGCGGTAGTCCGGCAGCAGCGGGTTCAGGCGCGCCCCGAGCAGCAGGACGGCGACGTCGACAGCCACCGTCTCGTAGCGGTTCGGCAGCTGCACCGACACGCCGTCACCGGGTCCCACGCCTTGTGCGCGCAGGAAGCCGGCGATGCGCGAGGCGTCGTCGACGAGCTGCTGGTAGCTCACCTGCCGCCCGTCGGTCCCGTCGATCACCGCGACGCGGTCCGGGGTGTCCCGTGCGATGGCCAGGACCCGCTCGGCGAGCGTGACCTGCGGCCACAGGCCGCGCCGCCGGTACTCCTGCTGGAGCTCCAGCGGCCGAGTCACATCGGTCGTCACGGTCATGCCGGTGTCCTCGCCAGCGGCCGGAAGACCAGCGGCGGGCGCCCGTCACCGGCAGGAGCGACGCGCTCGACCGTCAGGTCGGGCGCGATCGCATCGAAGGGGATCCCTTCCAGCCGACCGTAGACACGTGCCCCTTCGTCGAGCTGGACGGCGGCGACGACGTAGGGGACATCACCGTCGAAGGCCGGGTCGAAGGCGTGGTGCACGACGACCCAGCTGTAGACCGAGCCGGTGCCCTTGGCCTGGATGACCTCGGGGTCCTCCGTGGCGCAGTAAGGGCACGACGGCAGCGGCAGGACGAAGGTGCGGGTGCAGTGGCGGCAGCGGCGCAGGGGCAGGCCTCCGGCCTCCACGTCGGCCCAGAAAGCCTCGCTGTCCGATCCGGTTCTGCCAACGGCCGTTGTCATGCTGCCTTCCCCTTCGCCAGCACCAGTGCGGAGCCGTCCGTGAGCGCACCGGAGGTGACCACGCAGGTCTCCGCAGACTCCACGGTCCGCTCGCCTGCCTGGCCCTGCAGCTGCAGCACTGCCTCGACGACGGTGTTCATGCCGTGCAGGTAGCCCTCGTTCAGCAGACCGCCGCTGGTGTTCACCGGCAGTCTCGCTCCCGGCAGGGTGTTGCCCTCGCGAATGAAGGAACCCGCCTCACCGCGTCCGACAAGGCCCAGGCCCTCGAGGGCGAAGAGCACGCTGCTGGAGAAGCAGTCGTAGATCTGGGCCAGGTCGATGTCGCCCGGGGCCATGCCGGCACCGCCCCACAAGCTGTTGGCGAGCAGGCTCGTGTAGTTGCGGGAGAGGTCGTCCCACAGCAGCGCGTCGCCGGCATCAAGCCCTGAGCCGCGCCCGGCGGCGTACGCCGCACCCTGGATGATGACCGGACGGCGGCGCAGGTCGGCAGCCCGCTCGGTCGATGTCACGAGCACGGCGCAGGCACCGTCGACCTCGGTTGTGCAATCGGGTGCCCGGAACGGGTCCGCCACCATCGGCGTCGCCAGGTACTCCTCGAACGTGAGGGGCGTGCGCCGGATGGCGCGTTCGTTCATGGCCGCCCAGGCCCGCTGGGCGATGGGCACCGCGGCGAGGTCTTCGGCGCCACCCCCGGTCTCCACGAGAAAGCGTCGGGCCCACATCGCGATGAACTGCGGGTAGGCGGTGAAACCAAGGGGGTAGCGGAAGTCGGCGGCCATCCCGGGGACCCGCGTGCTGCCGACCCTCTGACCGCTGCGCCCGTTCAGGGCGCGGAAGACGAGCACATTGTCGGCCAGGCCGGCGTTGACAGCCGCGGCGGCCTGCATGACCAGGTACGCCGGTGCCTGCCCGCCCATGCTGATGTCAAGGAGAAACCGGGGCTGCGGCAGTGCGAGCGAGGTGGCCACCGCCTGCGAGGGCACCGAGTCGTTGTTGAAGCTGAAGCTCAGGACGCCGTCGATGTCGGCGAGAGGCAGGCCGGCGTCCTCGGCAGCGAGGCGGCAGGCCTCGGTGGCGAGCGAGAGGACGGACCGGCCCGAGGCCTTGGTGAACTCGGTCGAGCCGGTGCCGACGAGGGCCGTCTTCCCGAGGAAGGCCGGTCGGACTGTGGAGCGCGCCATGACGTGTCCTGCCTGCAGAGCGGAGTGGTGGGAGATGTGGGCGGCTGGCGCGGGCGGCTGCTCGACGCCCGCGCCAGCCGTCCGGCTAGAACTTCAGGTTGGACTGGACGGCCTTCGGGCCGTTCATCTTGTAGGCGACCAGGTACTTGCCCTGGAAGCCGTTGTGCCGGGTGGGCGTGAACTCGATGGCGGTGCCGGCGCGTCCCGACACCCCCTGGTAGGCCGACGTGCCGTTGAGGGCGTCCTTGAGCGCGTCCCCGCCCTTGCCTGCGGTCTTCGCGAGAGCCTGCGCCAGAACCATGATCGAGTCCCACGTCTGGGCGGGCTGCTCGGTGAGGTCTGCCGCGCCGTACTTCGCGGTGTAGCGCGCCTGGAAGTCCTTGAACGACGGCTTCTGCTGGTCAAGGTTCTGCAGGCTGTACACCGCGGGCAGCTTCTTGTAGGCGTCGCCGCCGATCTTCACGGCGTCGCTGACCAGGATGGGGCTGAAGCCGATCAGGGGCACATTCAAGCCCTGCTCGACCATCGTCTTGGCCACGAGGCCGTGGTCGCCACCGGCTGATCCGCCGATGAGCACGCCGTCCGGCTTGCTCTTGGCGGCCGCCGAGACCTGGGCGCTCATGTCCGTGCCGTTGAGCTCGTACTCGATGGGAGCCCCGGCAAGGGAGAGGGAGTCCGCCTTGGCCCGGGCAAGGAACAGGTCCTTGAGCAGGACGCCGGCACCGCCGGAGTCGTGAACGACGGCCGGGTCCTTGAGCCCGATCGCCTTCGCGATGTCCACCACACCGTTGGCGTAGTCGGTGAGCACGGGCGCGATGCGGTAGGTGTACGTCGCGCCCTTGGTGATGGCCTCGACGGTTGCCGAGGAGGTGATGAACGGGGTCTTGGAGCGCTCGACGACCTCGCGGATGGCAAGCGCCTCACCGCTGGACTGCGCGCCGACGACGGCGATGGCCCGGTCCCGGGTGAGGGCCCGCTGCGCCTCCTGGGCGGCGTTCTCCGGCTTGAGCTGGTCGTCGTAGACCTTGATCTCAAGCGGACGGCCGCCGATCCCGCCATCGGCGTTCACCTTCTCGGCGGCGAGCTGCGCGGCGTTGGCCATCTGCTCGGCGGTCTTCGCCGAGGCACCCGTGAGCGGGAGGACGACGGCGACCAGCACGGGGGAGCCCTTCAGCCCCTGGGCAGACCCAGCGTTGGCACTGCCCTTGGTGCCACTGCACGCCGCCGCCGCAAGCAGCACTCCGGCTGCCGTCAGCGTTACGGACATCCTCTTCAGCATTTTGTGACTTCTCATTCCCTGTCGGACGCCGCGTCCCCGGCGGGGGCGGTCGATGGTTGGTCTCCGAAGTACGCGGCTCGCAGCGCCGCGTGGTCCATGTGTCCTCGCTCCATCGAGGCCACGATGCGCCCGAGCTGCAGCACGTGAACCCGGTCGCAGAAGTCCTCGAGCCGTCGGGCGTTCTGCTCGACGACGAGGATCGAGAGGTCGGTCTGACGCAGCCGCTCCATGGCCTCGTACACGCGGTCGATGACCACCGGGGCCAGGCCCAGCGAAGGCTCGTCCAGCAGCAGCAACCTCGGCTTGGCCACGAGGGCGCGTCCCAGGCTGACCATCTGCTGCTCACCCCCGGAGAGGAAGCCGGCCAGCTGTCGCCGCCGCTCGGCGAGCACGGGGAAGACCTCGTAGACCTCGGGCAGCACAGACTGCAGGTGGGCCCGCGTGCCGCGCGGCCACCTCGAGATGGCCGCGAGCCGCAGGTTCTCCTCGACCGTCAGGGTGCCGATGACGCGGTGCCCCTCGGGGAGCAGCACGACGCCGCGGCGCATTCGCGAGGACGGCCGCTCCTTCGGCAGCGCCTTGCCGTCGAGTCGCAGCTCGCCTGCGCGCGAGGGCAGGAGCCCGCCCAGCACCTTGAGCAGCGTGCTCTTGCCGGCGCCGTTGGCACCGAGTAGGCCGACCGCTTCGCCGCGGCCGATCTTCAGGTCGATCTGCACGACGGCGTCCGTTGCCGAGCCGTAGCCGGCGCACAACCCGGAGATCTCCAACAGCGGGGCGCTCACGCGGCACCGCCCAGGTACGCCTCGACGACCTCGGCGCGCTTGAGCACCTCGTCCGGTGAGCCGCTCCCGATGACCTTGCCGCCGTCGAGCACCACGATCTCGTCGGAGACGGCGGCCACGAAGGAGACGTTGTGGTCGATGAGCAGGAAGCCGATTCCGGTCTCAGTCAGCTCGCGCACGATCGAGGTCAGGACCTCACGCTCGCCGTCGGTGAGGCCCGCGCCGGGCTCGTCGAGCAGCAGGAAGCGCGGAGAGGTGGCGAGCGCTCGCGCAATCTCCGCCAGTCGTTGGACGCCGTACGGCTGCGAGCCGACCGCCTTGTCGGCGTACTGGGCGATCCCCAGCCGGTGCAGCAGCGCACGTGCCGCGCGGCGGTGCTCAGCGCAGTCACGCCGCGCGCGCGGGAGGTCCAAGACCTCCTCGACCACCGTGGCAGTCGCGTGCGCCGCGAAGCCGACGGCGACGTTTTCGACAAGCGAGAGGCTAGGCACCAGCCGGGGCGTCTGGAAGGTCCGAACGACACCGCGGCGGGCCGTCTCGTCGGGGCGCGAGCCGTCGAGGCGCCGGCCGTCGAACTCCACGCGGCCAGACGTCGGCGGCACGTGGCCGGTGACGACGTTCACGAGCGTCGTCTTGCCGGCGCCGTTAGGGCCGACCAGTCCCAGCACGTGACCGGGCCGCAGGACGAGGTCCACGTGCTGCAGTGCGGTGACGCCGCCGAAGGTCACGGAGACGTCCGCGACCGTGAGCAGGCTCGTGTCCGTGCCGTCCCGCGGGACGAGCGGCGGCAGGGGGCCGGCGTCGACGGACGCACCGGCCGGTGCCACGGTCGCAGGTCGCCGTACGCGGGCAAGCGCCGAGGCAAACAGGCCACTGACACCGTCACGGCCATAGCCCAGGAGCAGGATGATCGCGACGCCGAAGATCAGCTCGCGGTAGTTCTGGATGGCCGCGCCCGCCTCGTCGACGCCCACGAGGACGGCCACGCCCAGCAGTGGTCCCAGGCTCGTCCCGGCGCCACCGATGAGGGTGGCGAGGATGAGCAGGATCAGCCGGTCCAGCCCGAAGGACTCGTTCGAGATGAACAACGCCTGGTGGGCGAACAGCGAACCGGCCAGGCCGGCCAGCGCCCCGGAGACCGTGAAGGCCACAAGCCGCACCCGGCCAGGCGAGACGCCTGTTGCGGCGAGCGCCACGGGCGCGTCACGCAGCGCCAGGAACTTGCGGCCCATCCCGGACGCCGTCAGCCTGCGGCTGACCTCCCACGCGAGCAGTGCGCCGGCGCCGGCCAGCCAGTAGTAGGACATGTCGCCGCTGAGCACCTGGTGGCCGAACAGCTCGGCGGGCTGGATTCCGAGCAGCCCGGTGCCGCCCCCTGTGAGGGAGGTCCACTTGAGGAAGAGCTCGTCCGCCGTGACCGCGAAACCCAACGTCGCGATGGCCAGAAAGAGCTCCTTGAGGTGGCGCGTCGGCCACCACAGCAGCACGCCGAACAACGCCGTCACGACCATGGCGATGGCGGTGGCGAGCAGGAAGGGCAGGCCGGCACGCATCTCGAGCAGAACCGCGACGTAGGCCCCGATGCCATAGAGGGCCACGTGCGCCAGGGAGAAGATCCCGGCGTAGCCGTAGATGAGGTTGAAGCTCGCCGTGAGGACGTAGGCCACGGCGGCGCTGGTGACCAGGTAGATCCAGAACGGGTCCGTCCTCGCCACCAGGCCGACGACGAGCAGCAACAGGGGGCCGGCCACGGGGGCCGCCCAGCGGCGCACCAGGGATGCGTTTGTCACGGGAGTCCTCACACGCGTTCGGCCTTCCGGGCATTTGCGAACAGGCCGGCCGGGCGCAGCACGAGGACGGCGAACAGCAGGACGAAGACGAGACTGATCGAGTAGCGGGGGCTGACGTACTCCACGAACGCCGCCTGCAGCAGGGAGGCGAGGAGGGCGCCGGCAGCAGCCTTCGAGAAGCTGCCAAGACCGCCGACGACGGCGGCCACGATCCCCAGGATGACGAGCGGGATGGCCGACGACGTGCTCACCGCCGCGAGCGAGCTCTGCAGCACGCCCGCGAGCCCGAGCGCCGCCCCGGCGATGAGCCAGGTCGCGGCGGCCACACTGCCGGTACGGACGCCGTAGAGCCCGGCGAGCTCGACGTCGGCAGCGGTCGCCTCCATCGCATGTCCGACCATCGTGCGTTCCACGAACAGCACGACCGCCAGGATGAACACGGCGGCCACGCCGACGGCGACCAGGCGCTGCGTCGCGAACGTGGTGCCCGCGATGTCGAGCGTCCCGCCGACGAGAGGCTTCGCGGTGAACGCCTGCTTGGGCCAGAGCTCCCCGGCCACGAACTGCAGTACGAGGCCGACGCCGAGCAGGGACAGCGACAGCGGTACGGCACCCACCCCCAGTCGCTCACCGCCGCGCACGCTCACGACGTAGGCAACCAGCGAGACGACGGCCGCGAGCACCATCGTCACCACGACACCGAGAGCCGACCCGCTGATCTCGTTCGCGTAGAAGATGCCCGCCACCGCCGCCAGATGGCCGGCCCCGAAGTTCAGGACCCCGCTGGAGCGGTGGACGACGTTGAGCGAGACGGCGATCAGCGCGTAGACGGCAGCGTTGGACAGCGTCGTGACGAGGAGCTGGATCACGCCTCAGACCCCTTCGGCCGAGGCCTCTCACAGGCCCCGGATGCGGTCTGGCGCATAGCTGTCTGCCTCTCGTGGTCCTTGCGGCTGCGTTGCAACGGGCAAGAACGTACGAGAAAATGAAGATGAGGTCAAGTTCACTTTGTGAGGTGTGACATGGGTGCAGGTCACACGACAGCAGGCGCTCCGGGCGCCCCTTGAGACCCGACGGCTCGTCCACGAGCCGGCTCTGCCGGGTACGACGGGGCGCCGCGGACGCGCGGCTGAAGACACCCACGTGCCGTCCGTTCAGCTTGAGGTGGCTCACGGCCGGCATGCTGAAAGACGCGCGATGACGTGACGGGTGTGGCGTCGTCCTAGGTCAGGCGGCGTCGATCGTCACGGCTCGTAGCTTCGGTGAGCCCGAAAAGCTCATCGGACCACGCGTTGTGCACCGCTGTAGACGTTCATCGAGGTCCCCCTCAGGAAGCCGATCAAGGTCATGCCGGCCTCGTTCGCAAGGTCGACGGCGAGAGAGGACGGGGCCGACACCGCCGCCAGACAGGGGATCCCGGCCATCCACGCCTTCTGCACGAGCTCGAACGAGGCCCGGCCGCTCACCATGAGCACCGAGCCGGACAGTGGGAGCCGGCCTTCGCGCAAGGCCCAGCCCACGACCTTGTCCACGGCGTTGTGACGGCCCACGTCTTCGCGTAGGCACAGCAGCTCCCCGGCGCCGGAGAACAGTCCGGCGGCATGCAGGCCACCGGTCTTGTCGAAGACCTGCTGCCCCTCACGCAGCCGGTCGGGCAGGGCCGAGAGCAGGGCCGGCGAGACGGTGAGAGCGTCATCGGCGACGCCGTACGAGGTGGTGGTGCGGACGGCCTCGAGGCTGGCGGTGCCGCAGATCCCGCAGGAGCTTGTGGTGTAGAACGCCCGGGTCTTGGGCGGAGCGACGGTCAGGTCGAGGTCCAGGACGTTGTAGGTGTTCTCGCCGTTGTCGAGGGCGCCGGCGCAGTAGCGCATGGACAGGAGCTGGTCGGTGCGGCTGACCACCCCCTCCGACACCAGGAAACCGGCGGCCAGGTCCATGTCGTCGCCGGGGGTCCGCATCGTGACGGTGATGGCCTCACCCCCGACGCGGATCTCCAGGGGTTCCTCGACCGCCAGGGTGTCGGGACGCGTGACCGTGTTGTCGCCGTCGATCCGCACCACTTTGCGGCGCACCGTGAGCCGTCCCATGGCTCAACCGTACGTCCCCTAGTTTGGGGCCGTGGACCTCACCGCGCTCAAGGTCAGGGTCTATCGCTTGCTGCCTCGCTGGCTGCAGCGTCGCGCCGTCCGGTTCTCGACGCCCAACTTCACGGTCGGGGCCATCGGGCTGATCACGGTCGACGGGTCCCAGGTGCTGCTCGTGCGGCAGACCTACCGAAGCGGCTGGGTCCCGCCCGGCGGGCTTCTAGGACGCGGGGAGCAGCCGATCGAGGCCCTGGTGCGTGAGGTGCGCGAGGAGCTGGGTCTGGAGCTGTCCTTTGGACCGTGGCACCGGGTCGCGTTCGACGCCCGACGGCAGGGGGTCGGGTTCGTCAGTGTCGCTGTCGTGCCGGAGGGCACCGTCGTCTTTCCCCGAAGCCCTGAGATCCGTGAGGTCGGCTGGTTTCGGGTCGATGATCTGCCGCCGATGCCGAACGACTTCTACGAGGGAATGCCGCCCGAGGACCTCGACGCGCTTCGGCTAGCCGGCGCTGAGGCGACCGGCCCACGGTCGGGTGGAGGCAGTTGACCGGGTGAGGCCGTTGATCGGGTGAGGTCAGGCCCGGGAGTCGATGGTCTTGAGGCCGTTGCGCACGTTGCGGTCGAGCCCGACCTTCACGAGGCGATCCAGACCGGGCACCACGGCGCCGAACTCGATGACGTAGCGGAGTCGGGATCCAGTGCCAGTGGAGGAGAAGTCCATCACTCCCCGATGGTTGCGCAGCGGCGAGCCCTTGCTGATGCGGTAGACGATGCGTTCGTTCGGCAGCGCCTCGAGCACGGTCTCTTCGAAAGCGGGCAGCGGGCCGACCTTGAGCCGGCGTATCGAGCCGATGCCGTTGCGTGTTGTGTCGCCGTCCCTGACGCGGGTGATCGTTGCTCCGAACAGCGGTCCGAGGTGCTCGTGCTCGGCCAGGTAGGCGTAGACGCGCTCGACCGGTAGGGCGAAGTCCTGGGTGATCTCGATCTTCTGCACGTCCGCACCCTATGCGTGCGGGCCGTTCCCCGCTCTTGCGTCGGCTGGTGTCGACGGAGGACAGTGAAAAGCGTCCCGCGACCCGCTGGTGAGCGGAAGGCGAGCGCGTGGGCATGACCCAGCTGCGGAGATCTCGACGGCGAGGGAGTGTGCGATGAACGGTGCAATCCAGATCAGCTGGAAGGCGGGAATCCCCGGGCGTGAGTCCAAGGGCCTGGAGGTCTTTGGCAGTGCCGTCGCCCGGTTCGAGGCCCTGGCGAAGGAGGGCCGGATCCACACGCATCAGGAGTACTTCGCCGTGACCGGCAAGGACGGCGGCTTCATGCTTGTCACGGGCGAGCTCCCCGAGCTGCTCAAGCTCGCCGCTGAGCCGGAGACTCTGGCGCTCAACGCGCAGGCTGCCTCGATCGTGCAGGACTTCGATATCCAGATCTTCGGAGGCGGCACGGACCAGTCAGTGCAGGAGCTCATGGGCACGTACATGGGGAGCCTGCAACAACTGGGCTACATGTAACCGGCGTGGCGCCTTAGACCGGCTGCATCGGGACGAAGGCCTCGGGAGCCTCGATCCGTACGACGTCCCCCGGACGCACCGAACCTCCTCGGAGCACGACGGACATCACTCCTGCGCGCCTGACGACGCCGCTCTCCTCCCGACCGACCACCTTTGCGAGCAGCCCGTCTCGGTGGTTCTCGATCTGCACGCAGGGGTTTCGCAGCCCGGTCAACTCGACAACTGCCAGATCGCCGAGGTGCAACCGCGTACCCACGGACAGCGAGAGCAGGTCGAGCCCGCGGGTGGTCACGTTCTCCCCGATCTCGCCGGGGTCGAGGCCGAGCTCGTCGAGCAGTTCGGCGTGCAGCAGATGGACCTGTCGCAGGTTGGGTGGCGCCGCGTCCCGCCGCACGCGCGAGCGGTGCTTCACCGTGGCGCCTGCGTGCGCGTCCCCTTCGACGCCAAGGCCCGTCAACAGCCGGATCTCGCTGACCGAAGCCTTGCTGAACGTGTGCCCTGCGGAGCGGCTCACCGCGACGACGCTGCTCATGACGACAGGCAGGCGGTCATCGCCGCGACCATGAGCGGGACGTCGTCGGCGGAGGCCAGCTCCCGACACGAGTGCATGGCCAGCATCGGCGCCCCGACATCGGCGGTGGCGATTCCCAGACGAGCAGCGGTCAAGGGTCCGATGGTCGAGCCGCAGGGCAGGTCGGCCCGGACCACGAAGTGCTGTATGGGCACACCGACCTCGGCACACCGAGAGGCAAACCAGCCCGCCGTCCCGGCATCGGTGGCGTAGGACTGGTTCGCGTTGTGCTTGAGCACCGGACCGCCGCCGAGCGCAGGCGTGTGGGACGGCTCGTGGCGGTCGCTGTAGTTGGGGTGGATCGCATGCGCCATGTCGGCGGACAGAAGTCGTGACCGGGCAGCGGCCTGATGACGGGCCTGCGGGTCACGGTCGCCGGTGGCTGCGACGAGGCGAGCGAACACGTCCTCGAGGAAGGAGCCGCGGGCGCCCTCCGCGGAGCCGCTCCCGATCTCCTCGTGGTCATTGGCGACGAACATGCTGGTCTGCGGGCCGGCGGCGGCGGCAATGAGCGCGTGGGTGGCGCTGTGGCATGAGCCGAGGTTGTCGAGGCGGGACGCGGCGACCCAGTTGCTGCCCGTCACGCCGGCGGGCTGTGTGTCCGCGAGCACCAGGTCATGACCCACGACGTCGCCCGCACTGATCGCGAGCTCGTCGGCGATCAGCTCGAGCAAGCCCGGCTCGGACTCGCAGCCCAGGACAGGGACCAGCTGCCGCTGCGGGTCCAGGACGAGGCCGTCCCGCACCGATCGGTCAAGGTGAATCGCGAGGGACGGCAACCGCAGTCGGCTGCCCGGCAGACTGACGAGGCGGAGCGACCCATCGCCGAGGGCCACCCTCCCGGCCGCCGTCAGCTCGCGGTCCATCCAGGTGTGGGCCAGCGCACCGCCATACGGCTCGACGCCGACGAGGCGGTAGCCGGCGCGCGTCACGTCGGAGTGCGGCCGGATCTTGAAGGTGGGGGAGTCCGTGTGAGTGCCGACCATCCGGGCGCCCGCGTCCGCCAGGGGAGCGGTACCGACCCGGAAGGCGATGAGGCTGCCACCGTCGCGCACCACCCAGTGCTGCCCGCCGGGTCGCAGCTCCCACCGCTCGCGCTCGTCGAGCTCGGTGAACCCAGCCTCCGACAGCCGGCGCGTCATCTCGGCGACGGCATGGAACGGGGTCGGGGAGACGTCGATGAAGGTGCGCAGGTCGGCGCCGAGGGCAGTCATGCGTCGACGGTACCGAGACTTTCTGGGCAGCCGCGGAGGATAGATTCGTGGCGTACCGGCCCTGTTTCCCGTCGGAGGTTCCTGTGGTGCACGAAGTTCGTGGTGTGGTTGCGCTCGGCAAGGGCGCGCCCGTGTCGATCGAGACGGTTCTCGTCCCCGACCCAGGACCAGGTGAGGCGCTGGTCAAGGTCCAGGCCTGCGGCGTCTGTCACACCGACCTGCACTACCGCGAGGGCGGCATCAACGACGACTTCCCGTTCCTTCTCGGTCACGAGGCTGCCGGGGTCGTCGAGGCCGTCGGACCCGATGTCAGCAACGTGGAGCCCGGCGACTTCGTCGTCCTGAACTGGCGGGCGGTCTGCGGCCAGTGCCGCGCCTGCAAGCGCGGCCGCCCGTGGTACTGCTTCGCCACCCACAACGCCACGCAGAAGATGACCCTGGGTGACGGGACCGTGCTGTCGCCGGCCTTGGGTATCGGGGCGTTTGCCGAGAAGACCCTGGTCGCTGCCGGCCAGTGCACCAAGGTCCCGACCGTCGACCCGGCCGCCGCTGGGCTGATCGGCTGCGGCGTCATGGCCGGGTTCGGTGCCGCCGTCAACACCGCACCGGTGCAGAAGGGTGACACCGTCGCGGTTATCGGCTGCGGCGGTGTCGGGGACGCGGCCATTGCCGGTGCGATCTACGCCGGCGCGCGGCAGGTCATCGCGGTCGACCTCGACGACCGCAAGCTCGCGTGGGCCAAGGGCTTCGGCGCCACCCACACCCTCAACGCATCGCAGGACGTCGTCCAAGGCCTGCGGGACCTGACGAACGGCGTGGGTCCGGACGTCGTCATCGACGCCGTCGGTCGCCCCGAGACCTTCCGGCAGGCCTTCGACGCCCGCGACCTCGCCGGCACTGCGGTCCTCGTCGGCGTGCCCAACCCGGCGATGGTGTGGGAGATCCCACTCATCGAGGTGTTCGGCCATGGCGGAGCTCTCAAGTCCTCCTGGTACGGCGACTGCCTCCCCGAACGCGACTTCCCGCTGCTGATCGACCTGTGGCAGCAGGACCGCTTCGCCCTTGACAAGTTCGTCACCGAACGCATCCCGCTCGACGGCGTGGAGGAGGCGTTCCACAAGATGGAGCGCGGCGAGGTCCTCCGGTCAGTCGTGGTCCTGTGAGCAGCTGCGGGGAGGTGGGACAGTGAGCGCCCAGGTCGAGAAGGTCGTCACGAGTGGCATCTTCACCCTCGACGGCGGCACGTGGGACGTCGACAACAACGTCTGGTTGTACGGCGACGAGGACGAGGTGGTCGTCATCGACGCCGCCCATGACGCGCAGAAGATCGCCGCGGCAGTCGGGGCGCGACCGGTGAAGGCCATCATCTGCACCCACGCCCACAATGACCACATCGACGCAGCGCTCGACCTGGCCAAGGAGCTCGATGCCCCGGTCCTACTCCACCCCGACGATCGGATGTTGTGGGACGCCGTTCACGACCGCGCGCCGGACGGGGACCTGAAGGACGGCGAGCTCATCACGGTTGCCGGAGCCACGCTCCGCGTGGTGCACACCCCTGGGCACTCGCCCGGCGGGGTCTGCCTGGTCGGTGACGGGGTGGTCTTCTCCGGCGACACGCTCTTCCACGGCGGTCCGGGGGCGACGGGACGCAGCTACAGCGACTTCCCGACCATCCTCGACTCCATCCGCACCAAGCTCTTGAGCCTGCCGCCGGACACCGTCGTGCACACGGGTCACGGCGACGACACGACCATCGGCGCTGAGGCCCCGTCGTACGAGCAATGGGTTGCCCGGGGCCAGTAGCAGGTCCGAGAGCTGCCGCTCCTGACCCGCCTGCCGGGTCAGCTCTCCCGCACGGTGGCGCTTGCTGGGGGTGAGGGGGCGGCCAACCGATAGCCGCGCTTGACGACCGTTTGCACGACCTTCCCCGCAGGACCAAGGGCGTTGCGAAGCCGCGCGACAGTCATCTCGACGGCGTGCTCGTCGGCCGGCTCGTCACGCCAGGCAAGCGTGAGCAGCTCGGCCCGGGACAGCACCCGTCCGCCGCTCGTGACAAGCGCGGACAGCACACCGGCCTGCCGTCCGGTGAGCTCCACCGGGATACCGTCCACGAGCACGCTGTGCCCCCGAAGCCTCAGCTCGTGGTCTCCGGCCGACACCGCTTTGGTGCGACGGACCGGAAGCTCCTCCACCACCGTGCGCACCAGCGCCCCCAGGCGAGCTCGCTCCGGTTGCACGGTTCGGACGCCGTGACGCTCGAGCGGGGCGGCGGTCACGGGCCCCACGCAGGCGGCCAGTACCTCGGTGCGGAAGGCCTCCAGCAACGCGGCGTCACGGCCATCCTCCCGTGCCACGGTCAGCATGCTGGCGACAGCGGGGGCGGAGGTGAAGGTCACGCAGTCCACCTGCTTGGCGACGACCTGCTCGATCAGCCGTCGCAACGGACGAATGTCCTCGGCAGGCAACCACCGGTACACCGGCACCCGCACCACGTGGGCACCGGCCGTCTCCAGAGCGTCGATGAAGTCGGGGGGCGGCTCACCGTGCACCTGGACCGCGACGCGCCGTCCGACGACGCCCTGGCCGAGCAGGCGGGTGAGGACCTCATCGGAGGACTCCGAGTCCGGGGACCAGGTCACTGTGAGGCCTGCCGCCCGGACGGCGCGCGTCGCATGGGGGCCGCGCCCGAGCAGCTCGGCGCGCCCGAGCTGCGCCCTCAAGGGCTCCCCGAGCCCCCAGCCGTCGGCGGCCTCCATCCATCCCCGGAAGCCGATGCCGGTGCTCGCGACGACCACGTCGGCCGGCTCGGCGATGCAGGTCTCGGTGGCTGCTCGCAGCAGGTCGTCGTCGCGGGTGGGGACGATGCGGATCGCAGGCGCCTCGGTCACCCGGGCGCCACGCCGTTGGAGCTGGGCGCTCAGCTCCTCGCGCCGGCGTGCCGCGGTCACCGCCACGGTGAACCCGGCCAGGGGCAGCTCTTCCACGTCGCTCACCGTGCCCGGTTGTCGTTACCGGCCTGTTTCCGACGGGTATCGCCCAGCGGCGCACCAGGCGCGGCTGACCGACTGCTCCTGTGATCCGGATGGTCGTCGGCGACGTGCACATCGGTTCTGCGAGGGCGAGCGCCCCTGCGTGGCACGATCAGTGCGTGTACGACGCCCTGGTCCTCGCCGGCGGCGGCGCCCGTCGGATGGGCGGCGCCGACAAGCCGTCACGGACCGTCGGCGGCGTCAGCCTGCTGGACCGCGTCCTGACGGCCTGCGCCGGTGCGGCCACGACCGTGGTGGTCGGGCCGCAGCGGGACACCTGCCGCCCGGTGCTCTGGACCCGCGAGGACCTTGCCGGCTCCGGACCGGTCGCGGCTGTGGCTGCCGGGCTGGAGCTCGTGACCGCCCCGCACCTCGTCCTGCTCGCCGGCGACCTGCCCTTCCTGACGCCTGCGGTCATCGGGCAGCTGGTAGCCGCAGTGGACCAGGACGGCGCGATGCTCGTCGACGACGGTGGGCGTGACCAGTACCTGTGCTCCGCCTGGCGGACCTCCGCCCTGCGGCAGTCGGACCTGACCAGCGATCGACTGGCTCTGCTGCTCAAGGCGCTGCACACCCGCCGGCTTGCCCTTCCTGTTCGGCAGGGGCGGCCGCCGCCGTGGATGGACTGCGACACCGAGGCCGACCTGCAGCAAGCGAGGGAGTTGGCGTGAGCACTCTGGATGACTGGTTGGTCGAGGCGTGCACCGCCCTGGGGCTCAAGGAAGCCGTGGACACCGCCCTGCTGCTGGATCTGGCGCGTGAGGTCGCGCACGCGGTGGCCCGGCCGGCCGCGCCTCTGACGACCTACCTGCTCGGTCTTGCCGTGGCCGGCGGTGCTGATCCCGGCGAAGCGGCGGAGACGCTCACACACCTGGCACGCGAGTGGCCGCCCGCGTGACCTCCTGGCCCGATGCGCGTCAGGTCGCCCACTCGGCTGTCAGCCCGCTCCCCGGCGTCGCCGTACCTCTGGAGAAGGCCGCCGGTCGAACCCTGGCGGCGGACCTCCTGGCTCGGGCGGCACTGCCGCCGTTCGATGCCGCCGCGATGGACGGTTGGGCCGTCCGAGGTGCAGGTCCCTGGACCGTCGTCGGCAAGCTGCTCGCAGGCGATCCGGCTCCGGCTCCTCTCGCAGACGGGACGGCCGTCGAGATCGCGACCGGTGCCGTCGTCCCGGCTGGGACCGAGGGCGTGCTGCCGTACGAGCAAGGCCCGCTGGAGACGGCGCGGCACCCGGGGGAGCTTCACATCCGCCGCGCAGGTGAGGAGTGCTCGCCGGGAGATCTTCTGCTGCGCAAGGGATCGGTCCTCTCCCCAGCGGGTGTCGGCCTTGCCGCCGCCGTCGGCCACGATGAGCTTCTGGTACGACGGCGCCCCCAGGTGAGCTGCTTCGTCACCGGTTCGGAGCTCCTGTGCGAGGGACTGCCAGAGGCCGGACGGATCCGGGACGCCGTCGGGCCACTGCTGCTGTCGGCCCTCGCGGGGTACGGCGCCTCCGTGGCAACCGTCCAGCACCTACCGGACGACCGGGCCGCGCTGCTGAGGGCGCTGAAGGGGGTCGACGCAGACCTGGCTGTGACGACGGGGGCCTCGTCGTCCGGCCCGGCGGACCATCTGTCCGAGGTGCTCGAGGAGCTCGGCGCCTCGGTGCTGATCGACGGCGTGGACATCAAGCCGGGGCACCCGCAGCTGCTGTCCCGCCTGCCCACCGGGACCCTGCTCGTCGGTTTGCCTGGCAACCCCTTGGCGGCGCTGGCCGGGCTGGTCACCCTGGTGGAGCCGCTGCTGTGCGGCTTGCTCGGTCGCCCGCTCCCGGACCTGGGCTCGGCCACCTTGGCCGGGGAGTTGACCGGGCATCCGCGGTCGCACCGCTTGGTGCCGGTCGCGCTCTCGCTGGGCATCGCCACCCCTACTGGTCATGGGGGAGCCGCGATGCTGCGCGGCGCCGCAACGGCCGACGCCCTCGCCGTGCTGGAACCTGGGGGCGTACGCCGCCCGGGCGCTCAGGTCGCTGTCGTCCCACTGCGTTGAGCCGGGTCCTGGCTGCGCAGCTCCGTGATGAGCAGGGAGAGGAACAGCAGGCCGAGGCCGACCGCTCCCAGCTGGTGCGCCAGGTCGCTGCCCTTGAACAGCGCCTCCAGGGCGAAGACCGACACCCAGAGCCCGTGCAGCGCAGTGAGGGGCCGTCGCTGCTCCTGCCGCACGCAAGCAAGCCTATCGACACCTGACACAAATCTGACAAGTGGCGGCTCAGCGGTCCGCGCGCGCCGCCAGACGGCGCTTCGCCGACGGCCACTCCGCGGCCAGCATCGAGAAGTAGGCCGTGTCACGGACGGTTCCGTCCGCACGAAGGCGGTTGTGCCGGAGCGTCCCGTCGTACTGGCAGCCGAGTTTGTTGATGGCGGCCTGTGAGCGGGTGTTGAGCGCATCTGTCTTGAGCGTCACCCGCGCGGCGCCGAGATTGTCGAAGGCGTAGCTCAGCAGCAGCAGCTTGCAGGTCGGGTTGACCTCGGTGGCCCAGAGGTTCTTGCGGTACCAGGTCGAGCCGATCTCGAGCCCCCCGATCCCGGTGTCCACGTCGAGGTAGGAGGTGCAACCGGCCGGCTGGTCGTCCACGACCACTGCCCAGGGCTGACCAGGATGGGTGTCCCTCATGCGCGCGATGTCCGCTGTCGCCTGCGGGCGGGTCACCGGCAGCCAGCGCCACACGTCGTCGTCCTGGGCAGCTTCGAGCAAGGCCGCGTCGTGCTGCGGCCCGAAGGGCTCGAGCCGGACGCGACCGCGCTCCAGCGTGATGAGCTCAGGCGCGCGCACGAATGACCTGCTCCCCGAACCGGCCCATCTCCTCGCGCTGCGGCGAGAACTGCAGCAGCAGCAGGTCCACACCCGCCGCTTCGTACTCCTTGATGCGGGCGATCACTTGCTCCGGCGTCCCGATGAGGCCCGCCCGAAGGCCACGGTTGCTCACCGAGTACTCCTCGAGCGACACCTGCGACTCCAGCTGCGAGCCGGCCACGAAGTCCTGGTAGCTCGCGTAGCCCTCCGGACTGCTCTGCACGTCGAGGATGCGGGCCAGCTCCGCGCGCGCCTCTTCCTCGGTGTCGCGCAAGATGACGTAACCGCTCAGGCCGTACTGGAAAGGCGGCCGGCCGGCCGTCCGCTCGTCCATGTCAGCGACCTTGGCCCGGATGACGTCCGGGGCGTCACCATGCATGACGTAGGCACTGCCCCGCTGGCTGATCACCTCCTTGGCTCGCGGCGACTCGCCCCCCATGTAGACGGTGGGCACGGCGGAAGGCTTGGGCTCGAGGACGCAGCCCTCGAGGTCGTACAGCGAGCCGTGGTGCGTGACGGTGCCTTCGACCATCAGCCGGTTGAAGACCTCGAGCCACTCCTCGGTGCGGGCGTAGCGGGCGTCGTGCACGTCGAAGGGCGCGCCGTACTGCGTGGCCTCGTCCTTCCACCACGAGCTGACGACGTTCAGACTCACACGACCTGGTGCGATGGTGTCCAGCGTGCTCACAGCTTTCGCGGTGAGGGTGGGGGAATGGTAGTTAGGACGGACGGCGAGCATCAGCTCGAGCGTCTCGGTGACGGCGGCGATCGCGGGGGCGAGCGTCCAGGCGTCCAGGCTGGGGGCGTGGTGGCCCTTGATGTCGTTGAGGTTCAGCTCGGCGATGAGGGACAGGTCGAAGCCTGCCTGCTCGCTCTCGATGGCCAGGGCCTTCAGGTAGGACCAGTCGATGGACATGCCCTCGTCGGGGACGTTGCGAAGCCACCCGCCGAAGATGGGCATCCAGAAGCCGAAGCGCATGTCTGGCAGCCTAGTTAGCGGCACAACTGGGTTCCTTGAGCCCGGACCCAGCGAGCGATGAGGACGGCATGGACGAGAAGCGAGCACTGCGCGTCGTGGACCGACTGCGGGAGAAGGGGATCAACGCGCACGTCGAGCACGCGTCGACGTACCAGTTCGGCGTGCGGGTTGCCCTGCGGGACGGGCGCAACGCGATCTGGGACACCGACGGGACCCTCGGGCTGGAGGCGCAGGTGATGGCCGACGGGATGCTGGTCGGCTTCGTCCCGCAGATCGCGGGCTCCGAGGACTTCGACGAGGACCAGACCGTCGAGGCGATTGCGGCGACCGACTACGACAAGCCGATCGCGACCCGGCGCACGACCCCGATGCCGGCAGCCGCGGCGCTACCGCGCCAGGGCGGTCTGTTCCGGCGCTTCCTGGGTGGCTTCCGGGAGTAGCCCCTCGGGGATCCACACTGTCAGGCCAGCGATGACTCGAGCTCCAGGGCGGTCGCCAGGAGCTGCTCCTCGGAACCCGGGCGCCCGATCAGCTGCAGCGAGGCGGGCGGCCCGTCCCGCCGCGGGACGGGCATCGCTACGGCGGGCAGGCCGGCAAGGTTGACCGGGAGCGTCAGTCGGAGGGAGTACATCCGCTCGGGTGCGTCCAGTGGGGCAGGCGCGTCCCGCAGTACCGGCAGCGCGATGACGTCCACGCGCTCGAGGGCGGCGGCGATCTCGGCCGTCCAGGCCTGCCGGACGGCCTGAGCCGCGGCCAGCTCCGAGGAGGTGCGGTTGCCGCCGGTAGTGAGCCGCTGCGCGACGTCCGTGCCGATCCGGCCGGACGCGAGCAGGTGGCCGACGCCGCGATGGGCCTCCGCAGACAGGAGGACCGCAGCGGCGGCATCCGCCTGCTCCCAGCCCGGCAGCGCCACCTCGGCACAGCGGCCGAGGAGGGCGTCGAGGGCAGCGTCGACCCCCGGGGCGGCATCGGGCCGCCAGCGCCCGATGCGCCCCGGTGCGCCGACCGTGAAGCCAGGCTCGAGCAGCTGCATGCCGACGACCAGCCCCGCGACATCTCGCGCTAGAGGCCCGACGGTGTCCAGCGAGGGTGCCAGCGGCCACACCCCGTGCAGGGAGATGCGGCCCCACGTCGTCTTCAGCCCTGCGACCCCGCAGCAGGCGGCCGGGATCCGCACCGACCCCCCTGTATCGCTCCCGATGCCTACATCGGCCTGGTCGTTGGCGACGACGACGGCCGAGCCGCTCGACGAGCCGCCGGGGAGCCACGAGGCGTCCAGCGGGTTAGTGGGCGTTCCCTGCCAGGCGTTGATGCCGGTGATGCCGTAGGCCAGTTCGTGCATCGCCGTGCGTCCCACGACGACGGCTGAGGCCCTGATCCCGGCGAGACAGGCCGCGTCCCGTGAGGCAGGGGCAGCCTGCACCGCGGCCGACCCTGCCGTGGTCGGCAGCCCCTCCATGTCGAACAGGTCCTTCACCGCGACCCGCAGACCGGGTCCGTGGTCGAGGCGCAGTGAGAAGCCGTCCATCAGCAGGCGCAGCTGTAGCCGCTGCCGCCGGACAGCTGAGCCCACAGGACGTCGTACGACGGCTCGGGGTCGTCCGGGTCGTGCACGCCGTCGACGAGGTCGGTCGCCCGGCCCGCGAGCAGCGCGGTCCACTCGTCCTTCGTGACGGCGGCCTCGGGGACGGTCGCCGCGCGGGCAGTCACCAGCGGGACGTAGTCGCGCAGGAACACCCAGCGCATTCGGTCGCTCTGCCGGGGTGCGGTGAAGGGCTCATCCACCGCATCCTTGGAGGCCAGCAACGGCAAGTCCACGCCCGCAGCGATGGGCAGGCCGATCCATTTCCACGGCCGGGTGTTGGCGTCGAGGAGCAGGTGTTGCTGACGAGTTTCGTCGTACCCGAACTCGATCTCGCTGATGCCGTGGTAGCCGAGCTCCTGGAGCGCGGCGACCCCGGCGGCGGCGAGCTCGGGATCCCACTGGGCGTCAGCGAGGCAGGCGGTGCCGAAGTCCGGCGGCCACTGCTCGAGCTTGCGTCCGGTGAAGACACCGCGAGGTGTTCCGTCGGGCGAGATCCCGGTGAGCTCGGCGGCGACGAGCTCCTGGCCGGTCAGCGTCAGCACGGGTCGACGCGGATCAGGAAGCCCCTGATGTCGAGGAACTCCGACAGCGACTGAAGGTGCTCATCGCAGGCGTGCCAGAGCTTCTCGCGGTCAGGCGTGTGGACCTTGGGGTTGTTCCAGACGAGGGCGTGGACGGCAGCGGCACGACAGCCCTTGGCTGAGCAGATCGGCTGGTCCACCCGTCCATCCAACCAGCCAGCGATGCACTGCCTGCATAACCGTTAGCGTTGCGCCCGTGGACGGGGAGATGACCGAGTGGCAGCGCAAGCGCGTCGAGTGGCGCTGGCGCCGTGCAACCGTCCGCCAGGAACTCCAGGCGCGCTGGTCGCTTCGCCACGTCGACAAGCGCGGTAAGCGGGCCATCGTGCTGGGCAGCCCGATCGTCGACGGCTCCGACATGCAGGTCGGCGACGACTTCAAGGTCTGGTCCGGTCACCGCACCACCCTCATCAGCGGCTGGGGCAAGCTGCGGTTCGGGGACCGGGTGTTCGTCAACGTCGGGACGACCATCATCGCCGTCGAGGAGATCGTGGTCGGGGACGACGTGGCCTTCGCCAACGACGTCTACGTCATGGACAGCGATAGCCACGGCGTCGAGGGGCGCCCGCACAGGCAGGCGCCCGTGCGCATCGGTGACGGGTGCTGGATCGGCGCCCGGGCGATGATCCTGCCGGGCGTCTCGATCGGGAAGCGCGTCCTCGTTGCCGCCGGTGCGGTCGTGACTCGCGACGTGCCCGACGACTCGCTGGTGGCCGGCAACCCAGCTCGTGTGGTCCGGCAGCTCACCTACCCGGTCGGGTGCAGGAGGGCATGGCACGACGAGTGGTGCCCGTGTCCCAAGGTTGCCGCTGTCGAGGACGGTGGCGTCGAGGAGACGGCGTAGCCCGTGGACGTCGAGCCGCTGACCCCGGCGCCGCCCCGCGCTGCTCAGGCCTTGACGTCAAGCACCAGCTTGCCGACGCTGCCGCGGTGACGAAGCGCCTGGTGGGCCGCGGCCGCCTCGGACAGCGGGTACGTCCCGCCGACCAGCGGTTTGAGGGTCCCGGCCTCGACCATCCCCAGCAGCTCAGCCATCTGGGGCTGGAGCATCTTCTCGGCGTTGCCGAAGCAGTGGGCCAGCCAGAAGCCGATCACCGCACGACTGCGCGACATCAGGTCACCGGCGTTGATCGGTTTGGGGGGCTTCCGGGAGGCCATCCCGAACGTGGCCAGCCGTCCGAAGGGCGCCAGCGCGGCCAGGGAGGCGTCGAACGTCTCGCCGCCCACCATCTCCAGCACGATGTCGACCTTCTTGCCGCCGTTCGCTGCCTCGAGGGCGCTCTTGAGGTCGTCCGCACCGGCCAGCACCAGGTTGTCGGCACCGAGGTCCTTGGCGAGCTGGAGCTTCTCCTCGGACGACGCGACCGCGATCACGTTGCCTGCGCCCCAGTGCTTCGCGAACTGGATCGCGAGGGTGCCGACGCCACCGGCAGCGGCGTGCACGACCACAGACTCGCCCGCCTGCAGGTGGGTGCAGGTGCGCAGCAGGTGCCAGGCGGTCAGGCCCTGGACCATCAGCGCCAGCGCCTGGCCGTCGGAGACCGCGTCCGACAGCGGGAACAGGAGGCCGGGATGCACCAGCGCCTTCTCGGCATAGCCGCCGCCTGTCGCCAGGCCGGCGACACGGGTGCCGTCCTCGAGCCGTCCGACGACCTCGGTGCCCGGGATCATGGGCAACGAGGACTTCGCGAGGTAGGAGTCCTCGACCTGGTGGGTGTCGGCGTAGTTGACGCCCGCGCTGTCGACGTCCACCGGCACGAGGCCGTCCCCGGCGACAGGGTCAGGGAGTTCGACGAGCTTGAGGACCTCAGGCCCGCCGAACTCGGTGATCTGGATCGCGCGCATCTGCAGACTCCTACCTGGACCTGGGGCTTCCGCAAAAGGTAACCGAATCAGATTCGGTTCTCGGGTCCGGGTCCAGGTCGGCGGATGCCGACGCGGTCAGGCGCCCTGGGACACCTCGTGGATCTCGTCGGCGACGAGACCATGGGCCTCACGGTGCACTCGCGCCGCGGTGTCCGCGTCAGGTGCCTCGACGAGGCAGAAGATCGTGCCGTTGGCCTCGTCCACCCAGTAGTGCTGGTAGTCGACGCCGAACTTCTGCTGGGTCTGCAGATCCTTCTCGTGCGCCTGCGCGACATCCGCGGCGCTCACGCCGCCATCCAGGTGGTGGACGTCCATGAACAGTGCCATCGGTCCTCCCCGTCAGAGCTCTTGGGCCGCCGAGTGTTCTCCGTCCGCGTTGTAGGCGTCAAGGCCGGCCCGGAGCCTGGCAAGATGATCTCGTGGCCGAGCAGACAACCGTCATCCGTCCCTCCGCAATCCTCGCTGAGAGGGCGGCGCGCCTGGTGCTGGCCGCACTCGAGTCCCGCGACGTGAGCCGCGGAGGGATCTGGAGTGCCAGCCCTGGGTTGTGGCAGCGGTACGACCGGGCGTGGGACGGACCGGCCGGCTCCCGGGGCAGCGCCCAGCTGATCGGGACGATCGGCACCGTCTACGGCACCCCGTCCAAGTACGACATCACGATCTACCGGGTCACCGTCACCGACCACGGTGCGACGACAGGTTGGTCCGTCGAGGGCATCTGCGACGACGCCCTGCAGTACGCCGACCTCACGCTCGAGACCTGCCCGCGTGCCGCTCTCGCCTCGCCCGCGCCGGATCCGTTCCGCAGGTCCTAGACCGGCACCAGATCCCCCGCGCTGTAGGGGGTTCGGCCCTCGGGGGTCAGGAGCCAGACGGACTGGCGGCCGTGAACCGTCCAGCTGCCTGCCTCGCCGACCAGAGCGGTGTCCTCGTCGATGCCGAGCAAGGACACGCCCTCCGGGGCCTTCGCGAGGTAGCGCCCCACCAGCTCCGGCATCCAACCCACGAACCGGTCGAAGTGGGGGATCACGCGAAGCTGCGGCAGCACGCCCAGACCCGGGTCGGCCTCCCGCAGCGGATCCCGGATGTCGGGTACCCAGGAGGTCAGGGCCATCGCGCCGGCACTGCACCCCGCCAGCGCGGCCCCGGCCTCCCAGGCAGCGCGCACGGCCTTCCCCAACCGCGTCCCACGCAGCGTCGCGGCAAGGTACGTCGGGTTGCCGCCTGACAGGTACACCAGCCCCGCTCCCTCGACCAGCGCGGCGAGCTCCTCGGAGTCCGCCTCTTCCCGGTCACGGGCGACGACCGGCACGGCCTCGACACCGAGCCGGGCGGCCTGCTCCTCACCGAGTGCGACCCACCGGGCCAACGAGGCCTCGCCTTCGGGCGCCGCTGCGGTCGGGATCTGCACGAAGCGCGGTGGCCGTCCCTGCAGAAGCAGACCCTCGACGTCGGTCATGACCGTGAGGTACTCACCGCTGCCGACGAGGGCGACAGGGCCGCTCACGGCATCCGACACAGGATCACCCGACGGACGCTACCGACTGCTGCTGCGGACAGTGCAGACTGACAGCCAGATGAGCATCGACGACGCGCCCACTGACCCAGCCCCGGTCGACAGCCTGCTCGTTGTCGGCTTCGGTGGGCCCGAGGGACCCGATGACGTCCTTCCGTTCATGGAGAACGTCACCCGCGGCCGCCGCATCCCGCGCGAGCGGTTGGAGGAGGTCTCGCGGCACTACCTCGACATCTTCGGTGGCGTGAGCCCCATCAACGCCCAGACCCGTGGCCTGCAAGCGGCCTTGCAGGAGTTGATGCCCGAGCTGCCGGTCTACTGGGGCAATCGCAACTGGCACCCGTTCCTGGCGGAGACGCTGCAGCAGATGGCCGACGACGGCAGACGGCACGCGCTCGCGATCGTCACCTCGGCCTTCCCGTCGTACTCAGGGTGTCGGCAGTACCGCGAGGACATCGCCGGTGCCAACGTCGCAGGTGGCCCGGTCGTGACGAAGCTCCGGCACTACTACTGCGAGGAGGGGTTCCTCGAACCGATGCGGCGCAACGTGGCGGCAGCGGCCGCAGGACTGTCCGCGCCGCGGCTGGTGTTCACCGCGCACTCGATCCCGCTCCTCATGGCCGAGACCTCCGGGCCGTCCGGCAATGCCTACGCCGAGGCGCTGCGCACCGCGGCCGCGCGCGTTGCCGGGGACCAACCGTGGGACCTGGTCTTCCAGTCGCGAAGCGGGTCACCGCTGGTCCCGTGGCTCGAGCCCGACGTCAGCGACCACCTCACTCGGCTGTACGACGAAGGCGTGCGCGAGGCCGTGCTCGTCCCTGTGGGCTTCACCAGCGATCACGTCGAGGTGCTCTACGACCTGGACGTGCAAGCCCGTGAGCGGATCGCACCGCTGGAGGGGTTCGAGGTGCGTCGGGCCGCGACGGTCGGCACCGACCCCGCGTTCGTCGCCATGCTGCGCGACCTCGTCTATGAGCGGATCGACGCCGCCGAGGAACTGGCCGAGCATGGCTGCGTGGCCACCCAGGACCGCTGTCCGGCCCACTGTTGCCCGCCACCGCTGCGGGTGCGGAGCTGATAGGTCGCCCGCTTCTTCGCGACCTTGTCGGGCACCTGCAGGAGTCGCGGAACGGTGACCCGTCCCAGCCCGCCTACAGGGCCTGCTCGACCTCGTGGCGTGGGATGCCCAGCAGGAAGAGCACCGCGTCGAGGAACGGCACGGACAGCGCCGTGTCGGCGGCGTCACGGACCACCGGCTTGGCGTTGAAGGCGATCCCCAGACCGGCGGCGTCGAGCATGTCGATGTCGTTCGCTCCGTCACCGATGGCCACTGTCTGCTCGGGCAGCAGGCCCTCCGCGAGTGCGAAGCGCCGCAGCGCCGCTGCCTTGCCCGCCCGGTCGACGACGTCGCCGACGACCCGGCCGGTCAGGAGCCCGTCCTTCACCTCGAGGACGTTGGCCAGGGCGTGGTCCAGCCCGAGCTCCTCCCGGAGGTCGTCGGTGACAGCGGTGAACCCGCCGCTGACGATCCCCACGGTCCAGCCGAGCCGCTTGAGGGTGCGCACCAGGGTCCGGGCCCCGGGCGTGAGCTTCACCGCCCGGCGGACCCGGTCGACCGCGGCCACAGGCAGGCCCTCGAGCAGCGCCACGCGGGCGCGTAGCGAAGCCTCGAAGTCCAGCTCACCGGACATCGCGGCCGCCGTCACCCGCGCGACCTCGGCCTCGCATCCTGCCTCGGCCGCCAGCATCTCGATCACCTCGCCCTGCACGAGCGTCGAGTCGACGTCCATCACGACCAGGCGCTTCGCGCGGCGGTAGATCGAGGCCCGCTCGACGGCGACGTCCACCTGCTGTGCCACAGCTTCGGCAGCCAGCTCGTGACGCAGCCGGACGGTGTTGCCGCCGGAGACGACGAGCTCGAACGACTGCGCGGGCCAGGACGACAACCGGGAGATGCGCTCGATGTTGGCGCCGCAGGCCGCCAGGCGCCGGGCGATGCCGCCCAGGGCCGCTGGGGGTAGTGGGGCGCCCAGGACGACGACGTGGTGGCGCAGCTCCGGTACGGGCTCCACGTCGTCCAGCGGCGTGAACTCCACGTCCACGTCCAGCTCGGCCGCCAGCTGAGTGAGGGCTTCCAGGACCGCGTCGCCGCGGCCTTCGCCGGAGATGACCACGCCGAGGAGCAACCGGCCGTGCACGACCACCTGCTCGACGTCCTCGACACTGGCGCCGTGCTGGGTGAGCACGTCCATGAGCGCCGCCGTCACACCCGGGTGGTCACGTCCGGTGACCGTGACGAGCAGGCTCATCCGGAGACCCCATGGGCGTTGTAGGCCGCCACTCTGGCGCGGCGCACGACCCGGGCGAGCTCACGCAGCACCCGGTCGCGCGCCTCGGCCTCCCGCGTGTCGATGGCCCCGCCGTCGTCCTGGCTCGCGAGGTGGATCACGCCTGCGAGCTGGCGTGCCTGCACCAGGACCTGCCGGGCCCGAGGCGGCCAGGAGCCGGGCAGCTCGTCGTCGTCGATGCCGTGGCGGGTGGCTCGACGCAGATCATCCAGGGCTTCGCCGATCTCGGGGTTCCAGCGTGCGACGTCCAGGTCGGCCAGAGACCGGGCCGCCTCCACCACACCGAGCCGGAGGTCGTGCTCAGCCTCGTGCAGGAACGGCCCAGGGTCGGGCCCGGACGCCTCCACGGGGAACGCCGTCCACAGCACCGTCGTGACCGTACCGTCGAGCTCGGAGCCGTGTGACGTGAGCGAGGGCACGAGTCCGGTACCGCCGCCGTCCGAACGCAGCGCCAGTACCCCCTCGCCGGCAACCAGGGCCGCTTGGGTGAAGGGGCCCGGACCGGGGAGCCCGAGCGGGTCGCCGGGGGCCGGGAGCACGAGCCGGAGTCGCCGTACCCCCTCTGCGCGCAACCGGCCGGCCGCCTGCTCGAGCTCGAGATCGTCGACCCACACACCAGTCACCGTGTGGTTCTCGTCGTGGGCTGTGACCCTTGCCACCAGCTCCGGCAGCGAGGCCTCACCCGAGAGCCAGGCGCTGGTCCAGCACGCGAGCAGCGCGCCGCGAGGGGGGAGGGGCAGGGACCAGGACACGAACAACGAGCCTACGAGGCGCCCGCAGCGAAGGGTTCGGGGTGTCGCAGGAGGCGGTCGGCCGGCAGGTCACCTAGCGTCGGGACGTGCGCTCGTACGACGGGATCGATCTGACCCCCCCGCAGAAGGCTGCCCCTCCGGACGTGCCCGCGGAACTCGGCCTCGTGGTCGAGGAGGTCCTCACCGGCTGGTGCGGCGCGGTGGTGGAGTGCGACAAGGAGCGCGTCAGCCTCGAGGACCGACACGGCAAGGTCCGGGTGTTCCCGCTGGGCGTGTTCCTGCTCGAGGGCTCTCCGGTCACCCTGGTGCGGCCGACGCAGCAGGCGCGGCCGAAGGGACCGAGGCGCACGGCCAGCGGCTCGATCGCCGTCGAGGGGCTCACTGCCAGGGTTGCCAGGGCGGGTCGGATCTGGGTCGAGGGCAAGCACGATGCCGAGCTGGTGGAGCGGGTCTGGGGTCATGACTTGCGGGTCGAGGGCGTGGTGGTCGAGCCATTGGACGGTGTCGATGACCTGCCGGGACTGGTTCAGCGGTTCGGGCCGAGTCGGACCCAGCGCCTCGGCGTGCTTGTGGATCACCTCGTCGCGGGCAGCAAGGAGAGCCGGATCGTCGCCGCGGTCACCAGTCCGCACGTGCTCGTCACGGGCCACCCGTACGTCGACGTGTGGCAGGCCGTGAAGCCCGCAGCGGTGGGCATCGCCGCCTGGCCGGACGTGCCACGTGGGCGGCCCTGGAAGGAGGGCGTCTGCGCGGCCCTGGGCTGGGGGCAGACCTGGGAGGGCTGGAAGCGCGTCCTCGCGGCAGTCGACAGCTACACCGACATCGAGGTGCCCCTGCTGCAGTCCGTCGAGCGCCTGATCGACTTCGTGACCGATACGTGAGAACTTCTCACGTATGCGGAGATATGTCGTGGTGGTCCTGCTCGGTCTGACTGTCCTCACTGTGCAGCAAGGGAGGGCGCAGACCGTCGACCCACTGCAGGTGGGCGTGGGTCGCGCGGACATCACGTCGCCGACCGGCTACTACATGCAGGGCTGGGTCCGCAGCGACGCGGTGCTGAGGGGAGTGCACACCCGGATCGAGGCTCGGGCCATCGTGCTCAAGCGCGGCAGCCAGAAGCTCGCCCTGGTCGCCGAGGACCTCAACGGCATCGCCGGCGGTGTGGTCAAGGCTGCCGCCGATCGCCTAGCCAGTAGGGGTTTCAGCGAGAGCAACATCATCGTGTCGGCCAGCCACACGCACGCCGCGCCCAGCGGCTACTACAACTTCGGGACGTACAACACGGTCTTCATGACGACTGGGACCCTGACCGCGCAGAACGTCACCGGCGCGATCGACCCGCAGCTCTATGCCTTCGAGGTCCGTCAGCTGGTCGCCGCGATCACCCGGGCTGACGACAACCTCGGGCCGGGCAGGATCGGCTGGTCGACGACCCAGCTGGTCGGGCTGACCGCCAATCGCAGCTTGGAGGCGCACCTGCGGGACCACGGGATCGTGAAGGCCGCCGGCACCGGCAAGGTCTCCGACGACCCCAAGGGCTATGTCGACACCATCGATCCTGAGGTGCAGGTGCTGCGGGTCGACAAGGACGGTGTCGGGCCGGTCGGGATGTGGTCGACGTTCGCCGACCACGGCACGGTGAACAAGTACCAGTTCGGGGTCTACAACGCCGATCACCACGGCTCCGCGACGCGCGTGGTCGAGCAGCAGATCCGCGCCCTCGGACACGTCCCGCAGAGCCAGGACGTAGTGAACGCGTACGGCAACACCGACGAGGCTGACCAGTCCGCAGGTCTGACTCGCAGCGGGCCGGCCGCCGCCGACGAAGTCGGCCGGGTCGAGGCCACGGCGATGCTGGCAGCGTGGAAGGCCGCCGGTGCGCACCTGACGAACACCCCGCAGATCAGCACCAGGTGGACCCGACTCTGCTTCTGCGGCCAGGGCACCCCTGACGGCCCGGTCTCCAAGACCGCAACGCCGGGACTCCCGCTGTTCACCGGCTCGGAAGAGGGCCGAGGCCCGCTCTACGACCTCGACCACCAGCACTTCGAGGGCGTGGCGAGCCCAGTCGTTGATCCCCTCGATCCGGCACAGGGTCACAAGGTCGTCGTCCCCACGGGCCTGATGAGCAAGGGATCCACGCCGACGGCGGTGCCTCTGACCGTCGCGCGCGTCGGCGAGCGGCTCATCGCGACCATCCCCGGTGAGATGACCGTGGACATGGGGCGCCGGGTGCGTGGGGCCGTCGCGCTGATGGCCCAGGGCCACGGCATCGAGGCGGTCCAGCTCTCCGGTCTGGCCAACGAGTACCTGTCGTACTTCACGAGCCCGCAGGAGTACGACGCCCAGCACTACGAGGGGGGCTCGACGATGTACGGCAGGGAGTCGAGCGTCCTGCTGATGCAGCAGCTGCAGCTGCTCACCCAGGCCCTTTTCAACGACACCGCGGCGGCTGCCCCCGACTCCGAGGACCCGACCAACGGCGTCGCCGCCACCGCAGCCCCGTTCGGCACCGGTGCGACCCGTGCGACGGTGCGCAGTCAGCCGACGACGACGCAGCGCTTCCAGCGGGCAACGTTGTCCTGGCAGGGTGGCGTCAAGGGCCTCGACATGAGGGTGGGCCAGGCCTTCGTGTCGGTGGAGCGGGTCGGCCACGGCACCGCTGCGGACGACCTCGGGCTGCAGATCCTCTGGCGCGTGGACGACAACGGCGTCTACTCCGCCGAGTGGGAGGTGCCGCGGGACGCCCCCGCCGGCAGCTACCGCTTCGTCGTCACAGCCAACCACTACCGGCTCGACTCGCGTCCCTTCACCGTGACGCCGGCGACAACGCTGTCGGTGCAGGGCAAGCAGGTTCGCTACCCCGATCCGGTCGTCAACGTCGACCTGACGGCACGGCCCCCGACAGCCGACGGGGGCAGCTTGGTCGCCACGGCAGGCGCGGTCGCGCCCGGCGGAGCACGGGACCGCTACGGGAACTGCAACGGCGCCCAGGCCACCACGTCCGGGCCGCGCACCGGTGCGGATGCCGGTGCCGACCCGGCTGTCTGCGGGCAGTCCGACAACGACCCGCACGTCGTCACACCCAGCCGAGCAGGCGACGGCGCCCTCGCGGCTACGGGGGCCAGTGCCTGGCTCGCTGTGCTCGGTGTCGGCTTGCTCGCCTGTGCGGGCTTCGGTGTGCGACGGAGTGCGGCCTAGGACCGCCTCGTCCGGGTATGCCCGGGTCGGCATGACGAAGGGCGATCCTCATCGAGAGGATCGCCCTTCGTGCCAGCGATTCGCGTCACCACACTCTGCGACGGGTCCCACCCAGCGGCAAGAAGTTCACCACCAGTCCGACCAGCAGCAGGATGAGTCCGATGACAAACAGGACATGGAGGCTGCTCACGACAGCACCCAGGATCAGGAGTACAAGACCAAGCGCGATCACGTGGGTCTCCTTCGTCGCATCGATCCGCACCGGTGTGGTGCCTACGAGGCACATGCCCTGCAACGCAAGGGATCTAACCCGATCTAGCCCGGGAAGCCGAAGTCGGTATCAGCCCGCGGGGAGGGCTGTGAGCGCTGCTGCGTCTTCGTCCGCACCGGTGAGAAGGTGGCGCCACACCGACGGGTCGTGGGCCGCAGGGGTGGTGCTGGCGAGAAACCCGAGCACAATGCCGGCGAACCCGTCGGGGCAGCTGCGGTGGGGCAGGTGGCCAGCGCGGGCGACCACCTCGAGGCGCGCACCGGGCAGTGCATCCGCCGCCAGCCGCGCATGGCTGACGGGTAGCACCGGATCGCGGGAGCCCCACACCAGCAGGGTCGGGGTCGCGGCGGTGAGGTAGAGCCGGTCACGGCTCGTCACGGACTGGCCGCGGACGTCGACGACCGCCCGCAAGGTGCGCAAGAAGGCTGCCCGGGTCGCACGATCCTGTAGGCCCTCCCATACCCGGCCGACTTCCTCGACGTCGCTTCTGTCGAACAAGCCGAGGTTGGCGACCATTCTGGAGACGCCGAGGAGTGACGTACGCAACGGCCTGCGAGCCGACACAGCGATCGCGGTCGAGGCACCGGGAAGCGCCGCGGCTCGCAGGAGTGGATGCACTTCGGCACCCAGTCCGCCGGATGCCACCAGGACGAGGCGTTCGACGCGCTCGGGGTACTGGTAGGCGAACTGCAGGGCGACCCCGCCACCGAGGCTGTGGCCGACGACGGTGGCCCGCTCGACTCCCAGCACGACCATCAGGTCCCGCATGCCGTTGGCGAAACCACCCACCGAGTAGTCGGCGCGCGGTTTGTCGGAGGCGCCGTGGCCGAGCAGGTCCGGAGCAACCACGGTGTAGCGCTGGGCCAGCAGCGGGACGACCTCCTCCCACGTGCGGGAGGAGTCGCCCAGTCCGTGGATGAGCCACAGGACGGGGGCTGTGCCGAGGCGAGGGCCGGCCAGCACGTACGCCCGTCGGTGCCCATGGACGACCCGGGTCTCGCGGCGGAGGAGGACGGCGGGCATCGCAGCATGATGCCTGATCGGTGATTCGAGAGGAAGCGACGGCGCGCCACGTCGTCGCCGACGGACCCCTCGCCTAGTGTCTGACGGTCGCCGCCGGCCTGCGCGGCCAAGCCTGGCAGCACGACCGGAAGAGCTGAGTTGACCGCCCCGCAACAAGCCCCTGACGCGCCCGTCGCTGCCCCTCTCCGGGTCTGGCAACGGGCCGCCCTGGTGAAGTACCTCCGGGCCAACCCGCGCGACTTCCTGGCCGTTGCCACGCCCGGCGCCGGCAAGACGACCTTCGCGCTCCGCATCGCCTCCGAGCTCCTCGCGAGCGGCGCCGTCCAGGCCGTCACCGTGGTGGCCCCCACCGAGCACCTGAAGACCCAGTGGGCGCTGGCCGCGGGCAAGGTCGGCATCATGCTCGACCCCGGTTTCAAGAACTCCATGGGCTCGACCAGTGCCGACTTCCACGGTGTCGTCGTGACCTACGCCGGCGTCGCGGCGCACCCGCTGCTGCACCGGGCCCGGACCGAGCGCCGCCGTACCCTGGTCATCCTGGACGAGGTCCACCACGCCGGCGACGCGCTGTCCTGGGGTGACGCCGTCAGGGAGGCCTTCGAGCCCGCCACCCGACGCCTGTGCCTGACCGGCACCCCGTTCCGGTCCGACACCAACCCCATCCCGTTCGTCCGCTACGAGCGCGGCAACGACGGCATCACCCGCTCCGCGAGCGACCACTCCTACGGCTACACCGACGCCTTGCGCGACGGGGTCGTGCGCCCGGTCCTGTTCATGGCCTACTCCGGTACGGCGACCTGGCGGACCCGGGCCGGTGAGGAGATCAGCGCCACCCTCGGCGAGCCGCTCACCGTCGAGCAGACGGCGCATGCGTGGCGCACTGCCCTGGACCCGCACGGCGACTGGATGCCCGCCGTCTTGGAGGCGGCCGACCGCCGACTGACTCAGGTCCGACGCGGGATGCCCGACGCCGGCGGGATGGTGATCGCCAGCGACCACAAGAGCGCCAAGCTCTACGCCGAGCTCCTGCAGGGCATCACGGGCAAGCAGCCCGTCGTGGTGCTGTCCGACGACCCGACCGCCTCGAAGAAGATCGCCGCGTTCGAGGTGTCCGACGACCGTTGGCTGGTCGCCGTCCGGATGGTCTCGGAGGGGGTCGACATCCCGCGCCTGGCCGTCGGCGTCTACGGCACGAGCGTCCAGACCCCGCTGTTCTTCGCGCAGGCAGTCGGGCGCTTCGTCCGGAACCGCAGGCCAGGGGAGACCGCATCGGTGTTCGTGCCGTCCGTCCCGGTGCTGCTGGCCCTGGCTGCCGAGATGGAGCTCGAGCGCGACCACGCCCTCGACGGCCCGGCCAAGGAGCAGTTCCTCGCCGACGAGCTGATGGCCGCGGCCAATCGCACGGAGAAGGAGGGTGAGGACGAGGAGGGCTTCGTCGCGCTGCAAGCCTCCGCCCACCTCGACCGCGTCATCTACGACGGTGGCGAGTACGGCACCGGTGCGGCCGTCGGTTCGGAGAGCGAGCAGGACTTCCTCGGACTCCCCGGCCTCCTGGCCCCGGAGCAGGTAGCGGTCCTTCTTCAACAGCACCAGGCAAAGCAGCTCAAGAAGACACCCGTCGTGGCCCCGCTCGAGGAGCGTCCGCGGACGGCCTTCGAGGTGCTCTCCGGTCTGCGTAAGGAGCTCAACGGGATGGTCGGTGCCTGGCACCACCGCACCGGAAAGGCGCACGGTGTCGTGCACGCGGAGCTGCGCAGCGCCTGCGGTGGCCCGCCGTCGGCACAGGCGACCGCCCAGCAGCTCCAGGACCGCATCGAGACCATGCGCCGCTGGGCGCGAGAACGCTGAGCACGGACGGGGCGTCAGGAGCGCGCGCGGGCCGGCCCAGGTGTCGGGGGAGATGCGCGGGGCGGGGCCGGGCGCAGGACGAGGGAGTCCAGCAGCTCTTGGGTGGAGGCGGCGACGGACTCCACGGCCGCGTGGAAGGCGTCGGTGTTGGCGGCCGACGGTGCCCGCATCCCGGCGATCTTCCGGACGTACTGCAGCGCCGCGGCGCGCACGTCCTCGTCCGTGACCGTCTCGGCCATCGGCGCCCGGAGCGTCTTGATCGACCGGCACATGGCGGTTAGTACGCGTCGTCCATGACGTGGTAGACCCCGCCCACGATGAGTCCCGCCAGCAGCAGGACTCCGCCGCTGATGGCAAGCGGGAGGGAGTGCATCGGCAGGGCGAAGCCGAGCAGGATGCTCGCCACCACGATGAGCAGCACGGTGACCCAGGAAGTCGGTCGGACGTTGTGGCCGCTGGCCATGGATGCCTCCTCAGGCGCGTGATGGAACATCTGCAACTCTAGCGGCGCCACTGGAACACGACGCCACTGGAACACGGCGCCGCTGGAACACACTGTCCCTCCCGAGGAGTTGGCACGTACGTGAGCAAGCTCTTTGCACCCTTGACCCTGCGCGGCACCGAGTTCCGCAACCGCGTCTTCGTGAGCCCGATGTGCCAGTACTCCGCCTTGGAGGGGGTGCCCGAGGACTGGCACCTGGTCCACCTCGGTGCCCGCGCCGTCGGCGGTGCTGGTCTCGTCCTGACCGAGGCGACGGGGATCAGCCCGGAGGGCCGCATCAGTCCTCAGGACACCGGCATCTGGTCCGAGCGGCACGTCGAGCAGTGGGCGCGCATCACGGCCTTCGTGAAGAGCCAGGGGGCCGTCGCGGGCATCCAGCTGGCGCACGCCGGCCGCAAGGCCAGCACCTATCGGCCCTGGGAGCCCAAGACGGGCACCGTGCCCGCGGACGAGGGCGGCTGCACCGCGGTCGCCCCGAGTGCGATCGCGTTCGGTGGCTATGCCGTGCCGCAGGCGCTCGACGCGGTCGGCATCGTCAAGGTCATCACCGACTTCGTGGCCGCCGCCGGGCGCGCCAAGGAAGCCGGCTTCGACGTGGTCGAGATCCACGCCGGGCATGGCTACTTGCTGCACCAGTTCCTCAGCCCCCTGTCCAACACAAGGACCGACGAGTACGGCGGGTCCTTCGACAACCGCGTCCGTCTGCTCCTCGAGGTGGTCGAGCAGGTGCGGGCCACCTGGGAGGGGCCGGTGTTCGTCAGGCTGTCGGCCACGGACTGGACCGAGGGCGGTTGGACCCTCGAGGAGTCCGTGCGCCTGGCACCGCTGCTGGCGGCGGGGGGCGTGGACCTGGTCGACACCACGTCCGGCGGGCTCCACCACCAGCAGCGGGTCGTCCTCGAGCCGGGCTACCAGGCGCCGTTCGCTGAGGCGGTCCGCAGGGCCGGCATCGCTACCGGAGCCGTAGGGCTGATCACCGAGCCCAAGCAGGCCGAGGAGGTCCTCGCGTCGGAGCAGGCCGATGTCGTGCTGCTCGCGCGCGAGCTGCTCCGTGACCCGCACTGGCCGCTGCGCGCTGCAGCCGAGCTGGGTGCCGAGATCGGCTGGCCTGTGCAGTACCAGCGCGCTCGTCCGTGACCATCGAGGTCACCGACCCAGCAGATCCGCGGCTCGGCGACTACTTCGGGTTGACCGACGTCGTCCGGCGTGTCAAGCACGAGCCGGAGAAGGGGTTCTTCATCGCGGAGGGGCAACTGGTCATGCGCCGGGCTCTGCAGGCCGGCTGCCCGCCCAGGTCCGTGCTGCTTGCTCCCAACCGGGTCGAGGACCTGCTGCCCGAGCTGACCGACCTGGGGTGCCCGACCTACGTCGCGTCCCTCGAGGTGATGCACGCGGTGACCGGCTTCCACGTGCACCGCGGCGCGTTGGCCTCCTTCGGCCGGCCGCTCGTGCCCACGGCTGCGGAGGTTCTCGCGACGGCGCAGCGAGTGCTCGTGCTGGAGAACGTCAACAGCCCCACCAACCTCGGCGCCGTGTTCCGCAGCGCCGCGGGTCTGGGACTCGACGCGGTGCTTCTCAGCCCGACCTGCTGCGACCCGCTGTACCGGCGCGCCATGCGCGTCTCGATGGGCGAGGTGCTGGCCGTCCCCTATGCCTACCTCGACGCCTGGCCCAGCGGACTCGAGCAGGTCCGCGAGGCCGGCTTCCGGCTCCTGGCGATGACGCCGGCGCCGGACGCCAGCCGGCTCGAGGAGGTCGTGCTGAGCGACTCCGACAAGGCCGCCCTGCTCCTGGGGGCCGAGGGCCCTGGTCTGACAGCAGCGGCGATGGCGACGAGCGACCTGCGGGTCCGGATCGCGATGGCCCATGACGTCGACTCCCTCAACGTGGCCGCCGCTGCGGCGGTTGGGTGCTGGGTCGTGGGTCGGCGCCCGGTGTAGACAGGGCGCGTGAAACGCCTCGCATTCTTGTTGCCCCTGGCACTGGTCGCTGCCTGCACAGGGAGCAACAGCAGCGGCAGTGCCGCTTCGGCGGGAGTCTCCAAGGCTGACTACCTGAAGCAGGCTGAGGCGGTCTGCGCCAAGGCCTACGCCGACCGCAGCGCGCTCAAGGTGCCCACCGCGATCCCTGCGCTCGCGTCCTACGTCGCCCAGGTCGTCACTCTCGCCGACTCCGCAGTCACGGCTCTTGCCGCCGTCCAGCCGCCGACGACCGACAAGGCCGAGCTGGAGTCAAAGGTCCTCAACCCGCTCAGGACGCAGGTGCGCGAGGCCCGCACGTACTCCGGCCGGGTCGCGGCCGCGGCGAAGAAGAACGACCAGGTCGCGCTCGTCAAGCTGCTGAGCAACGCACCGCTCGGGTCCAAGGCCAACCTGAGGTGGATGAAGAACTACGGCTTCGTCGAGTGTGTGAAGGCCGCTGACACCTCGCGTTAGTCCGAGCCGGCGCCGCCAGTCTGCGGGTCCACGGCGATCGGGGCCCGCAGGAGGGCGTCCGGGATACCGAAGCCGGCGACCAGGATGAGGGCATGGGGCCGGAGGTCGGCGCACAGTACGTTGACCTGCTTCTGCAGATCCCTTGATGCGTCCGCGGACAGGAAGCCGTGCTCGAGCCACCAGGCACGGTCGCTCTCGATCGTCGACAACACCGCGAGGTTGCGGACCTGCTCCAGCAAGGGCGTGGTGGCCTTGGCACGGAACAGCTGGTGCACGTGCCGCTCGACGTGGGCCCGGGCGGCCGCCAACGCGTGGTCCTGGCACTGCGACAGCGCGCGGAGCGGGTCGGTGCCCGCCTTCACCAGGGTGCGCAACCGGCGGGCCAGTGCATCGACGAGACGGTCCTCGCGGAACTCCAGGGCGGTCGTTTGCCATTGAGGGTCGTGCAGGTCGGCGCGCTTGAAGCTGCGACCGAGGTCCTCCAACACCCGGCCGGCCTGGCGCGTGGTCAGGTGGCGCACCATCCCGACCGCGTCGAGGTCCTCGAACTGGGCGGCGTAGTCCGATAGCAGCGTTTTGGCGACCAGCTGCATGAGCACGGTGTTGTCGCCTTCGAAGGTGACGAACACATCGGAGTCGGCTCGTAGCGACGCGAAGCGGTTCTCGGTGAGGTAGCCCTTGGCGCCGCAGCACTCCCGTGACTGCTGCACCGCGTCGACCATGTGCCAGGTCGCGACCGCCTTCAGACCGGCAGCCAGCGCCTCGACCTCACGTTGCCCTTCCCCGGTGCGCAGCACGTCCACGTAGGACTGGGTGAGGTGGTCGTGGGCGGCCTGCAGCGCGTAGGACTGGCAGACCGCAGGGAGCAGGCGTCGTTGGTGCGTCAGGTAGTCCATCAGCGGCGTATCCATGTCCAGCCCGGTACCGAACTGGCGTCGTCGCTCACCCCAACGGACCGCGATCGTCAGGGCGTTGCGGGCCACCGCGAGCCCGGCGCCACCGATGCAGATCCGGCCCTCCACGAGGGCCCCGATCATGGTGAAGAAGCGTGCGCCCGGCGAGCTGACGGGGGAGGAGTAGATCCCGTCCGGGGAGACCGTTCCGAAGCGGTCGAGCAGGTTGTCGCGGGGGATCCGCACGGCGTTGAACCGCAGCCGTCCGTTGTCGACACCTTGTAGTCCCATCTTCTCGCCGCAGTCCTCGATCTCGACGCCCTCGACCACGGACCCGTCGAGGTGACGGATCGGTACCAGGAAGGCGTGCACGCCCTGGGCCTCGCCGGCCACGTCGAGCTGGGCGAAGACCGCCGCGAGCCGGGCGTGCCGCGCGGCGTTGCCGATCCAGTCCTTGCGGGCGGTCTCGTCCGGGGTGTGCAGGACGAACTCGCCGGCCTCAGCGTCGTACCGGGCCTGGGTGCGGATGGAACGCACATCGGAGCCGTGGCCGGACTCGCTCATGGCGAAGCAGCCGGGAAGATCGAGGGTGCCGACGTCCCGTAGGTAGGCCGCGTGGTGCTTGTCGGTGCCGAGCCGATGGACCGCGCCGCCGAACAGGCCGAACTGCACACCCATCTTCACGAGCAGGGACAGGTCGCCGTGGCCGAGGGTCTGGAACGTGGCGATCCGGCCACCGGGGTCGTCCTGGCCGCCGTACGCAACGGGGAAGGAGCGGGCACCGTCACCAGCCCTGCCGATCTCGCGCGCCCACTCGAGGACGAGATCGCGGTAGTCGTCGCGGGCGAGCCCGTCACCCTTCTCGAGACCGAGCTGCGAGAGCCGGGCGCGAGTCTCCGCCCGCAGCGCGGCGTGTGGTCCGTCGAGAAGGGCTTGCAGCTGACGGGCGGTGGTCATGATCAACATGCTCCCCGGCAGGCGTGGCCTTCACACCAGCAGCGGGACGGCGATGCCGAGGAGTGGGCTCGCGGCGACGACCACCGCGAGTGCCACGAGTGCCGAGGCCGGTCCCAGCGACAGCGGAGCGGGGGGGTCGAGCAGCCGCCGGGCCCTCAGGAGGACGTCCTCACCACCGGCCCCGAGGGCGCCGCTGGGAGCCTCGGCCGTTCCGATCTTCCAGAGCGCCCGGGCGAGGTGGGTGCGCTCGTGGTGGCGGGCAGCCCGGTCATCAGCGAGCAGCTCGATGAGCAGCGACACCTCAGCGCCGGCGGTGCGGACGGCGGGCAGGGCCGGGAACGTGGCACCGAGAGCCACGAACGGCAGGACAACCAGGTCGTGGCGATGCCGGAGGTGGGCCTCCTCATGGGCCAGGACAGCCCGGAGCTCGTCGTACGACAGCAGGCTGAGGGCCCCGCGGGAGAGCACCAGCCGCGGTCGGAGCCCTGGCAGGCAGTAGGCGACCGGGAGCGCGTGGTCGAGGACCGAGGCGCCCCTGAGCAGCAGGTTGCGCTCGGAGACGAGGTCGACGAGCAGTCGGTTGGAGCGCCGCGCTCGCAGCGTCCGCCAGGTCGAGACCAGGAGCACTCCCAGCAGCCGCAGCAGGAGCAGCAGGCCCACTGCGCCGGCGACCCAGGTGACGACCCCGGCCCTGTCGAGGTGGCGCAGTCCCTGGACGTGGGTGTCCCCGAGCGGGGCCAGCGCGATCGTTGCCAGCAGCAGCAGCGTCAGCAGGCCGCCGGCGAGGCCCGCCGCCTGCCACAGCAGCAGACCGAGGACCGGCGCGCGGGCAGGCCAGGCAGCGCCGGCGACGGCGGGCGGCAGCACGAGCGAGACCAGCAGAAGGCAGGCGACGAGGACGCCGGCCGCCGCGAGCACGGTTAGGTGATGCCGTCGAGAGCCCGGCGGAGGGCGTCGGCCTCGGCAGGGGTGACCGAGCGGGCGAAGTGCTGCAGGGCTGCCTGTCGGTCGTCGGCGTGGCCGAGCGCCTGCTGCATGAGGACTGCGACGTGATCCTCGCGGCTGGCGACAGCGGCATAGGTGTGCGCCCGGGCGGTCGCGTCGCGCGACAGCAGGCCCTTCTTCTTCAACCGCGACAACACCGTCAGGACGGTCGTGTACGCGAGATCATGAGAGTCCAGCGCGTCGGCCACCTGGCGGCCGGTAAGCGGCGCGGGAGCGTTCCACAGGGTCTCCATCACAGCCCGTTCAAGGGCACCCAGACGTGTCACCCGACGCATACTACGCTTGGTAGAAGTTCTACGTCTCGTCGTACCTGATGGTCGGCGTCGAAAGGAAGGGGGAGCCGTGCCCGACGTTCTCGGTACTGCCATCCCGCCCGGTGCCCAGGCCTGGCGCTGGGACTGGCAAGAGTCCGCGCGCTGTCGCGGCCACGACGACCTGTTCTTCCACCCGCCGGGGGAGCGCGAGCCGTCCCGCAGCGAGCGCGACCAGGCGGCCCGCGGGCTGTGCCTCTCGTGCCCGGTGCGCCGGGAGTGCGCCCAGCACGCTCTGAGGATGCGCGAGCCCTATGGCGTCTGGGGTGGCCTCACCGAGGACGACCGCGCGGTCGAGCTCTACGGACCCAGAACACCCCGCAGGCGCTGAAGCCCCTCCCTTGCGTCTGCTCCCTCGCGCGGTCGGCGTGTGCACAGGAGCGGACGCAAGGAGTCAGCCGAGTTGCGCGGGGTCGGCGAGGTAGCGCTGGAGGGCCTCGAAGTAGACGGCGCACTGCACCCCGTCGACCAGCCGGTGGTCCCCGGTCAGGCAGAGCGTGAACTGCGGTACGGCGGTGACCGCCCCGTCCCTCACGACCGCCCGCTCCGTCACGACCCCGAGCGAGATGTAGATCGGGGTCCTGGCAAAGGGAAGCGGCGCGAGGAACACCTCCTCAACCCCGAGCGGCGCCACGTTGGAGATGAACGCCGACCCCAGTGGGTTGCCCTGCTGCCCGAGCAGTGGCACGCCCCAGCCGCCGAGCAGCGAGGACGTAGCGAGCATCATCGGGCGCATGAACGGGACGGGCATCCAGCCGGCCAGCCACGTCGAGGTGTTGAAGCCCTTGTCGGTGCCCTCCCGCAGGGCCTTGACGCCCTTCCAGACCTCGGTGGCGATCTCGGCGGGGGTGAGCGAGTCCGCTCCTGCCACCTTGTACGGCGCGAGGTCGGTGCCCTGGCCGATGTCGACGGCGAAGCCGACGCTGATGTCGTCGAACGGCACGACCCGGCCGGCCCGGACCCGGGTGTTGGCCTCCGGCACGGCCCGTAACGCCCGCGCCGCCGCGGCTCCGACCACGTGCATGATCGTGAGCCCCTTGGCGCCCGCAGCACGCCGCTGCTCGACGTAGCCCTGCACCGGGGCCGCGTCGACGACAAGCCGCGTCAGCAGACGCCCCTCGCGCGGCGCGGTCCAGGTGGCGACGGCCACCTTGCGCCGGACGGCCTGGGCGCGGCGGGCCGGGTCCGCGATCGCGGCGGTACGCCGCGCCTCGCGGGCGATCAGGAGGCCGCTGGCGAGGGCGGTAAGGAGAGCCGTGTTGCGGGGACGAGGCACCAGTGGACTGTAGGGGAGGACACAGGTGGCAGGCTGTGCACCAGAACCCAGAGGAGGCCCCAGCCATGGCGATCGCAACCGTCGACCCCACCACCGGACAGACGCTCAAGACGTTCGAAGCTCTCACTGACGCCGAGCTCGAGGACCGGCTCGCGCGCGCGGCAGCGGCGTTTGCCAGCTACCGCAAGACCTCGTACGAGGAGCGGGCGGCGTGGACCCGCCGAGCCGCCGACCTCCTGGAAGACGACGCCGAGCAGCTTGCCGAGCTGCTGACCACGGAGATGGGCAAGACCCTCAAGGCCGCGCGCGCCGAGGTCGCCAAGTGCGCGACCGGCCTGAGGTACTACGCCGAGCACGCCCCGGCGATGCTCGCGGACGTGCCGGCTGACGCCCCCGACGTGAAGGCATCCCGGGCATTCACGCGCTACCAGCCACTGGGTGTGGTGCTCGCCGTCATGCCGTGGAACTACCCGCTGTGGCAGGCGATGCGCTTTGCCGCTCCGGCCCTGATGGCAGGCAACGTCGGGCTGCTCAAGCACGCGTCCAACGTGCCGCAGTCCGCGCTGTACATGGAGGAGCTGTTCCGGCGCGCCGGGTTCCCGGCGGACGTGTTCCAGACGCTCCTGATCGGCAGCAACAAGGTGGAGAAGGTGCTCCGTGACCGTCGCGTCGTAGCCGCCACGCTGACCGGGTCGACGCCTGCCGGCAAGGCGGTCGCGGCGACGGCGGGTGACGAGCTCAAGCCCACGGTGCTGGAGCTCGGTGGGTCCGACCCGTTCGTCGTCATGCCGTCCGCGGACCTCGCCAAGGCCGCCGAGGTCGCCACGACGGCGCGCTGCCAGAACAACGGCCAGTCCTGCATCGCGGCCAAGCGGTTCATCGTCCACGCCGACGTCTACGAGGAGTTCTCCCTGCTGTTCAGCGCAGCCTTCGAGGAGCAGGTCCTCGGCGACCCGCGGGACGCCGCCACGACGATCGGGCCGCTCGCCACCGAGCAGGGTCGCGAGGACGTCGAGGAACTGGTGCAGGACGCCATCGCCAAGGGCGCCCACGTGCTCGTCGGCGGGAAGCGTCCCGACGGGCCCGGCTGGTTCTACCCCCCGACGCTGCTGGAGGGCATCACCCAGGACATGCGGATGTACGCCGAGGAGGTCTTCGGACCCGTGGCCCAGCTGCACAAGGTGTCCTCCCTCGACGAGGCGCTGCAGCTTGCCAACGACTCCGAGTTCGGCCTGGGCTCCAACATCTGGACCAATGACGCCGCTGAGGCGGAACAGTTCGTCAACGAGGTTGAGGCCGGCATGGCGTTTGTCAACGGGATGACGACGTCGTACCCGGAGCTGCCCTTCGGCGGCATCAAGACCTCCGGCTACGGCCGCGAGCTCGCGGACCTCGGTATCCGGGAGTTCTGCAACGCCAAGACCGTGTGGGTGGGCTGACGCCTGCAACGATGAGCCCATGGGCCACGACCACAGCCACGGTACGGCGACGCACGCGTCGGCCGATCGGCTGCGCCTGGTCCTGGTCATCTTGCTCACCGTCCTCACTGCCGAGATCCTCGGCGGGTTGTGGGCCGGCTCGCTCGCGCTGCTGGCCGACGCGGGGCACCTGCTGTCCGACGCGGCCGGGGTGGCCCTTGCCCTGATCGCTGTCGCGTTCGCCGCCCGGCCACCCACCCCCGCCAGGACGTTCGGCTTTCATCGAGCCGAGATCCTCGCCGCGGTCGTCAACGGGGTGCTCCTGTTCGGGGTGGGTCTGGGGGTCATCGGGTTCTCGCTGGTCAGGCTGGCCCATCCCCAGCACAGCGACCCCGGTGTGATGGCGGCTTTCGGCGTCATCGCGCTGCTCGGCAACGGGCTGGCCCTCCTGCTGCTCGCCAAGGGGTCCGAGCACAGCCTCAACGTCCGCGGTGCCTACCTCGAGGTCCTCTCTGACGCCCTGGGTGCGGCGGGTGTACTCCTCGCGGCCGGCGTCATCGCCCTGACCGGGGAGCAGCGCGCCGACCCGGTCGCGTCGCTGCTGGTCGGTCTGCTCATCCTGCCCAGGACGGTCCGGCTGCTGCGCGAGGCGGTGGACGTCCTGCTGGAGGCCACGCCGAGAGGCATCGATCTGGCCGAGGTGCGGGAGCACATCGAGCGGGTCCCCGGCGTGGTGTCCTGCCACGACCTGCATGCCTGGACCATCACCAGCGGCACCCGCGTGCTCAGCGCGCATGTCGTCGTCGAGGATGCCTGTTGGGAAGCCGGGGAGGCCCCGCAGGTGCTCGACCTGCTCGGCGCCTGCCTGGCCGGCCACTTCGACCTCGAGCACTCGACGTTCCAGCTGGAGCAGGTCACTCATGCCTCCCATGAGGGCGCGCTCCACGAGTAGCGTCGCAGGCGTGACCCCCCCACGCCTGCGTCCAGCCCTGGACCGGATGGGTACGTACAGGCCGGGTCGACGACCTGACGCTGGTCAGGACCTGTCCAGGCTGGCGAGCAACGAGACGCCGTACCCGCTGTTGCCGAGCGTGGTCACTGCGATCAGCGACGCGCTTGCCGGCAGCAACCGCTACCCCGACCCTGCTGCGACCGTCCTGACCGAGGCGCTCGCCGCCAAGCACGGCGTGGACGTCGGGCGGATCGCGGTGGGCTGCGGCTCCGTGCAGCTCGTGCAGGAGGTCGTGGAGATCTCCTGCGATGCCGGCGACGAGGTGGTGTACGGCTGGCGGTCCTTCGAGGCCTACCCGACGATGACGGCCATCGCCGGGGCGGTGCCGGTCCAGGTGCCGCTCACCCACGGTCACCTCGACCTGCCGGCCATGGCGGCGGCAGTGACCGACCAGACCCGGCTGGTCCTGCTGTGCAGCCCCAACAACCCCACCGGCCCGGCGCTCGCCGCGGACGCTGTGAAGGACTTCCTGGAAGGCGTCCCCGACCGGGTCCTGGTGGTCCTCGACGAGGCCTACGCCGAGTTCGTGGACGACCCGTTGGCGGTCGACGGCACCCGACTGCTGTCGTCGTACCCGAACTTGCTTGTCATGCGGACGTTTTCCAAGGCCTACGGCCTCGCCGGGCTGAGGGTCGGCTACGCGATCGCCGGGACGCCGGAGGTGGCGACCGCGCTGCGCCAGGTGCACCTGCCGTTCGCCGTCTCGGTCGCGGCGCAGGCTGCTGCGCTCGCGTCGCTCACGGTCGAGGACCAGCTCCTCGCCCGGGTTGCGGAGATCGTCGCGCAAAGAGAACCCTTACGGCGCAAGCTGATCGAGATCGGGTGGGATGTACCCGCGGCGCAGGGCAACTTCGTCTGGCTGCCGGCCGGAGCTGACAGTGACCGCGTCGCGCAGGTCTTCGAGGACCACGGCGTGCTGGTGCGCTGCTTCACGGGCGAGGGCTTGCGGATCACCGTCGCGACCCCGAGAGACAGCGAACGGGTGCTTGCCGCGGCGAAGGCCGGACTAGTCCCGGTCTGACCCTTTGTGGCCATTTACGCAACCTGACAGCCGGGTCACGATGACGGGAACCCCCTGAAAGGGCGCTGCCCCGTGTACTGCCAACTTGCCCGGTACGACGGTTACTGCGCCGGCTGTGACGACCAGCGGCCCCTCGTTCTCATGGAGCAGGGCCCACATGGGCTGCGCGCCTGGCTTGCCGGAGCCGGCCCTGAGGATCGCCCGCTCGCCTACACCTGCGCGCTCTGCGGCCGCGTCGAGTACGTCCCGCCCACCGAGGCCGACGACGCCGAGTACGAAGCCACCCTGACTCCCTGGGGTGACGGCCAGGCCCAGCTTCAGCCGGTCGCCGCCCGCGTCGCCTGAGCGCAGACAGGTACGCCTTCCTGCGCGAGACGGTGGCGCCCCGACCCAGCAGCGTCGAGACTTGCCTCCTTCGACGACGGGAGATGCGGGTGCAGGTCTCAGGGAGCAGGGTCCTCCTGACAGGGGCGAGCGGCGGGATCGGCAACGCTCTGGCGCGGGTCTTCGCTGAGGCAGGGGCCTCGTTGGTGCTGTCGGGTCGCCGGGAGGTCGAGCTCAAGGAGCTCGCCGCCACGACAGGAGGTACGACGGTCATCGCCGACCTCGCCGACCGCGCAGACGTCGCCCGGCTGCTGGAGGAGGCGGGACCCGTCGACATTCTCGTCGCCAACGCGGCTCTGCCCGCGGCCGGCCTGCTGGCCGACTTCACGGCCGAGCAGGTCGACCGGGCGCTCGAGGTCAACCTCCGGGCCCCCATCGCGTTGGCGCATGCGCTTGCGCCGGGGATGGTCGCGCGCGGGTCGGGCTCGCTGGTGTTCGTGTCGTCACTGGCCGGGTTGGCCGCGTCCAGGGGCAGCTCCCTCTACAACGCCACCAAGTTCGGGCTCCGCGGTTTCGCGCTGGCGCTGCGGCAGGACCTGCACGGCACGGGCGTGGGGGTCAGCGTCGTCCTGCCGGGGTTCGTGAGGGACGCCGGGATGTTCGCCGACGCCGGGGGCACGCCGCCACCGGGGTTCGGCACCCGGACCCCGCAGCAGGTGGCGCGGGCGACCCTTCACGCGGTGCACCGGGACAAGGGCGAGGTCGTCGTCGCGCCGCCGATCGACCGCGTGGGTGCGCGGGTCGGTGGGTTGGCACCTGGGCTCGCGGCCCGACTGCAGCGTGCCGGGGGCGCTGCCGATCTCACCGAGCAGCTCGCCGAGGCAGGTAAGGACAAGCGCTGATGCGGATCGCGGTTCTGGGAAGCGGCCCCGTCGGCACCGCGCTGGCCAAGGGCTACACCAGGCACGGGCATGAGGTGCGGATCGGCAACCGCACCGGGGTCGCCGAGGGCTTTGACGCCGGCCACTACGCGGACGTGGCCGCGTGGGCGGAGCTGGTGGTGCTGGCCGTGCGGGGTGAGGTGTCGGAGGAGCTGGTGCGGGGGCTTGCCCTCGAGCTCGAGGGCAAGGTCCTGATCGACGCGACGAACCCGCTGGACCACAGCACGGGCCGTCCCGAGCTGTTCGTCGGCTTCGACGACTCCCTCGGTGAAAGGGTTCAGCGCGCGGCGCCGGGAGCCCGAGTCGTCAAGGCCTACAACACGGTCGGTAACCCGCTCATGGTCGACCCCGACCTCGTGGGCGGTCCTCCCACGATGTTCCTGGCTGGTGACGACGACGCGGCGAAGGCCACCGTCGTCGCGCTGCTGGAGGACACCGGCTGGGACACCGCAGACCTCGGCGGCATCGAGTCCAGCCGCCACCTCGAAGCGATGTGCATGGCCTGGGTCGCCCACGGTCTGCGCGTCGGCTCCTGGGGCCACGCGTTCAAGCTGCTCCGGGGCTAGCCGCCTAGAGTTTGCGGGTGACCTCCACTTCCAGCCTCCCGTGGGTCGACCCTGGCGCCTTCGAGGAGGCTCCCGGCGTCTACCGGGTCCCACTTCCACTGCCCAACGACGGCCTGCGCGCGGTCAACGTCTACGTGATCGTCACGGACGCCGGCCTCGTCTGCATCGATGCCGGCTGGGCGATCCCCGAGTCCAAGAAGCTCTTCGTGGAAGCCCTGGGGTCCCTGGGTTTCACGCTGGCCGACGTGTCGCGCTTCCTGGTCACGCACGTGCACCGCGACCACTACACGCAGGCCGTTGACGTTCGCCGGGACGTCGGCTCGCGCGTCGGGCTGGGCGTGGGGGAGAAGCCGACCCTTGACCTGCTCCAGGACCCGGCCCGCAGCCCGCTGATGGGCCAGGTGAACCAGCTTCGTGAGATCGGCGCTGGGGCGATCGCGGACCGGATCGAGGCGTTCGTCAGCGGGCACAACGTGGAGCACGCGCAGTGGGAGTCGCCGGACGAGTGGCTCAGCGAGGGCCCCGTGGAGCTGGCCGGACGCACCCTCGAGGCCGTCGAGACCCCCGGCCACACGGCTGGTCACCTGGTCTTCCACGATCTCGAGGCCAAGCTGCTGTTCGCGGGTGACCACGTGCTCCCGACCATCACGCCGTCCATCGGCTTCGAGCCGGTCATGACGGCAGACCCGCTGGGCGCGTTCCTTCGCTCGCTCGCCCTGGTCCGTTCGCGGCCGGACGCCGTCCTGCTCCCCGCACACGGCCCGGTCACGCCGTCGGTGCACGCCCGTGTGGACGAGCTGCTCGATCACCACGGCCGTCGGCTCGATGAGATCGAAGCCGCCGTCCGACGCATGGCCGCAAACGCCTTCGAGGTGGCAGGCGTCCTGCGCTGGACCCGTCGCGAGCACAAGCTCGCCGACCTCGACACCTTCAACGCGATGCTGGCCGTGTTCGAAACCGGCGCGCACCTCGATCTGCTCGCGTCGCAAGGCCGTCTGACGGCGTCCGTCGTGGACGGCATCAAGACCTACGCCTGAGCCCGCCGTCGTACGAGGGGCTTGCCGCGGTCAGCTCTGCCAGGGTCGGGTGCCGCCGATGAAGTCGCTGCGCACGGCGGAGGAGACCTTGACGACGTCGCCGGTCTGCGGCGCCTCGATCATCTTGTCGTTGCCGATGTAGATCGACACGTGATGGATCGTCGCGGCGTTGGACGTGTCGTCGGCGAAGAACATCAGGTCGCCGGGCTGCAGGTCGGCGCGCGAGCTGATGCGCCTGCCCACGTTCCACTGGTCTCCGGTGTAGTGGAGCAGGTGGATGCCGGCCTTGCCGTAGATGAACAGGGTCAGGCCTGAGCAGTCGAAGCCGACGGTGTTGGCGCCCTGGGCGAAACCGCGGGTAGGGCCGTTCTCGTCGCCGCCACCCCAGGAGTAGGGGATGCCGATCTCCTGGAACGCCCAACGGATTGCGGTGGCGGCGGCGTCGCTGGGCGCCTGCCCGCTGGTGACGTGGCCGGCCGCGGAGCGGGCCGCGGCCGCCGCCTGTTGGAGGCTGGTTGCAGACCTCACGGCAGAGCCGAGGACGGCCTCGGCCTGGTTGACCAGGACCATCGCCGCGGCCTTGGCGACGCCGGCCTCGTGGAGGCGCGCACGAGTGGTACGCGCGGCGGCGGTCGCGGCGGCGGTCGCGGAGTCGGCCGTGGCCTTGGCGGTCGCGGTGGCAGCCAACGCCGCAGTGGCGCGTTGGACGGCGGCCTGTGCCGTGGCCTGCTGGGCGGTGGCCTGTTCCGTGGCCCGCAACGCCAGGTTACGGGCCACGTGCAGGGAGATGATGATCTTCTGCTGGTAGGCGCCTACCTGGTTCATCAGGTTGCGGCCATTCGCCAGCTCGAGCGGGTCGCTGGCGACGAAGAGCTGTGCTGCCATCCCGAGCTGCCCGCCCGTCTGGAACGCTCCGGCGGCCATCCGGTTCATCGCGAGTTGGGCGGCGTCGGCGACGTCCTGGGCGCGCTGCTGAGCGGCCAGGGCACGCTGCGCGCTCGCGTTGGCTTGATCTGCCGCAGCTTGCGCGCCCACCGCCACGCCCTGCGCCTGGTTGTAGGCGACCTGGGCCCTGGCTGCCGCGACCTGCGCAGCCTGGGCGGCTCTGGCCGCCTGCTGGGCTCTGGCGAGGAGTCCGTTGTAGGCCTCTGCGGCCCGCTCGGCCCTGGCCTGCAGGGTGGCGACGTGCTGCTTCGCTGCGGCAACCTTGGTCTGCGCCGCACGGAGCTCAGCCGGTGTCGGGTGCCCCGGGTCCGCCGTGGCAGCGAGGCATGGAGACATGAGGAGAACGGCGGCAGACACGACCGCAAAGGACCGTGCTGCGCGTCGGTTGGGCATGGGGAAGCTCCCTTCGCCCGGCGAGAGTACGGGGCGAAGGGGTCGTTGGTGGGTCAACGCGCCGAAAACGGCAGGGGAAGCATGCCGGTGACAAGGTTCTCGCCCGCCCGCCAGGTGGAGCGCCGAGAGTCAGCAGCGCACGCCGGGAGTCAGCTTCGGCACAGCACGTCGTCGAGCGCTCGTCGTCCAGCCTGGGGCGAGCCCGGGCCTCGGGGGTAGCCGAGCCGCAGCACCATCTGCGGGCTGCCCTGGAGCCGCAAGCTGGTGCGCATCCGGCTGCGTAGGCCGGCCACCTCCAGTGCCTGGGTGAGGGGTGAGGCGACGAGACCGAGGCTGGTGAGCGTGAGCAGCACGCCGCTGACCGCCCAGCCTGCGGTCAGCCAGGCGCTGCGGTCGTCGTCACGCGTCCCGAGCACGACGAGCACCGGGTGCTCGACGACCGGAGGGTCGCGGTCCGGATCGGCTGCGGGTCCCGTGGGGGCAGCCAGGAAGTCCCGGAGCCGGACGGGGGAGCCGCGGTGGGCGCCGTGCTCGGGCAGCGCGTGGCCTGGAAGGCCTTCCGGCGGTTGATCGCCCGTGGACACCCAGCGGGCCTGTTCGGTCCGCAGGACCGGCTCACACTGGAGCAGGGCCTCGGCTCGCTCGGTCAGGACGGCCAGCTCGAGGACGTCGTCCGCGCTGAGGACGTCCAGGAAGGCCCCGTCGGTCTCAGCCATGCCCCGCAGCTGGTCCAGCACGTCGGACGGGACCGGGCGGTTTTCGAATGCTGACCTGTCGGTGTGCCGCTCCCACGCCGCGGCATGCAGTTGCAGGTCGCGGCGGGTGGGTGGCCGGCGTCCCACCACGGTGACCACTGCCACCTGCTCAGGGTCGGACGTCGGGTGGGGGAGCAGGTCGCAACGCACCTCGAGACCCTGGACACGAAGCCCCAGGACAAGGTGGCGGACCGCCCCTCCGCAGCTCAACATCAGCTCGCGGCCGAGGGGGTCCTCGTGACGCAGCCAACGGGAGACATCCGCTCGGACCAGCACGCTGTCGCCGGTCGGGGTGAACAGCCATGGCTGCGTGTTGTGCAACGACGGAGCCTTGATCGCTGCCGCGATCCCTTTTCGTACCTGTGCGTCGGTCAGCATGACGGGTCCTTCGGTTCGTTGTCCCCTTCATCGATGGTCTGCACCACGCGTGAGCAGGGACAGGTCCGAAGGTCCCGAGCTTCCCCTGCAAAGGACCCGTGCGTGCGCATCACCGCGGCCGGGTCTCAATGGGGGCTACGGTTGCCAGGCGAAAGGGGGCGCCGTGGGCGCCAGCGTGGAACAGCAGGCAGTCGTACAACGTGATCGCATGAAGGCCCTGCTCGAGGCCGTCACGACCATCAGCGGCGAGCTCGACCTGCAGGTGGTGCTCCGCCGCATCGCTGAGGCGGCTGCGCTGCTCGTCGACGCGCGCTATGCGGCGTTGGGTGTCATCGCCACCGACGGCAGCCTGGCCCAGTTCGTCACGGTGGGCCTGGACGAGGAGCAGACGGAACGCATCGGCCCGCTGCCCCACGGGCTCGGCCTGCTCGGCGAGCTGATCCGCCATCCCCAGCCGCTGCGGCTCCCCGACCTGAGGGCCCACCCCTCGTCGTACGGGTTTCCTGCCAACCATCCACCGATGACGACGTTCCTCGGGGTTCCGATCCGGGTCCGAGGCCAGGTATTCGGCAACCTTTACCTGACTGACAAGAGGTCCGGCGAGTTCGACGACGGCGACGAGGCCCTCGTTCTGGGGCTGGCCGCCGCGGTGGGCATCACGGTCGAGAACGCCCGACTGTACGAGGGGAGTCAGCGGCGCGAGCGTGCCGCCGCGGCCACGACGGAGATCACCACGAGCCTGCTGTCCGGGGCGGAGCCCGAGACGGTCCTCGAGCTCGCGGCCGAACGTGCCGGAGCCCTCTTGGCAGCGGACCTCGGCCTGATCGCGCTGCACTACGGCAGTCGTCTTCTCATCGAGGTGTCCTGGGGGCCGGCGAAGTCCAGTCCCGCCGGGACGCTCACAGCGGACGGACCCCTGGGAGCAGTACTCGACAGCGGCGAACCGCGCGTCTTCGAACCACGTCAGCTCTCCCACGTGTGGCCGGGCATCGAACTGGGGGCGGCCGTCGCTGTTCCCCTCGGCGCCGGCGTGTGCGTGGCCGCCCGCGCCAGTCCCGGCCTGCCCTTCACCGCCGAGGAGGTGGCCGAGCTGACGTCGTTCGCAGCCCAGGCGACCGTGGCGCTCGAGCTGGCCCAGCGACGCCGGGACACCGAACGGCTGTCGGTCTACGACGACCGCGACCGGATCGCGAGAGACCTGCACGACCTCGTCATCCAGCGCCTGTTCGCCACGGGAATGCAGCTGGAGGGTGCGGTGCGCCAGATTGCGGACCCGGTCCCGCAGGGACGGGTCCGTCAGGCGGTCGACGACCTGGACCAGACCATCCGGGAGATCCGATCATCCATCTACGCCCTGCAGCACGAGCCTCATCTGGACAGCCCGAGTCTGCGAGCGCGGGTGCTTGAGGTCGTCGATGCCGGCGAGGAGCTGCTCGGTTTCGCGCCGTCACTCCGCCTGTCCGGACTGCTCGACACCACCGTCCCGGAGCACCTTGTCGACGACGTGGTGTGCGTGCTGCGCGAGGCCCTGTCCAACGCCGCGCGTCACGCGAAGGCCACTGCGGTGAGCGTGCTCGTCGAGGCGTCCGACGACGTGGTCGTGCGAGTGGTGGACGACGGCGTGGGGGTGCCCCTGGGCGGCAGGCGCAGCGGGCTGCGGAACCTGGCGGAACGGGCTGCCCTGGCCGGTGGCCGGTTCGCAGCCCAACCTGGAGCGACGGGCGGGACCGACCTGCTCTGGAGGGCTCCGCTCACACGGTGACCTTCTCAGGTGCGAGCGTCACGAGGGTGGAAGCCCGCGCGCATCTCGGTCACGAGGACCGCGGCCTGGGTCCGACGTACCAGTCCGAGCTTGCTCAGCACCGACGACACGTAGTTCTTCACGGTCTTCTCGGCAAGGAACATCCGCGCGCCGATCTCCCGGTTGGTGAGGCCTTCGCCGATCAGATCGAGGATGCGGCGCTCCTGATCCGTCAGGACGTCGAGCGGGTCCCTGCGTGTCTGCTCGGTGCGCATCCGGGTGAGAAGGCGGGTCGTTGCTTGCGGGTCGAGCAGGGACCCTCCGGCCGCGACTGTGCGGATCGCGCCGACGAGGTCGCTGCCCCTGATCTGCTTGAGCACGTAACCGGCCGCGCCGGCCATGATGGCGCTGAACAGCGCCTCGTCGTCACCGAACGAGGTCAGGATGAGGCAGGCCAGGTCCGGCAGGGCAGACCGGAGGTCCCTGCACACCGAGATGCCGTCACCGTCCGGCAGGCGCACGTCCAGAACGGCGACGTCGGGCCGGAGCGCGGGGACACGCGCCAGCGCCTCCTGTGCGGTGGCGGCCTCGCCCACGACAGTGATGCCGCACTCGACGTCCAGCAGTGCCTTCAGTCCCTGGCGCACGATCTCGTGATCGTCCAGGAGGAAGACCCGAACCGGGTCGGCAGCGTCCATGTGGCTGAGGATGTCAGGTCCCGGTGCACGCGGGTACCGCCGGTTGTCCCAGCTCGACGGGACCTTTGTCCTGTCTACTCAGTCTCAGGCCGGGCCCCTTCCCGTTCTGGAGGACGTGCGGTTCGCACCGCACCTATGTCGGGTCGCTGTCCGGTGTCGACCAGGGCTTGGGCTACCTCACGGAGCTTGACGTTGAGGTGCTGGGAAGCTCGCCGCAGGACGGCGAAGGCCTGGTCGGCGCTGATGCGTTCGCGCTCCATGAGGATCCCCTGGGCTTGGCCGATCATCTCCCGGGTGTCCAAGGCGGCGTGCAGGTTGGTGGCCCGGCGTTCCTCGTCCTCGTGTGCCTGGGCAGAGGAAAGGGCCAGCGCCGCCAGGGCTGCCAGGAGCTGGCCTCTTGCCCTGTCGATGACTCCGAAGGCCGATGGGTAACGGGCATAGAGGTTCAAGGCTCCGAAGGTGCGGTTGGCGGCGAGAGGCAACGCCAACACGCTGCGCACGCCCGTCGCCGTCGCCTGAGCCCCGAAACGGGGCCAGCGGGTGTCGTCGGCCAGATCCTCCGCGTAGAAGGTCAGACCCTCCCTGATGGCGTTGAGGCAGGGGCCTTCGTTGTGGCGCTGCTGGACACCGTCGATCTCCAGCACGAGGGGATCGCTGTGCACAGGGGTCGTGACCGCGATGCCGTCGACCAGGAAGATGCCGGCGAAGTCACACCCCTCGATGGTGGACACGGCCAGGCCCACCACCCGGGCCAAGGTGTCCTCCACGCTGCCGGCCGAGAACAGCGTTCGGGCAGCCAAGGAGAAGTCGAGGGTCAGCTCAGATGTGGGGTCCTCACGGATCCCCCCTGGTTCGGTGTGGGGCATGGCACCTCGATCCATGTCGGTAAAGGCGCGGTAACGGTGATTCTGCCGTGTTTGTGTCCCCGGCGCTGACAGCGGAGTAACGTGGGGCGTGCCTTCTACAGCGAGGGATCGGAGGGGGCGATTCAGGTCGCCCGCCGCAACCCTTGGGGCGATGCGTTCATGTCGAGTTCCTGCTGCACCTCGCTGTCGCCTTTGGCCGGGATCAGGGTCGTTGCGTGTCCGAGTTGAGCGCGGACAAGGGGCCTTTCGAGCGGTTCGGCGTGACGGTCGCCTTCGCAAGTTCTGAGGCGGTGCTGCATGTGCAGGGCGAGGTGGACCTCGTGAGCGCTCCTGATCTGGGGGCCATCGTCCACGCGGTGATCGACCGGGAACATCTGGTCGTGGTGCTGGACCTGACCGAGCTGGACTTCATCGACGGTGCCGGCCTAGGGGTGATCGCCGGTGCTGCGGACCGTCTTGTGGCGCGGGGCGGAGGGCTCATCGTCCGGTCGGCGTCGCCCTTCCTCGTGCGAGTCCTCGCCACCCTGGGGTTGTCCGAGCTGCTCCGCGGGGAGCAAGCGGCGCCGATGCCTGGCCGCCTCGGCCCGGAGCAGTCGGTCGGGCGACCCGGCGCACCAGACGGCATCGGCACCCCACGCGCGACCCAGCCGAGGAGGATCACTGCGATCCCGGCTGATAACGACGTGGTCGACAGCGCCCTTCGCCTGGTGGTGGCGCTGGCCCGGGCCACCGTCGGAGGCGCCGACGGCGTGAGCGTGTCCCTTCAGCGCCACGGTCACCTCACGACGGTGGCCGCCAGCGACCAGACCATCTCGGACATGGATGCCGGCCAGTACGCCACCGGTGAGGGGCCCTGCGTGGACGCCTCGGTGGAGGGACGTTGGTTCCACGTCGCGTCCCTGGATGACGAGGTGCGATGGCCCGCCTTCATCCCCCGGGCCCAGGCGCTCGGCATCAACGCCATCCTGTCCACACCGCTGCTGGCCAGGGAGAAACCGGTGGGGGCGCTCAACATCTACTCCCGCACGGCCGCTGCCTTCGCGCCCAAGGACCAGGAGCTGGCATCGGTCTTCGCCAGACAGGCGTCGAGCATCCTGACGGACGCCGGACTCGATGTGAGTGACGATGAGCTGTCCACACGCCTCCAGGAGGCCATGCGCATGCGACAGGTCATCGCTCACGCACAGGGCGTCGTCATGCAGCGCGATGGCGTCTCGGAGGAAGCCGCCTACACCGAGCTCCGCCAGTCCTCGCAGGCCTCTGACCGGCCGCTCCTGGAGGAAGCCGAACGTGTCTTGGCGTCCGCACTGCGACCGCCGCGAGCCCTCGCGGGCGAACCGGACGGAGGGCACCATCGCTGAGCTGCCGGCCGAGTGCTTCGACCGGTTCCGCCGCGACGCAGACCTCTCCCACGGCGCGTTGTGGCTGCGCTACTTCGAGCTGGGCGGAATGAGCACGGCCCTTCAGGTGGAGGCCTTCATCTACGGGGCGCTCAAGCCCAGCCGACACGACCACAACATGATCGTGCATGCCCTGAACGAGCGCTTCATCGAGCTGGGTGGGGACCAGCGGGTCCCCTACCGGGACGAGTGACCGCAGGCTAGACGGCCACCTCGGCCGGTGTCTGTTTGGGTGTGCGGCTGCCGGCCGTGTAGGCCATGCCCAGAATGCCGAAGGCCAGCAGGGCGTGGAGCGGCGCAAGGAGCGGCACCCCGTGCAGGCTGACGCCGAGCACCGCCTGCACGACGACCATGCCGAACAGGACCGCTGCCCGACGCGTGCCATCCGGGATCTTCGCGAAGAACGACACGACGACCAGGGCCAGCGCGATCAAAGGGATGATCATCATCCCGTTGATGCCGTGGAGCGCGAACCCGGTCGCCCCGCCGTACTTCGCCGAATCGCTGTCCAGCAGCTGCTTGTTGAGGACCCCTCCGTCATCCTCGACCCACCTTGACAGGGCCGCCATGGCGTACGAGATGGTGATCGCCTGGATCACGACTTCGACGGCGAGCGCATACGCGAGCACACGGTAGGTCGTTTTCATGACGCAGTACTAGGTCCGCTTGTGGGCCACGTCAAGCAGGAGGTGCCCCGACCCCGGATGGGGGGGTCATCGTTGAGGTCGGGGCACCCCGTCTGGTGGCGTCAGCAGGTGGTGCCGTCGACACGCCGGATCGTGCAGCTCGCCGGGTTGCTCGGCAGCACACGCTGCAGACCCCACAGACCTGCCTCTGTGAACGGTCGCCTGAGGTCGCCGTAGAAGTAGTCGCCTGGAGCCTCCTGCGTTCCTCCGGCACCGCCCATGACCTGGGCGTTGAAGGTCTCCCAAGCCCCCATCCCCTGGGCCGTCACCGAGTCGGATTCCCCGATGAACCGGTCCTGGTCCCACCGCAGACCGCCGAGGCTGAACACGTGGCTGTTCTCGCTTCCTGGTGCCATGAGCACATGAACCACCTCTGGATCTCCGGCGTAGGCGGTCAACCAGGGGACGTTGCCGGGGTTTCGGAAGGCCGTCGGACCGTCTCCCGCAGGCGCGGCCTGGTAGTTGACCAACGACCGTCCGACGGAGGCGCCTGTCGGGTAAGGCATGAAGTCCTGCCCGATCTTGGCGTCGTCATCAGCCATCGTGACCGTGAAGTCCCTGTAGTGCTGTGGCACCGCTCCGGGCACATGCACCAGGACCTGAGCACCGATGTCCCTCGCCCGTCCGGTGGTCGGGTCGCTGAACGAGGTCCGCAGGCCGGCAACCTTCGAGGCCGGCGCGACGACGACCGCGCCGTACAGGCCTTGTTTCAGGGTGCTGGGGTTGGCGAGGTCGGCGATCGCCGCCGTGCCGAGCTCCTCACTCGACACGTAGTAGACGTACTGGCGGGTGGCGCTGGGCGCGACGTTCTGGTCCGAGGCGAACCCGATGTTGACCCCGCCGGAACCTGCGTCCCGGTCGAGCTTGCCGACGGAGAACCCCACCGGCGTCGCGAGCAGGTTGGTCAGGTTGACCGTCACGCACTCGCCGGCGACGACGTGCAGCACCAGCGGCTCAGGGCTCTTGAGGCGCTTGTCGATGGCATACACGTCGGCGTTCGGCACGTAGGCGGTGCGCGCGCCGTTGAAGGTGCCGGACCGGTCCATGGCGCTGAGGTCGAAGCGGCGGGCTGGCGCACCTGGTGGGCAGGGGTTGCCCGCATACGTCGACGGTGGCGGCGCACCGCCTGTCATGGTGGGAAGCGTGAAGTCGCCTGTCGGCCCCTGAACACCTGGCAGGGGCCTGAGCCCGTCGACCTTGCCCGGCAGGACCCGCACGATGCCCCACGCACCCTGTTGGGTGCGCTGCTCGACACCGTTGGCGTAGAGGTAGTCGCCGGGGCGCATCCGCATGTCGGGCTTCTCGCCGTTGAAGATCAAGGTGAATTTCTCACTGATCCCGTAGTGGATCGCGTCGATCACCGTCCCCTCCGGCGACGCGGTCCCGGAACCGTCAACATGGGTGTAGCGAGGTTCCAGCAGGGTCCGACCGCCCTGCAGGTGCAGCGTGTCGACCGTCGGGGACACGCTGATGGTGCGGATGACGAGGGGGTCGTTGGCGTAGAGGCGCGGCAGAGGGGTGCCCGGGTCGCCGTAGGTCCATGAGCTGAACTGGTTGGGCTTGTCGGGCCGATCGATCAGCGGATTGGCTTTGAGGTTCAGCGTCGAGTAGCCGTTCGCGTCGTTGTCGTTGATGGTCCACAGGGCCAGCTCGCGGAAGCTGCCGTTGACCAGACCGGGCGAGAGGACGCTCGAGGTGTGGATGTCGACAAGGGTGCCCGAGTCGACCTCGTTGCCGGTCACGGGGTCGTGGTAGGTGGACCCCGCAGGCTCGATGATGAGCTGGCCGACCAGGCCGTGGCCCCAGCCGTGGATCCCGTCCACGTGGTCATGCCAGAAGACGTTGTCGAGCAGGGAGTCCGGGTACCAGCGGTACTGGACGAACTCGGTCCCTGCGAACTCGCCGGCACCGTGGTCCGAGTTCAGCGCGCTGGTGAGCGTCACCGTCTTGGACACCTTGTCGACCGAGGCGATCTGGTGGATGTCGATCGACTCCAAGCCTTCCCCGACCGCGATCCAGGGCCGGATCGGCTTGTTGTTCGCATCGACCCCGATGAAGGCGGACACGTCAGTGAGCCTGAGGGTTGTGTCGCCGCGGTGAGCACCGGCGACGAGAGTCGGATCGCTGATCTGGTAGGGCCGCACCGAGTGCTCGTACGCATAACCGGCGCTGACACCATCGGAACCCTGAACGTCGAACTGCACGTGGTGGATGTGCATCGTGGTCTTCGAGAACCTGTCGAAAGCGGAGGCATCGGGAATCTCGTTGGTCAAGGTGACGGCGATGCAGTCCCCCTGGTTCGCCCTGAGGGCGAGCGGGCTGGACTTGGCCGGGTCGGCGTACGTTGCGACCTTGTCGTGCGCCAGGACGAAGAGCTTCCCGTCCGGATCGGTGAACGTGGGCGTGCGTGGGATCGGCTTGCCGATCGCCACCACGTTGAAGGTCCGTAGCTTGCGCCCCTTGGGGCACAGCCCGTCCGTTCGCCCAGCCCACGGATCGGTGGTCCCCGTGGCACTCTGGCCCGCATTCGGTCCGAGCCAGGGGGTGCCGGTGTGCCCCGCTGCGGTGAAGGGAGGTCGCTTGCCGATGTTCGGACGGAACAGGGGATACGCAGGTCGACCGTTGAGCGGGTTGAACAGGATCGCCGGGCGGTTTCCGTAGATGTGGCCGACGTCGACGGCCACCAGGTTGGGCTGCCCAGGAACTTCCTTCGGCGAGTCCGGGAAGACCGTGGGATCTGCAGGGGCGCCGAGGTAGCGCGGCGCGGCGGCCGTGCCGGCGACCTGCCAGTTCCAGACCGTTGCGTCCTGGCTGTTGCGGGGCACCCCAGGCGGAGGCAGCTGAGGCCGAACCCAGCTGTCGAGGGTGTTCTTGGTGATCGCGGTCCCGTTGATGGTGCGACCGATCAGTCCGCTGGCTTCGACGGCCTGCGGAGGAGCCACGCGGTCAAGCAGCGGCACCAGGTCCGGCTGGAGGGTGTTGTAGACCCTCCAGAGCCCCCACATCCCTGAGTTGTAGTGCTTGGCGATGTGACAGTGGAACAGGAAGTCACCGGAGGACTGCTGCACCCCGCCGGCCCCGCCTTCGATATCGAGGTCATAGGACTCGCCAGGGCCGATCGACTGCGAGTCGAGCCGTTGCGACGGCGACAGCACTGTTGCAGGGTCCTTGCTCAGGCCCGTCATCGCGTAGTTGGAGGTGGTGTCGGCAACCGGGTTGAACCGCCAGCGGTCACCGCCGCCGTGCAGGTGGAAGACATGGAACTTCTCGGCCCCCACGTGCATCAGACGGATCTTGGTCGGGTCGGCGAGGTAGCCGCGCATCATGGGGGTAGCCGGGTCCCCGAACGTGTACGAGCTGTAGGCGTGGGCCTTCTCCTTGGGGAACGCCAACAGCCGGTTGCGGAAGGGCTCCGAGCGGTAGTTCAGGGCGAAGGCACCTGGTCGGTAGGTGCCGGTGGTGTTGTCCACCAGAGGGATGTCGAGCCCGTTCTTGTCCTTCAGGAGCTCGTTGTCGTTCCCGATCTCGTGATGCAGCAACGCCGCCTCTCGGAAGGCGCACGTCGCGATGTGGCTGGTCGGCAGGCAGCTGGCGTCTGGTGCCATGGGCTTGATCACGGCCTCCCACCCTGAGCTCAGCAGCTGGTCCGGCGAGCTGGCGTGCCAGTAGGTCGATCCCGGGGGCTCGACCACGAGGGCTCCGAACAGCCCGTGGTCGACAGCTGCCCGGTAGCCCGGCCCCGGGTGCATGTAGTGCCCACCCTCGAGTCGCGGGTCGGTCGGGATAGCGAAGCGGTAGGTCGTGGACTGGCCCTGCGCGACGGCCGAGGACGGGTTGGCACCGAGAGCGTCTCCGGACGAAGCCACGTTGAACTCGAGCCCGTCGATGTGCAGACCGAAGTCGCCACCGGTTGCCTGGTTGGTGAAGTGGATCTCGACGCAGTCGCCCTCATTGGCCCGGATCACCAACGGCTGGATCGGGTCGTCGCGCAGGCCGACGGAAACGGACTGGGACCTGGCTTCGGCGGCGATCTCGTCCAGGCGCTCGGTGAGGGCGTACATCTTGCCCTTCGGGTCATGGTCGCCGAACCGGTTGATGGGGATGTTCACGTCCAGCGCGGTGACATCGAAGGTCCGGTCGACAGCGCCGGAATCGAGGCAGCCCGCTGCGGTGGCCGAGGGCGCGGCAACCGCCGCGAAGGGAGCAAGAGCAGTAGCGCTCATCGCGGCAGCCAGCGCCAGACCCAGTGCCACCCCGACACGGGCGCGGGTGGTGGTCAGTGAAGGCAGTCGTGGGGAGGCGTGGCGGAGCGGCAACACGAACCACGCCAGGGGTAGGAGGACCAGCAGCAGGCTCAGCAGGTCGCGCACCATCGTGACGACCGGGAGCCCTGGCGGCGCCTGGTCCAACAACACGAGACGCAGCTGGTTGCCCGCAGACATGGCCGTCGCGGCCACGGGAGCACACAGCAGGTCCTGCAGGGCGGTGCGCGGCGAGAGGGCCGTCCGGGCGCGGCGCCCAGCCATCAGGGTCACGGGAACCACGACCAGAACGGCAGGCAGGGTGCAGTTGGCAATGGTCACGGCGAGATTGAGCAGTGCGGGCCAACCTCCGGGGCGTCCTTCGTCGACCATCTGGAGCCACGCCAGCCGGACGGCACCTGCGAGTCCCAACAGGAGAGCCACGACCAGATCTCCGACCAGCAGTCGGGGGAGTGGCGAGTTGTTCCGGGTGTTGGTCATGGAGATCGCCTTCTTCACGGACGGTGTGACGGTGACGGCACGGCGGTTCTGGGGCTGGTCGAGGGATGCACGTGTCCACTGGTGTCAGCCCCGAGCGGCGCGACATCGACCCGTAGAAGGGGCACGTCGCGTGCGCCGCCGGGAGCCCGCAGCACGAGATGAGCACCCTTGCGCGGGACGATGAAGGACAGCGACCCCTCCATCCGGCCGTGGGCTCGCAGCTTCCCTGCCGCCAAGGTGCCGCCGACGGGGGTGTAGCCGACAGGGGCTCCTAGGGCGAAGGCATGGAGCACGGCCGGATCAAACGAACGCGAGAGGTCGCCTGCGGCCACGACCAAGGTGACGACGACCAGTGCCTTGTCCGCCGACACGAGGCTCTGGACGCCGTGGGACATGCCCCCGAGGTCTGAGTCGGACAAGCCTTGGACCTGCTCCGCATGCAGCACGGTGTAGGTCGCACCACCCACGACGAGTGTCGGCTTCTTCGGCCCAGTGGGGCCGGGTGCGGCCGGTCGCCAGCCACCGAGCGCACCGACGACGAGGATCGCGACGATCAGCACGACGGTGCGAAGGGTCAGGGCAGGAGGTCGCCGCGAGCGCGTCATGCCGGGATCGTTCACGAGCGATCTTCGGGAAATCTTGGGGGCCGCCACCGGGTCAGTCCCCGCGCTCAGGTGAAGCCCGGACGGGCTGCTCAGCCGACGGGTACGAGCACCGAGACAGCCACGGACTCGGTGGGCGAGTTCTTCACGTGCAACCGCACGATCCAGTTGCCGGCGGCTGTGAAGGCCAGCGCCGCCTCGACCGGCCGGGGCAAGCCGTCGTAGCTCATGGGCTTCACATGTAGCGGAGTCAGGCGTGCGTCCGCGCCGGCCAGGCTGGTCGAACCATTCAGCCCGGTGATCCGACCGCCGCTGCCGTCTGGTCGCATCAGGGTGACCCGCATGCTGGCGTCGCCTCGCCGTGGGGAGGGGATCTCCACCAGGATCCTCCAGTCAGACGTTGAGAGGCTGCGGCGGAACGGCGCGGCAAAGTCCTGACGTGCGGGCACGATCACGACCAGAGCAGCCGTCGCAGCCAGCACCGCGAGCGCGATCGTCGTCTCCGCGAGCAGTCGCCGATGCAGATCGGTGGCCGGCCTGGACGGGGAGGTCTCTGCGTGCACGTGACGCTTCACCCAGCGCCGGGCGTGGTTACCCAGCAGCAGCAGGACAACCACGCCGCAGAGCTTGACGAGCAGCAACCGGCCGTACCGGGTGTCGGTTAACGCGCCCACCGAGCCGACTTCACGCCAGACCATGAAGGACCCAGTGACCACAAGCGCGGCTACCGCCGTCAACGCCAGCCGGGAGAAGCGCGGTAGGACCATCGCCAGGTCAGCGGCATGTGCACTCGGCCTGAGGCAGACGAGGACGACGACGAGGCCGCCGAGCCACACAGTCATCGCCAGCGTGTGCACCAGGTTGACCGCGACCGCGACTGCGGAACCACCTCCCGCCGCGGAGTGACCCACCAGCGGCCAGGTGGCGAGCAGGGCCACCGTGGAGACTGCCGTGGCACCAAGCAGCAGGCGTCGCGGTCGCGTCGGCACCAGGGTGGAGCTCCACCGGGCGAGCATGAGCGCAACTGCGACGCCGATGAGCAGGAACGAACGCACCGCATAGACCTCGTCAAAGCGGCGCGAGTGGGTGTCGAGCTTCTCGGGCGAGGTCCACAAGGTGCTGAAGGGCTCGCCGCTGGCGTAGACGCCCTGCAGCACCATCGCCCCCAACGTGCTGATGACGAGCAGTCCCAGCCCCGCCAGGGTCAAGCGCCCTGTTCGACGGTCCGCCAGCCCGGCAGGCCACAGACCCAGCACGACGAGCAGCACTCCTGGACCGAGCAGCAGTCCCAGGTAGCCCAGCCACCGCAACAGGCCCAGCAACGCGCCCGCCGAGTCGTTGCGACCAGCGGCGGGTACGGCGCCGCGGACGACACTGGTGTGGTCTACGGAGAACTGAAAGGAACCCGATGCCGGGTGCGTGTCGGCCGAGCTGGCATGCCAGTTCACCGTGTACGTGCCTGCGGCCAGGCCGAGCCGCAGCCCGACGTGCAGTGCGTCGCGCCGGCCGGCTGACGTCACACCTCCTGCGTCGACCCGGTTGTACTCGTCGTCGAAGACCTCGATCGTTCCGTCGCCAACCTGGATCGGGTCGCCGAACGTGAGGGTCACGGCGGTCGGCGGGCGTGGCAGCACGGCACCGGGGGCAGGGTCGCTGGCCACGAGCTGCGCGTGGGCTGCCGCCGTACCCGACGTGAGGATCACCAGGAGACCGGCGGCGACGAGCACGGCCGTGGTTCGGGTGAGGCCGCCCGCCCAACGGGCAGCTCGCCGACGCCGAGCCATGCCTGGATGCTCGCCCCGACGTGTCAGGTGAGTCGGTCTGGAACCAGCGGAGGACTCAGGGCAGGGCAACGAGGCGCTCCTGCGGCGGCAGGATGTGGTCGGTGCCTCGTCGCAGCAGGACAGGTCGAGGTCCGTCCGGCGTGGGGTCTGTGGCTCGTCGGCGGGGGCCTGCGAGCAGGGCTGCCGCCTGCTGCTTGAGCAGCACCGTGCGGGCGAGGGAAAGCGTGTCCGACAGGATCGAGCGCACGGCGGGAGACCGGAAGGCAAAGCCCTGCTCCGCCGCGTCGAGCAGCCGCAGCTCGACGAGCCGATCGAGCTCCTCGGCCACGGCCGTCGCGGTGATTCCCACGAGGTCGGCGAGCAGTGTCGGCGCGAAGGGCTGTTCCAGGGCGCACGCCACGCTGAGCAGCCGGTAGGCCTTCGGTCCGAGATCCCAGCAGCACATCAGGATCCGCTCGCGCAGCTCTGGTGGGAACGGTTCACGGAGCCCCCGGGCGCGAGCAGCCCGCCAGCCGGCGACGAACATCGGGTTACCGCCGGTGATGGTGTGCAGGTCGTCGTCGTGGAGGGCGCTTGCCGGGAGCACGTCGAGGTCTATGCGCAGGTCCACCGGTAGGGCGCGAAGGGCGGTGCGCGACAGCGCACTGCGGTCGCAGGTGACGAGGACCGTGATGGCCGCGTCCGGGCAGCGTCGGTGCAGGAAGCCCAGGGTGCGGAGCGTCTCGGCATCCGCCCATTGCACGTCGTCGAGCACAAGCAGAAACGGCGTGCGACCGCGGAGCGCGGTGGCGAGGCCCTCCATCGCCCGCACCCGCGCGAGGTCGTCGAAGGGCAGTTGCTGCTCTGCCCTGGCCAGCAGCTCGTCCAACACCGGCAGCCCGTCCGCAGGTGCGTCCGACAGCGAACGAAGCGCCAGGGACAGCGCCAGATAAGGCAGGTCCTGCTCGAGGTCGGAGCAGCGGCTGCTGCCGACTGCCATCTTGGCGCTCTCCGCGACAGCCTGGGCAAGACTGGTCTTTCCGACGCCTGTCTCGCCGGTGACCAGGATGAAGGTGAACGCGCCGGCACGGGCCCGCTCGATGGCTTTATGGATGTCGGCGAGTTCCTGCTCCCGTGCGAGGAGCGTCGTCGGTGATGCGATAGGCGCCGGTTCCAACGCTCGGATGTTCGGCCCGTTCTCGGGCGACACACGGGGAAGCATCGACGCAAGGTCCTCGTGGCGCATGATCGACAGGTGCAGCGCGACGGTCTTGTCCAGCGGATCGACGCCCAGCTCGTCCCCGAGGAGCCGGCGGCAGCGGTCGAAGGCTTGCAGCGCCTCATCTTGACGCCACATGGCGTAGGCAGCGGTCATCTGCACCTGGTAGGCCGCCTCGGCCAAGGGGTTGAGAGCCACCGCCTGCTCGGCACGGGCCAGAGCGGATGCTGCGTCGCCCGTGAGCAAGCTGAGCTGCCCGGCGGAGATCAGCGCCTGGACGTGCCGCGGGAGGTAGGTGCTCCGCAGCTCCTCGGCCCAGTCGGCGTACGGCTCGTCCTCGAGCACTATGCCCCTGACGAGGGCGAGCGCGCTGTCGAGTGCCAGCAGCGCGGCCTTCGGCTCCGTCCCCGCGGCGGCCTGGAGATGCGCATCGAAGGCATCAAGGTCCAGCTCGACGGAGTCGACGCGATAGCCGCCGCGCTCAGTGGCGACGAGCGAGTCGCGGGCACGGACCCCCGGCTCCAAGGTCTGACGCAGCACCGAGATGTAGGTCTCGAGCGTGGCGAGGTAGTTCAGGGGCGGCTCGTTGCCCCAGAGCAGATCCGCGAGGCGCTCTTTCGAGACACCGTGACCATGCGAGGCGACAAGGATCTCGAGCAGTTGCTTGGGCTTGGCGCCTTGGAAGTCCCGGGCGCCGACGTGCACGCGCTCGGTGCAGGCGTGCAGCGGCCCAAAAAGGTCGACCTTCAGCATGTTCCCCCCCGTGTGAACGTGCAGTCGAGCCCTTGAAAGCGGTCAAGCAGTAGCGCTTTCGCGTGCCCGGCTTCTCACGTCGTCGAGCGTCCCACGAAGCCCCCCTCTATAACAGACGACGTCTTCACCACAAGCCCCGCCGAAACCCGTCAAGCCGGAGTGAAACGGGCTGTCGTCTTTGTGGTGTCGCGCGGTGCTTGTGTGGAAGAGTTCTTGGAAGTCTGACGAGATGGTTAGGCGAACAGGGGGAAGGTGTACCGCTTCCCAGGACCGGAGGCTGAATGTCGCGCGAGGGGGACTTCCGTGACGTCCACATCCCCTTCCACGACTACCTCGGTCTGGTCGTGGAGAAGGTGGGGTCTCCTTCCCGACTGACGTTGCCCCTGGGCGAAAACGTGCGGGGGGCGGTGGCCCCCATCCACGGGGGCGTTGTCGCGACACTGATCGACGTTGCGTGCGCAGCGGCCATCGGGCCGGACACGTACGACCTCATGACCGCTGTCCCGGTCAGCACGGACCTGTCGTTGCGCATGTTCCGGCAACCGAGCACGTCGCCGCTCATCGCCGAGGGCACCGTCGTGCACCGTGGCTCCAAGGTGATCGCGGTCGAGTGCGTGGTGACTGACGGCGCGGGAAAGCAAGTCGCCCGTGGGGGTGGCGGCTACCTGCTGGTGACTGGCTTCCACGCGCACGCGCACGCGTCCGATACCGACTCCCTCTAGCAACGCTCCAGGAGACTCCTTGCGCTACAGCGTTGTCCTTTTCACCAGCGACCGAGGCATCACGCCCCCCGCCGCCGCCCGGGCTGCCGAAGCCGCCGGCTTCGATGCCTTCTACGTTCCCGAGCACACCCATATCCCGGTCAAGCGGGAGGCCAACCATCCGGGCACGGGCACCGCCGAGCTTCCGGACGAACGCTATATGCGGACACTCGATCCCTGGGTCTCGCTCGCGGCAGCGGCGGCCGTGACGTCACGCATCCGGCTCGCCACCGCTGTCTCGCTGCCTGTGGAGAGCGATCCGATCACGTTGGCCAAGACCATCGCGACGGTCGACTACCTTTCCGGCGGCCGGGTGACTGTCGGCGCCGGTTTCGGCTGGAACACCGACGAGCTCACCGACCATCACGTGCCCGCCGGCAAGCGTCGAACTGTCCTCCGCGAGTACCTCGAGGCCATGCGAGCGCTGTGGACCCAGGAGGAGGCGTCGTACGACGGTGAGTTCGTGTCGTTCGGCGCCAGCTGGGCCTACCCCAAGCCGGTGCAGTCCCACGTGCCCGTGCTGATCGGTGCTGGCGGAACCGAGAAGACCTTCGCGTGGATCTGCGCCAATGCGGACGGTTGGATCACCACGCCCCGCGAGGTCGACATCGATGACCAGGTGTGTCTGCTTCGCACGATGTGGGCCGACGCGGGACGGTCGGGTCAGCCGGAGATCGTCGCGCTCGGCGGGAAGCCGGATCTGGTCAGGATCGGCCACCTTGCGAGCCTGGGCGTGACGGAGTGCGCTTTCGGAATGCCCGACAAGGATCCGGCCGAGGTCGTGGCCTATCTCGGGCGGCTCTCCGCCAAGCTGGACCTGACGCCCGTCTCCTAGGGGTCACCGGCGCGCCGCGATACCACGGCACGGATGCGTTCGGTCCGCGTGGGCGCGGGTACGGCCGACCACCGGCGTCGGCCCGCTTCAGCGCGCGACGCGGAGCAGTTCGCTCTGCACCGCGCCGAGCAGCGTGGGCAGGTCGAACGTCGCGTGGTGCCGGCGGCCGTTGATGAAGAAGCTGGGTGTGCCGGGCACGCCGCTCCGAACGCCGGTCTCGAAGTCCTCCAGCACCTTCGCGGCGAACCGCCGCTCCGCGAGGTCTGTCGCGACGCGGTCGAGTTCGGGCACGTCGGCCGCCGCAGCCATCACCAGCAGTCCTGGAACGCTGAGCTCCCGCTGGTGCTCGTAGATCTCGTCGTGCATCTGCCAGAAGCGGCCCTGAGCACCGGCAGCCTCAGCAGCCTCGGCCGCAGGCTCGGCCATCGGGTGGATCTGCACCAGCGGGAAGTGCCGGAACGCGAAGGCCATCTGGTCGCCCATGGCCCGTTGCACGGCCTTGACGATCGGGTGCGCCTGCCCGCAGAACGGGCACTGGTAGTCGCCATACTCCACGAGCTGGACGGGCGCGTCCGAAGGGCCCTGGATGTGGTCGCGGGTCGGGTCGGGCGGTGGTGACACGTTGCCCGACTTCTCGTCGTAATCGTTGTAATCGGTCCTCATGGCTGCCGCTCCTGGTTCCTCGAGGAGCCCACCTCGTGTGCGGGCGCGAAAGCCTCCAACACCGTCTCGGCGTACCTCATCGACTCTCCCGGGTCGGCATCCGGCGTTCCGATGGCAGGGTGGAAGTTCAGGTCGATGAAGACCTCGGTCACGCCCTGGCCGTGGAGGAGGGCCAGGTCGTGGTGGACCTGCTCCACCGTCCCCTCCAGTGGCCGCCGGGTGCTGCCGGGACGGTCAACCAGGTTGACGAGCCCACGTACGACGAACCGGAGCGCGGCCGGATCACGCCCGGCCTCAGCCGCCGCGGTGCGCACCGTGGCGATGTCGTCGCCGATGCGGCTCAGGTCCTGCCGACTGCTGCTGATCCAGCCGTCGGCGAGGCGTCCCGCGCGGCGGAGAGCCGGCTCGGCTGTGCCACCGAGCAGGATCGGTGGGTGCGGTTGCTGGAGGGGTCGGGGGCGGACCCGCGAGGGCGGCACGGTGTAGAACGTCCCGTTGAACGACACCACGTCGTCGGTCCAGATGGCTCGCAGGCACTCCAGGTACTCGTCCATGCGGGCACCCCTCTGGGTAGGGGGGACGCCCGTCGCGATGAACTCCTCGCGGGCCCACCCCAACCCGAGGCCGGCGTCCAACCGGCCATCGGACACGTGGTCGAGGCTGGTGAGCTGCTTGGCGAGCACGATCGGCGCGGTGAAGGGCGCGTTGACGATGGCGGTGCCGAGCCGAATGGTGTCGGTGACGGCCGCGACGTGCGCGAGCGTTATCAGGGGGTCGTGGACAGACCGGTACTGCGGCCCCATCTCGTGGTCGGTCGGGTACAGCAGCCGCTGGAAGCTCCACAACGAGGTGTATCCCAGCTCCTCAGCGCGCCGGGCGATGCGCACCATGTTGCTGCGGTTCGCCCAGCTGCCTGACACGGGGAGCCCGAAGCCGAGAAGCGGGACAGCGGCTGACAGCATGGCGGCTCCTGACTGCTGATCGACACCCCAGTATGACGAGAGACGGGCCTTTCGCCAGCCGCCACGAGCGTCCGGCGCCGGCGGGCGAAGTCGGCGTCGGCAGCCGGGGCAGCTCGCTGCACCCGCAGACGCGCGCGGGTCGCGAGTTTCCTTGCCGAGTCGACCAGCGGCGGCTCCTCACGCCGCGACTGGCGGGAACGCAGCATGTCCAGGCAGATCCGAGCGACGACGGTCGTCAGCCGCCCGCCCAGGTTCTCGGGGCCGCCGCTGTCGGAGGGGCTGAGTCTCGCAGTGACGTAGGAGAGGCAGCCGAGGTGACCGGGGTGGGCACCCACCAGGGGGGCTGGCTCCTTCTCAGGTCGTGGGGACGCCGTCGGCCGCGCGGCGCAAGGCGGCGATGTCGAGCTTGCGCATCCCGAACATCGCCTGCATCGCGCGCTCGGCCCGCTTCGGGTCCGTATCGGCGAACACCTCATCCATCCCCGTCGGCACGACCTGCCAGGAGAGGCCGTACTTGTCCTTGAGCCAGCCGCACTGCCCCTCCTCCCCGCCCTCGGACAGCCGTTCCCAGTAGAAGTCGACCTCGTCCTGGGTCTCGCAGTTGATCTGGAAGGAGACGGCCTCATCGAACGTGAACTGCGGACCGCCGTTGATGCCGACGAACCGCTGACCGTCCAGCTCGAACTCCACGGTCATCACCATGCCGGCCGGGCGCGGCCCGACCTCGGTGTAGTGGGTGACGTTCACGATCCGCGAGTTCTTGAACACGGTGGTGTAGAAACCCGCGGCTTCCTCGGCCTCGGTGTCGAACCACAGGTTCGGGATGATCCTCTGTTGCATGGCGCTGCGTCCTCTCGTACGGCGGGATCGGACCCTTCACCGATCCTGCACCTGTAGACCGTCGTACGACGAGAAACTCATCGCCCTCGCCAACGAGAGCTCACGCAGAGTCAGGACTCCGCAGCGGCGCGCAGCGCTCACGTGCGACCGCCAGCGGGTCGGCCACCACCTCCACAGTCCTGCCGAGGACCATCGTGGAGCGGGCAGCGTCGTAGGCCGGCCAGTCCGGCAGTCCCTTCGCGGACGGCACGCCCTCACGGGCGAAACTCGCCCAGGCTTCACGTACCGACCGCGACAGCGCCGCGGCGTCATCGGTGTCGCCGACCCACATACCCCAGCCTTCGCGGTCGAGGGTTCCGAAGGTGAACGGCAGATCGACCGCGTGGCAGGCCCCGACATCGCGGGGTGCACCAGCTGCGCGCCAGGTGAAGGAGTAGGTGTACGTCGGTGCCACTGACGCATGCGCGTCCAGCAGGTCGGCGAGGGGGAGGCGCATCACGGCGTCGGTCGCGACGCCGGCGAACACGTCGCCGCGATCACCCGGCGGGACCAGCGCCTGCTCGTAGGCGGTGACGACCGCGTCGACGTTGTCGGCACCCAGCGGGCGGTGTGCCTCGGCGCTCAGCATCGGCTCCAGGATCATCACGAGGGTCGCATGGTCGAAGTCGGCGATGTAGGGCTCGACGAACAACCGCATCTCCTCCGCCGTGCTGCCGGCGAGCAGAGGAACGGGTGCCAGCGCCCCTGGATCCAGGGGTGCCGCAGGGATCGTCGCGCCGTCCACAGCCGGGTGAAAGGGCATCGAACCGACCGACATGAGCAGCTCGTTCGCTACCTCGGTCTGTGCGGCGAGCAGGTCGTCGACACTGACGCCGGCGAGGTCGCCGACCTTGGCCAGCAACGCGGTCGCGACCTGGCCGGCAGTCTCGGGCGTCATGGTCTGACCGGCCCCGGGGCTCTGCGCGATCGCCCGGTGGAACAAGCCGCGTGCGGCGGGGGCAGTGAGCAAGTGGAGCACGGAGCCGGCGCCCGCGGACTCGCCGAAGAGCGTGACCGAGGAGGGGTCTCCGCCGAACGCCGCGATGTGGTCCCTGACCCAGGTCAAGGCCAGCACCTGATCCAACAGGCCGCAGTTGGGCGTCACGCCCGGTGCACCGGTCAGCCAGCCGAGTGCGCCGAGGCGGTAGTTGAGCGACACCACGACAACCGACTGCTCGGCTGCCAGCAGCCGCGCGTCGTACGTCGGCAGCGAACTGCCACCGATGACGAAGGCGCCGCCGTGGATCCAGACCATCACGGGCAGCGGGCCGGCCGCACCGGTCGGAGCCCATACGTTGAGGGTGAGGCAGTCCTCGTCCACGCGTCCGACCTCCATTCCGGGGACGAGCCCGGAGAACGGACCACCGGTCGTCTGTGGCGCCGACGCTCCGAAAGCCGTCGCGTCGCGTACCCCTTCCCATGGTGCAGCGGGCACCGGCGCCTGGAAGCGGAGCGGACCGAGGGGTGGCTGCGCGTACGGGATGCCCAGGTAGGCGTCGACGCCGTCGAGCGCGAGGCCCGCAACTGTTCCGGAGGGCGTGGTCACGATGGGCATGTGTTCTCTCCCTGAACGAAGACGAGGTCCATCATCCCATCATTGCTATGTTGCGAACACAAGACCGTCACAAGGAGGGCCCAACATGTGGGGACAGGGGAAGGTCGCCGTCGTCACCGGCGCCAGCCGCGGTATCGGCAAGGGCATCGCACTCGAGCTAGGCGCGCTGGGAATGACGGTCTACGTCACTGGTCGCAGCCAGGGCAACGGAGGCCCGCTGCCGGGCACCATCGGCGAGACGGCCGAGCTGGTCACCGGCCTCGGTGGCACTGGCATCGCCATACCTTGCGACCACCACATCGACGAGCAGGTCGAGTCGGCGATCGGTCGGATCGCCCTCGACCACGGCCAGATCGACGTGCTCGTCAACAACGTCTTCGCCGCCCCTGAGCTGGCTGCCTGGCTCGGCACGCCCTTCTGGGAGCTGCCCACCCGCGCCTGGGACGAGGTGATCGACATCGGGCTGCGTTCGCACTACCTCGCGAGTGCCCTGGCGGCTCCGGGGATGGTTGCCGCCCGCTCGGGGCTCATCGTCAACGTGAGCAGTTCGGGCGCCGTGCAGTACGCGCACAACGTCCCGTACGGGGTCGGCAAGGCCGGCGTCGACAAGCTGACCGCAGACATGGCGCACGAGCTGGCGCCGTACGACGTCTCGGTCGTGTCGGTCTGGCCCGGCCTGGTCAAGACCGAGCTCGTGATGTTCGGCGCGAAGCCCCAGGCCGACGGCAGCCAGGTCCTCGATCTCGGGGATGAGGGCACCTTCGACCTGGCGCTGGCCGAGTCACCCCGCTTCGTCGGCCGTGGGGTGGCGGCGCTGGTCACCGATCCGGAGGTCCGCAAGCGCTCCGGCAGGGCCGTCACCATCGCGGACCTGGCCGACGCCTACGGCTTCACGGATGTCGACGGTTCGGTGCCGCGTCTGCAGCTCCGACCCTAGAAGGCCTACGGCTCAAGCGAACCGGCGCAGGTACTCTGCGCGCACACTCCCGCCCTGGTCGTCCGACAGCGGGTACTGCTGCGCGGTGCTCAGGTGCTTGCGTGCAGTGCGCGCGGCGCGGTCGATGTCGCCTGCGGCGATGGCGGCGATGAGGTGCTCGTGCTCCTGCAGCGCTCGCTTGCGGAGCAGCGGCTCGGGGAACCTGCCCTGCCTCGTGGCCACCACCGACCACGACGCCTCGTGGGCCGACCACAGGGACTCCAGCGCGCCCGCGACGATGATCATCGTCTCGTTGCCGGAGCACTTCACGAGCTCCTCGTGGAACACCCGTGAGGCCGGCGTCGCGGCAGCCTCGTCGTCGGCGTTGACGGCTTCGACCAAGCGCTGGTGGGCGCTCTCCAGGCGCGGCACTACGGCGGTCGCTCGGTCCTCCCGACCGGCGCACAGGGCGGCGCACAGCGGCTCGACGTACTGGAGGGCCGTCCCAACGTCAGACAGCCCGACGCCGCGTGACTGCAGCACAAGGCCCAGCATGTAGGCGGCCGTCTCGGGGGTCGGTCGGTGCACGACCGCTCCGCCGACGTTTCCGCGCTGGACGGTGATCAGACCCTCCGTCTCCAGGATCCGGAACGCCTCGCGCGCAGACGCCTTGCTGGTGCGGAACTCGGCGAGCAGGTCGTCCTGCTTCGGCAGCAGTGAGTCGTCTTCGAGCTCACCGCTCAGGATCCGGTCGCGGAGCACATCGGCGAGCATCTCCGCGACCCGGGGCTGCCGCAGCTTGGCCCGTGGCCGCCGTACCGGGCGGGGGCTTGACGACCCGTCCATGAACTGCCTCCTCGCTGTCGCAGGCAGTCTATTCATAGTCATCATGTCTGTGTTGCCATCATTATGATGATGCGTTACGTTCGCGCCTCATGTGAACCCCCTCGATAGGGAGATCTCGTGTCTGCACGTCACCGAACGGCGCTCGGCCGCACTGCTGCGTTGGGGGCGGCCGTGCTTCTCCTCGCCTCCTGCGGGCTGAGGGTGGAACCCTCGCTCCGAGCGCAGGGCATCCGGGGGGCCACCGCCGGCAACGGTCAGGCGGTCGGCGGCACGGCCCAGCAAGGCGGCTCGCTTCTGCCCGGCCAGAACGCGACCACCGGTCCGACCAGCAGTGGGACGACGATGAGCCCCACGAGCGGACCACGCACCGGAGCCGGTCAGGTGGCCGCGACCACCAAGGGCGCGCTCGCGCCGCCAGGAGGCAACGGCGGAGCGACCGACGTCGGCGTGACGAGCAACAGCATCACCGTCGGCAGCGTGACGACGCTGTCGGGTCCGGTACCGGGCCTGTTCGCCGGGGCGGTCTACGGCGCGCGGGCCTACTTCGCCTACCAGAACAGCCTCGGGGGCGTCTACGGACGGCAGCTCACGATGGCGGCGGCCGACGACCAGCTCGACTGCGGGCAGAACCGCGCTCAGCACTTGAGTCAGCTGCCGCACGTCCTCGGGTTCGTCGGCTCGCTGTCGCTCTACGACAACTGCGGGGCTGAGGTCTTGCAGACCAACAAGACGGTGCCTGACGTCTCACTCGCCTTCAGCACCAAGGCCGGCGGGCTCGCCAACAACTTCAGCATCGCGCCCCTCGTGCCCGGCTACCGGCTCGGCTCCCTGAAGTACTACAAGCAGAAGTACCCGAACGCGATCGGCCACATGGCCACTCTCGTGGGCAACATCGGCTCGGCGGTCGAGATCTGGAAGGGCATCAAGGCCGCCGCGCTCTCCGTCGGTTACAAGGTCGCCTACGAGCGCAGCTACAGCCCGGGCGAGACCGACTTCACCTCAGATGTCATCCAGATGCGGCAGAAGGGCGTGCAGATGCTCTACTTCGTCTCCGCCGATGCCCACACCATCGCCAGGGTCGCCAATACCGCTGCCCAGCAGAACTGGCATCCACAGCTGCTCGCCGTCGGTGCCGGAGACGCGGTGTACGACCCCGGCTTCCTGCCCGAGGCCGGCGCTGCTGCCGAGGGGCTGGTCGCGGACCAGGCGCAGGCGCTGTTCTTCAGCCCTCAGGACGCCGGCAACATCCCCGGTGTCGCGCGCTACCAGGAGTGGATGAACAAGATCGGGCAGGGCAGCCACACCGACCTCTACTCCGCCTGGGGCTGGGCGTCCGCGCTGCTCGCCGTACAAGGCATGAAGAACGCCGGGCCGCACCTCACCCGCGCGTCCTGGCTGGCGGCGATGACGAGGATCCACAGCTTCGACGGTGACGGCATGTTCGCCGCCAGCGACCCGGCATCGAAGAAACCGGCGACCTGCTACGTCGTGCTCAAGGTCATCGGCGGCAAGTTCACGCGCATCGACACGCCGGCCAAGGCCTTCCGCTGCGATGCCGGTTACTACTACTACAAGCCATGACGACCTTCCTCGCACTGACCCTCGTCGGTCTCGTTGTCGGCTGCATCTACGCCCTCACCGCCTGCGGCCTGGTCGTCACCTACACGACGAGTGGCGTCTTCAACTTCGCCCACGGAGCCATCGGGATGGTGGCGGCCTTCACGTACTGGCAGCTGTCGGTCGGGTGGGGGCTGCCGGTCTGGTTGTCGCTGCTGCTGGTCCTGCTGGTCATGGCGCCCTTGATGGGGGCGCTGGTCGAGAGGGTTCTCGTCCGACCCCTGTACGGCGCCCCGATCGGCGTGACCCTGGTCGTCACGCTGGGGCTTCTCATCAGCTTGATCGGCCTGGCCAACCTGGCCTGGCCGCCGACCACGACCAGGGTCCTGCCGAAGTTCTTCGCCGGTCGCACGGTGACCCTGGCCTCACTGGTCGTCAGCTACAACGAGATCCTCGTCATCGTCACGGCGGCTCTCGTGGCCGTGACCCTGCGCAGCTTCTTCACCCGCACCCGCACCGGCATCGCGATGCGTGCCGTCGTCGACGACCAGGAGCTCGCGGCCCTCGCGGGCACGAACCCGCAGCGGGTCGCACAGCTGTCGTGGGCGCTCGGCGCGACACTGGCCGCCCTCGCAGGTGTCCTGCTCGCCCCACTCGTGACCCTGGACATCCTTGGGCTGACGCTGCTGGTCATCAACGGCTATGCCGCCGCCATGGTCGGGAGGCTCCGGCACCTGCCGGCGACGGTCTCCGGCGCGCTCGCCCTGGGGCTGCTCGACTCCTGGCTGATCGGGTACGCGCCCGGCGGCGTCGTCAACGTCCTGAAGCCGGCGCTCCCGATGTTCCTGCTTTTCGGCGCGGTGCTGTTCCTCAAGCAGGAGCGACTGCGGGCCGGCTCCCTCGCCGGCGTGCGGATGCCGCGCACCCCGTCGTTCCGACGGTCGGTCGGCTCCGCTGCGGCCTTCGTCGTCGCTGCCTGGGTGGTCTCCGGCCAGCTGTCCGCTGCCAACCTCGCCACCGGCGGGCAAGGCCTCGTCCTGGCGTTCATCATGCTCAGCCTCGTCCTCCTCAGCGGGTACGGCGGGCAGGTGTCCCTCTGCCAACTGACCTTCGTGGGGCTGGGCGCCTTCGCGATGGGCAAGATCGGCGGCGGCTCGCCGCTGGGCCTGCTCGGTGCGATCGCCCTGCCGGCCGCCACCGGTGCGCTCATCGCCCTGACCGTCGTGCGCCTACGCGGGCTCTACCTGGCCCTCGCGACGCTGGCGTTCGCCCAAGCGATGGACGTCATCTTCTTCAGCCGTGCGCTCGGGTACGGCGGCAACCTCGAGGTCGCTCGACCCTCGCTGCCCGGTATCGACCTCGGCAACGACCGGACCTACTTCGTGCTGCTCGCGGTTGTCTTCGCCGTCGGCGCGGTCGGTGTCCTTGCCCTGCGACGCCGCGCTTTCGGTCGCCGACTGGTGGCGCTCAACGACAGCCCCGCGGCCTGCGCCACGATGGGGGTCAGTGTCGCCACCACCAAGCTCATCGTCCTCACCGCCTCAGCCGGTCTGGCAGGTCTGGGCGGGGCGCTGTTCGGCGGCCTGCACGGGTCGGTGAGTCCCAACGACTTCGTGCTGCTGAACAGCCTGTTGCTGCTGCTTCTCGCCACTCTCGGTGGCTTGTACACCGTGTCCGGCGCCTTCCTCGCCGCGATGTTCTACGCGTTGTTCCCGGTCTTGCAGAACCGCTACCCCGGCCTGGGCCAGGTGTCGTACCTGCTGACTGGTCTCGGGGCCCTGAGCCTGGGGCGCAACCGCTACGGCATGGGGGGCCAGCTCGCGGACCTCGGTGAGCGCCTGCGCGCCTGGCGACTTCCCGCCGGCCAGCAGGCGGAGGTGCTCCATGCTGCAGGTTGAGAGCGTCGACGTGCGGTTCGGCGGGGTTCAGGCCCTTGCGGACGTGAGCCTGTGCGTGGACAGCGGCAGCCTGGTCGGTCTCATCGGTCCCAACGGGGCCGGAAAGACGACGCTGTTCAACGTCATCACAGGGCTGGAGATGCCGGCACGGGGCCGGGTGGTCCTCGACGGCCGGGACGTCACCCGTCTCCCTCCGCACCGCCGGGCCCGGCTCGGGCTCGGCCGTACGTTTCAGCGGATCGAGGTGTTCTCGTCCCTCAGCGTCCGGGACAACGTGCTGGCCGCCGCAGAGGCCCGCCGCAGCTGGGGTCACGACGAACCTGATCCCGCCCGCACCGCGACCGACGTGCTCGAGCGCGTCGGCCTGGCCGACTTGGCCGGTGAGCGCGTGGACGGCCTGTCCACCGGCTTGCTGCGCCTGGTGGAGGTGGCCCGTGCCCTCGCGTCGCGCCCGTCCTTGCTCCTGCTCGACGAGCCCGGCTCGGGCCTGGACGGCACCGAGTCGGAGGCGCTCGGCACCTTGCTCCTCGACCTGGTCTCCGACGGCGTGGCGATCCTGCTCGTCGAGCACGACGTCGAGCTGGTGATGCGGGTGTGCCAGCAGCTGCACGTCCTCGACTTCGGTCGGGTCATCGCCTCGGGCACACCGAGCCAGGTGCGGCAGAACGCGGCCGTCCAAGCTGCCTATCTCGGAGCTGACGCCGGGGTGGTGCACGCATGACCATCGACGCGCTCGAGCTCATCGACCTGCGGGCCGGCTACGGGTCGATCGAAGTTCTGCACGGGGTCAGCCTGAGGGTGCCGCCGGCGACCGTGGTCGCCCTGCTCGGCCCCAACGGCGCAGGGAAGTCGACGCTGCTCAAGGTGGCTAGTGGGACGGTCAAGCCGACCGCCGGTTGCCTGCACGTCGGTGGGGTCCACGTCAACGGCGCCGCTGCCTCCGACCTCGCCCACGCAGGTGTCTGCCGCATCCCAGAGGGGCGTGGCATCTTCCCCAACCTCACCGTCGCCGAGAACCTCCAGATGTGGACCGGCGTGGGAAGGCTGCGGGCCGGCGAGGTCGCCGAGCGCACCTTCACCCGTTTTCCGCGTCTCGGCGAGCGCCGCAAACAGCTCGCCGGCACCCTCTCCGGGGGCGAGCAGCAGATGCTCGCCATGTCACGCGCGCTGCTGGTCGACCCGGCAGTGCTGCTCCTCGACGAGATCTCGATGGGCCTGGCACCCCTGGTGGTCGCGGATCTTTACGAGCTGGTCCACAGTGTTGCCGCAGAGGGCATCGCCATCCTGGTGGTCGAGCAGTTCGCCCGCACTGCGCTGGCGGTTGCCGACCACGCCGCGATCCTCATCCAGGGACGCATCACCCGCGCCGGCACACCCGCCGAGGTGGAGGAGCACCTGTCAGAGGCCTACCTCGGAGGTGCCGCGTGAGACGTCGCCTGGCACTGCTCAGCGGAGCGGCGCTCGTCATCGGGTCCGCGGTCCTCAACAGCTCCTCGCAGCCAGCGCACGCCGGGGACGCACCGGGCTCGGGCTTCTTCGGCTACAGCCTGACCGCGCAGGCCTCGGGGCTGCAGATGACCGAGGACGAACCGAGCGCCAACTCTCACCCCGAGGCAGAGACCGAGCTGCCGCACAGCCAGGTCAGCCTCACCAGCGGCCCGGTCGGCTACGCGCTCTCGAGTGCCGCGTGGCCCGGAGCACTGGTGGGCAACGCGGGCTCCCTGATCCTGCTCGTCAACCCGAGCGCGCCTTCACAGGTCCAGCTGCTCAACGACCCGGTGCGGGCCGAGGCGCGGTCCGGCGGCTCGCGCAGCCAGGTGACCAACGACTCGGTCCCGGGGGTCGCCATGAGCGCCGCGGTCCTGCCGGGCAGGGTCAGCGCCGCGAGCCGGCTCGACGGCGGGCAGGCTGGGAAGACGGTGGGCTTCGGGACCACGACCAGCAACAGCACTGCCGTCCTCACCGCATCGACCGCGACCACGACCGCAGACAGCACCGTCAAGGACATCTCGTTCGCGAGCGGGGTCGTCACGGTCGACTCGGTGGTCTCACACGCCACGGGCACCAGCAACGGCACGGTCGCGTCCGGCTCCGGGCACACGACCGTCACCGGGCTACGGATCGCCAACGTACCGGTCAGCATTGACGACAAGGGCGTGACAGTCGCGAGCAACCACACACCCGTGGACCCCGTCGCCGTCGAGACCGTCAACACGGCGCTCAGTTCGATGAGAATGCACATCACGTTCAGCAAGCCCAGCTCGGCTCGCAGCGGCGGCAGCTTCAGCTACGACGCCGGCTCACTCATCGTCAACTGGGCGCCACCCGCGGGCAGCAACGTCTTCACCGCCGCTCTAGGCGGTGCCCGCGTCGTTGCAGCGGCGACCAAGAGCGACCTGTACGGCGGGACTGCGCCGCCTCCGCCGCCGGTGAACCCGACCGTTGCCCTGGGTTCCGGCAGCAGCAGCGGCGGTCCAGCACTGACGGTTCCGCAAGTCCCAGGGAACCAAGCCGGCAACCCGCCGGTGGTCGCTGCGCCGGCCCCGGTCACGCAGTCGCTGTTCGAACCCCTGGCCTCCGGCAGCACCGCGCCGGCGCTCTCAGTCGCCCTGGCGGTGCTCGGCTCGCTGCTTCTGCTGGTCGGCCTGTGGCGGGTCCCTGACCATGTGCTCGTCGGTCCTGCCGCCGCCCGCTGTCCCCTCGAGGAGATCCTGTGATGACGTTGACAACCGGCGAGCGGGAGCTCACCGCGCCGATGGTCGACCGCTACCTGAAGCTGTCACGCCGTGCCGCCGGGATCCGCGGTCGGCGGCGTGCCGGCGACCACTCCCGGTTGCTGGTCCTTGCCGGAGGGACCGCGGTCGCTGTCGGTCTCCTCCTCGTCGTGCTCGGGTACCTCGGGGCCTCGCACACCATCTACGTCTTCGAGCAGATCCCGTATCTCATCTCGGGCGGCCTCCTCGGGGGCTGCCTGGTGGTGTCCGGCGGGTTCTGCTACTTCGCGTTCTGGCTCACCCGGGTGCACGCCGAAGTCGCCGCGAGCCGCGCCAACGGCGAGCGGGCCGCCGCCAGCCTCGAACGTGTCGAACAGCTCCTTGCGGCGTTGCTCGAAGCGCAGACCATCCCCCCGAACAAGAGCAGGAAGGCGTCATGACGACGAGCCTCGAACGTTCCGACGAGGTGGTCCGTGACGGCGGACTGGCCACCTGGGCCCCGAGCATCACGCCACCGATCGGTGTCGACCTGGCCGGTCGGCAGGAGCTGGCCTGCTCGTTCCGGCTCCTGGCGGCCACCGGGTTCAGCGAGAACATCGCCGGCCACATCACCTGGGCGCCAAGCGATGACGGCAGCATGTGGGTCAACCCATGGGGTCTGTGGTGGGACGAGGTGAAGGCCTCGGACCTCTGCCGGGTCGACGCCGACGGGCACGTCATCGAGGGGGTCTGGGACGTCACGCCCGCCATCCACATCCACACCGAGCTGCACCGACGCCGCCCGGACGCACGGGTCGTCGTGCACAACCACCCCTACCACGTGTCCGTCCTCGCGGCGGCCGGCGTGCTGCCCGAGATCGTGCACCAGACCGGGAGCATGTTCGACGGTGACCTGAAGTTCGTGCACGAGTACTCCGGCGAGGTCGACAGTGCCGAGCTCGCGATCGCGCTGGCGGAGCAGATCGGGGACTCCAGCACCGTCATCCTGGCCAGCCACGGCGTGATCGTGACGGGCCCCACGATCCGCGAGGCCACGTACCGTGCAGCCAGCATCGACCGCGTCTGCAGGCTTGCTTACGACCTTCTTGTGATGGGCCGGGAGCCGCTGCCGATCGCGGCAGGAATCCGCGTCGGCATGAAGAAGTCGTTGCTCGAGCGCGGCACTGATGTGTTCTGGGCCGGGGCGGTACGCAAGCTGCTCCGCACCGACCCCGACGTCCTGCTCTAGAACCCCGACCCGGAGGAACACCCAGATGGCCAGCCTGGACCAGCTCGTCAACGACGGCAGCAGCTTCACCACTGCCGTCAAGGGCAAGGTCACGATGCTGCCCGATCCGCCTCGCGCGAAGCGGCAGTACACCTTCATCTCGGTCGACGACCACATCGTCGAGCCGCCGCACACCTTCGAGGGGCGGATGCCGGCGAAGTACGTCGACCAGGCGCCGCACGTCATCGAGAAGGACGGCGCGCACCTGTGGGTCTACGACGGGCAGGTGTTCCCCAACGTCGGCTTCAACGCCGTCGTTGGTCGTCCCGTCGACGAGTGGGGCTTCGACCCGACCCGCTTCGAGGACATGCGTCGCGGCTCGTGGGACATCCACCACCGGGTGAAGGACATGGACCTGTCGGGGGTCTACGCGTCGCTGAGCTTCCCGTCGTTCCTCCCGGGCTTCGGTGGTCAGCGCTTGCAGCTGTCGACGAAGGACCCCGAGCTGGCTCTCGCGGCGGTGCGGGCGTGGAACGCCTGGCACCTCGAGGAGTGGGCCGGCTCCTACCCGGACCGCATCATCCCGTGCCAGATCCCGTACATGCTGGACCCGGAGGTCGGGGCGCAGGAGGTCTACCGGAACGCTGAGCGCGGGTTCAAGGCGATGACCTTCACCGAGGCGCCCCACATGCTCGGGCTGCCGTCGCTGCACAGCGGTCACTGGGACCCCATCATGCGGGCCTGCGCCGAGACGGGCACGGTCATCAACCTGCACATCGGTTCGTCGGGCACATCCCCGAGCACCTCGGACGACGCCCCGCCGGACGTGGTGGGGGTGCTCTTCTTCGCCTACGCGATGTACGCCGCGGTCGACTGGCTCTACTCGAAGATCCCGGTGCGCTTCCCGGACATCAAGATCGCCCTGTCCGAGGGCGGGATCGGCTGGGTGCCAGCGCTGCTCGACCGGCTCGACCACATGAAGACCTACCACTCGATGTACGGCACGTGGGACGGCATCACCGACGTGATGCCGGCTGATGTCCTGAAGCGCAACTTCTGGTTCTGCGCCGTCGAGGACCCGACGGCTTTCGCGCTGCGCGACCGGATCGGGGTGGACCACATCCTGCTCGAGGAGGACTACCCGCACTGCGACTCGTTGTGGCCGCGCACCCAGTCGGTGATCGCGGAGTCGCTGCGGGGCCTGCCGCCCGAGGACGTGCGCAAGGTGACGTGGGAGAACGCCTCGAAGCTCTACCGGCACCCGGTCCCGGAGTCGGTCATCGCCGACCCCGAGTCGTTCGGTGTCGGCCCGATCTAGAGCAGCCGCTCCTCAGCGATCGTGCGCAGTTGGCCCTTGGCGAGCTTGCCACCCGAGGAGCGGGGCAGGTCGTCGAGCACCAGCAGGTGCTCGGGCAGCAACTCCCGGCCAAGGCCCCGGGCGAGCAGGTGCGCGGACAGGTCGTCGAGAGTCAGCGTGCTGCCGTCGGTCAGCGTGACAACCGCGCAGACCCTCTCGCCGAACACCTCGTCGCGCACCGGCACCACTGCCACCTGGTCCACGGCGGGGTGGCTGTCGACCTCGGTCTCGACCTGCAGCGCGCTGATGTTCTTACCGCCGCGGATGATGATGTCGGAGGTACGGCCGACGACCTGCACGTAGCCCTCGGCGTCGATCGTGACGAGATCGCCCATGAGCATCGCGCCATCGGGGGCGTAGAGCTTGCTGTTGGCCTCAGGGTCGTCGTAGTAACCGGCGCACGCCAGCGGACCGTGGCCACCCGGGATCCCGGGACCACCCGACGACGTGATGTCACGGCCGTCCTCGTCGTACAAGCGCAGGTGCATGTCGGGGAGAGCACGGCCGACCGTGGTGAGCCGCTTGTCGGGCGGGTCGTCGTACCGCGTCGCGGTGAACGCCCCGCTCTCGTTGGAGCCGAAGAACGACAGCACGACGGCGCCGGTGCGTTCCTCGAACTCGGCCGCGCGGTCCGGCGGGATCATCTCGCCACCGGTGAACATCACCCGCAGCGATGAGAGGTCGGCGGCCAGGCTGCGCGGCGCGTTGAGGAGCATCCGGAACTGCGTGCTGACGCAGCAGAGGACCGTGACCTGCTCCTGCTCGATGAGGCGCACCACCTCGTCGACGTCGAAGGTCGGCTGCACCACCGCGGGGGCCTTGAGCACCGTCGGCGCGAAGTGCGAGGTCCACAGCCCGAACCCGAACGGCGCCGGGATGACGCTCATGAACGTCTCGTCGCCCTTGAGGTTGCCGCAGTCGATCGCGTGCTGCACGAAGCGCAACCATCGGTTCTGGAACTGCGTCACCACCTTCGGCATGCCGGTGGTGCCGGAGGTGCTGTTGAGCAGGTACAGGTCGTTCGGTCCCAGCGGGGTCTGCGCCTCGCGAGCCGTGCGCCGGGTGAGGGGCTGGGCACGCGGGAGGCCGTCGTGCACGACGACGAGGCCGTCGAGCTCGAGGCCCTGTTCCTGCAGCTGGTTCACCAGAGCTTGGACGGGCGTGCCCTTTCGCTCCTCCATCGTGACGAGGAACGTCGCTCCGGTACGGCGGACCAGGTGGGCGATCTCGGCGATGCCGGCCCGCCACCCCAGGCCGGCGGCGACCACGCCGGCGCGCTCCGTGCCGAGCAGCGCCGCGTGGACGACCTCGCTGTCAGGGAGCAGCACGGCTGCGCGCTCGCCGGGTTGCGCACCGAGCTCGAGGAGAGCAGAGGCGAACGCGTCGGCCTCCCGGTCGTAGTCCGACCAGGTCGTGCGACGTTGGGACGTGATGTAGGCGAGCCCCTCGGGAGAGCTGGCGGCGTGACTGCGAACCAGGTGGCTCAGGGTGTCGGATCCCCACCACCCTGCGTCCGTGAATTCCTTGACCAGCAGGGCATCTAGCAACGGCATGCCCACACCTTAGGACGCACCACTGGCCAAGCACTACCCATCCTCACCCGGCTTCGGGCGGCTCCCGGCCCGGGTGAAGGCATGTCTCTCTGAGGGCCGTCCTTGACAGTCGCGCGTCCGACGACGTGGATACCGGTTGGGAGGGTTGCCATGACGGCTACGCCAACGGCGAGCATCGCGATGCTGGGCACGTTCGGCGTGCGGCTCAGAGGCCTTGAGGTGCCGCGCGACGCGTGGCCGGCACGCCGGGCCGCCGAGCTCGTCCAGCTGCTCGCGCTCTCCGAGCACCAGCGGCTGCACCGCGACCAGGTGCTCGATGCGTTGTGGCCGCAGCTGTCGGCCGGTGCCGGTGCGGCGAACCTGCGCAAGGCCGCTCATCACGCACGGCAGCTGCTCGGTGAAGAATCGATAGTGTTGCGCGGCGGCCAGGTCGCGCTTCTGCCGGGCCAATGGGTAGCCACTGACGTGGCGGAGTTCGAGCAGGCCGCAGCCGAAGCCCTGCGCGGCGGTGACGAGGCCGCCTGCAGGGCGGCCGCCGACCGGTACACGGGGGATCTGCTCCCGGATGCCCGTTACGAGGACTGGGCGCAGGTCCATCGCGATGCCCTCCGCGGCACCTGGCTCGAGCTGCTGCGACATGGCCGGCAATGGTCCATGCTCGCGGAGGCCGACCCCACCAACGAGGACGCGGCCTGCAGGCTCATGGAGCTCGCCCTCGCGGCAGGCGACCGGCACAGCACGTTACGCACGTACGGCCGGCTGTGTCGTGCACTCGAGCAGGAGCTGGGCGTCCGACCGGGGGGTCGGGCCCGCGAGCTCTACGAAACCTGCGTCGCCGGCCTGACACCCGCCGATCCGGTGCACCTTCTGGGACGCGACGTCGAGCTGGCCCATGCGGAGGCCGCGTTGCGGGCCGCGGCGACGGGTTCCCGCACGGTCCTTCTCATGAGCGGCCCCGGCGGCATCGGCAAGACGGCCCTGTGCGGCGCACTGGGCCGCACGGCCGAGGCGCAGGGTTGGGTGGTCGTGTCTGTCCGTACGGCCGCGGACGACGGGCCGTTCGCACCGTTTGTGCAGGCCGTCGAAGAGCTGCTGAGCCGCGACCGCTTGTTGCTCGAGAAGCTGCCCATGACCAGCCGTGGCGTGCTCGGCGAACTCACCTCTATGGTGCCGTCGTCCAGTCCGCTGCCCGGCCCCGTCACCCGTCACCAGGTCATCGGCGCGCTGCGGCGGCTGCTGCTTGCGGCAGCGGGCTCGACCGGGGTCGTGCTGCTGGTCGACGACGTCCACTTGGCAGACGACGACGCCACTGAGGCGCTGGCTCACCTCGCGAGCACCGGCGCCCAGGGTCGGCTCCTCGTGGTGCTGGCGTTCCGGGCGGAGGCCGCGCGCCCGGCGCTGGTTGCCACGGCCGGGCGGTTGGAGCGGTCCGGCTGCGCGGTCGTGCTCGAGGTCGGCCCGCTGGCCACAACCGACGCGAAGGCACTCATCGTTGAGGCGTCCGTCGCGCCGCCGACTGACGCGGTTGTCGCGTCCGTGGTCGCGCGCGCCGAGGGCAACCCCTTCTTTCTGCTCGAGCTCGTACGCGGCGCCACTGTCGGGGCGTTGCCGGCGTCGGTGCGCGAAGCCGTGACCTCCCGGCTCGTCGACGTCGACGAGGGGACCCGCTCGATGGTGCAGCGCCTGGCCGTTGCCGCCGATGCGCTCGACCCCGCCGGGGTGCTCGCCCTGACCGGGCTTCCTGAGCCGGAGGCGTTCGCGGTCCTCGACGCGGCCCTCGCCGCCGGGGTGCTTGTCGTCAGCGGGACGTCGTACCGCTTCCGCCACGACCTGGTGCGACAGGCGCTCATGGAGCAGCTTCCGCCGCACCGGCGGGTGGCGGTGCACCGCGACGCCGCCCGGCGGCTCGCCGAGGCCGGCGGCTCGCCGGAAGCGGTGGCCTCGCATTGGCTGGCCGGTGACCGGCCTGACGAGGCGGGGCCCTGGCTGCTGATGGCCGGCCGGCGCGCCATCGCCCTCGGGGCGTACGCCGACGGCTTGGCACGGCTCGACATCCTGCTTGCCCACGAGCCGAGCCACGCCGAGGCGCTCCAACTGCGCGCCCAGTGCCTCGAAGCCCGCGGCGACGAGCGGGCCCCAGCCGCGTACGCCGCCGCCGTATTGGCGCTGCCCGAGAACCGGCGCGACGACGTGCGCGCCATGCAGGCCCTCGCCTCAGTGCGCGCCGGCGACCCCGCGGGTGCTCTGGTGGCGCTCGAGGGGGTGCGCGCCACCACCCTTCCGGGGCGGCTGGCGCAGGCCTTGGCCATGTGCGGTGCCGCGGCGATGGGCCATGCCGACGCCGACGTCGGCGTGGCCATGGCGGCTGAGACCCGCGCTTTGGCGGTCGCTTCGGGTGACCCGTCAGCCATGGTCATCGCTTCCTGGGCGGAAGCCGCCGCCGCCCACGTGAAGGGTGAGCTGCCGCGCACGATGAGGGCCGGACTGCGGGAGACCTACGCTCTCCCCGACGTCGCGGTCACCGTCTTCGACGGTCAGCTCTGCGTCGCCGAGCGGCTGCTGTACGGCGGCCAGCCGTATCCGGAGGTGCTGGCCTTCACCGACGCGCTCGAGGCGGAGGCCGACCGGCTCGGCGCCGCGCGCGGCAAGGCGTTTGCGGTCACCTTCCGCGGTGAGGCGCTGCTGCTCACCGGTCAGCTCGACCGGGCACGGGCGGACCTCGAGCGGGGTGTGCTCCTGCACCGTGAGATCGGCGCCAACGGAGGAGAGGCGCTCGCCCTCGAGCGGCTGGCCGCGCACGCTCTCGCCGTCCGCGACCACGACCGTGCCAACGCCTTGCTCGACGAGGCGCTCGACGTGGCGCGCGAGTCGGGGTTGGGCTTCCACCTGTTCGACCGCATCTACGGCACCCGCATCACCGCCGCCCGTGACCCGCAGGCAGCGATGGTGGCCGTGGAGGAGGCCGAGGCCGCCGTCCACGGCGCGATGGAGACCTGTCCGGGATGCCGGATCAACCTCGCCGTGCCCGCTGCCCTCGCCGCTGCGGGCGTCGGCGCCGTCGATCGTGCGCTGGCGTACGAGTCCGCAGCGGAGCAGCTCACGACGATCCTCATGCGCCTGCCAGGCTGGTACGCCGCCGTCGACGAGGTCCGCGGCCACCGGGCCCAGGCCGCCGGTGACGCGCAGTCCGCCAGACGGCACCTGGCCGAGGCTGCTGCAGGCTTCCGTGCTGTAGGGCACCCGCTCGACGCGGAGCGCTGTGAGCGGGCGCTCAGGTAGGGAACGTTCTGGGAACACCCGGGTAGCAGGCTGACCTCCTCGAAGTACCCACTACAACAGGAGCAATCATGCAGGCAGTTGCACGTCAGGACGCGCCGGTCGTCATCGAAGCTGATGGGGTGGAGGTTCGCCTCCAAGAAATCGGTGGCGGCATGTCCACCTCCTTCATCCGGCTGCCGCAGGGCGCCGACCTCGGCCCTGCGCTCGTCGGCCTCCTCGACGACGCGTGCCAGTGCCCGCACTGGGGCTACCTGCTCACGGGCAAGATCAAGATGCGCACGCCAGCCGGCGACAAGGTGTTCGTGGCCGGACAGGCCGTGTACTGGGCGCCGGGTCACGTCCCGGTGGCACTCGAGGACAGCGAGTACGTCGACTTTTCGCCGACCGCTGAGTTCGACGAGGTCGTGGCTCACATCAAGGGCGCCGCGGGGTGACCCGAGTGCAGGAGCTCGTCACCGCGGCGTTGGCCGGCATCGAGAACCTCAGGCCCGCCGAGCTCGCCGAGGAGCTCTCCCGCGGCGACGTCCTGGTGGTCGACGTCCGCGAACCCGCGGAGGCGGCGCGCGGAACGCTGCCAGGAGCTGTGGTGGTGCCGCGAGGCCTGCTTGAGTTCTTGGCGGAGGGGGACAGCCCGCGCCTTCACCCGTGGCTCGTCCCCGAGCGAAGGGTCGTCGTGTGCAGCGCCGTCGGTGCGCGCTCCGCGCTTGCCGCGACGACCCTTCAGGCTCTCGGGTACGGCGACGTCGCGCACCTCGCGGGTGGGGTGCGCGGCTGGGCCGAGGAGGGTCGACCCTTGACCGCGGACCAGTCCTAGGTCGTCCCTGAACTCAAGCGTTGAGCCAGAGCACGATTGAGGCCAGGACCAACCCGCCGCGATAGATCAACGCACGCGTCTCGTACCGAGTCGCCAGGCCGCGCCACGTGGTGGCCGTCAAGCGCGATCGCTGACGATCCGGCACTTTTGCCGCGCAAGCCCCCGGTCGTCGACGCCGACCTCGTGCGCCTCTTCACAATGTGGCCGCGACGGAGCAGGCTGGACGCCGCAGGCCGAAGATCCGCGCCTTTGCGTTGGGAGGTAGTTCGTGACTGCAACGATCAACCGCTTTGAGGCCAGGCTCGCGCCCTGCGGGAAGACGCGCCATGGCGAGCTGCGTATGACCGAGGACCAGCAAGGGCTTATCACCGAAGAGGTCCGCTACTCCTGCGGCTGCCACACCGCGAAGGAGGAGTTCCACGACGGCAGCTGTCACCGGAGGACGGTCGACCACCACGGCAAGGTGCTGGTCGACCAGGAACTGCACGGTGAGTGACGGCCCGATAACCGCCACGCACGACGTGCTGCTCGTCGGAGGGGGCGGCGCCGGTCTGCGCGCCGCGATTGCCATCGCCGAGACGAACGCGCGCCTCGACGTCGCCGTGGTGTCCAAGGTGTACCCGATGCGCAGCCACACCGTATCCGCCGAGGGCGGCGCCGCCGGCGTCTTCGCGGCCGACGACAGCCTGGATGAGCACGCCTACGACACCATCTCCGGTAGCGACTGGCTCGCTGACCAGGACGCGGTCGAGGCGTTCGTGCAGGAGGCTCCCCGCGAGCTCCTCCAGCTCGAGCACTGGGGCTGCCCCTGGAGCCGGCAGCCGGACGGGCACATCGCCGTCCGCGCCTTCGGTGGCATGAAGAAGATGCGCACCTGGTTCGCGGCGGACAAGACCGGGTTCCACATGCTCCACACCCTGTTCCAGAGGTCGCTGAAGTACGACGAGGTCACGCGATACGACGAGTGGTTCGTTACTCGGCTGCTCGTGGACGATGGGCGGGTTCACGGTGTCGTGGCGATCGACCTGATCTCCGGCCGGATCGAGGCGATCGCCGCGAAGGCCGTCGTGCTGTGCACAGGCGGCTGCGGCAAGGTCTTCCCCTTCACCACGAACGCCAACATCAACACCGGGGACGGCTTGGCCCTTGGGTACCGAGCGGGCGCGCCGCTCAAGGACATGGAGATGGTGCAGTATCACCCCACCGGCCTGCCGTTCACGGGCATCCTCATCACCGAGGCCACCCGCGCCGAGGGCGGGTACCTGGTGAACAAGGACGGGTACCGCTACCTGCAGGACTACGACCTCGGTCAGCCGTCGCCCACCCCCGTGCTCCGCAGCATGGAGCTCGGTCCGCGCGACCGGTTGTCGCAGGCGTTCGTGCACGAGGTCGAGAAGGGCCGCACCACCGACTCGCCGTACGGGCCGGTCGTCCACCTCGATCTGCGGCACCTGGGTGAGAAGCTCATCGAGGCGAAGCTTCCGATGGTGCGCGAGCTGTGCCTTCAATACGAGCGCATCGACCCGGTGACGGAGCTCATCCCGGTCCGCCCCGTCGTGCACTACATGATGGGCGGGGTTCACACCGACATCGACGGCGCGACCCCGCTCGCGGGGTTGTACGCCGCAGGCGAAACGGCGTGTGTGAGCATCAACGGCTCCAACCGGCTGGGCTCCAACTCGCTGCCGGAGTGCCTCGTCTTCGGGGCACGCGCGGGACGAGTCGCGGCGGAGTACGCCTCCACCGCGAGCGGCCCACCCGCGGTGATCGTCGACCAGGCCCGGGACGAGATCCGCCGGCTCGAACGCGACCTGCTCAGCGGGGAGCCCGGGACCGAGCGGGTCGCGGACCTGCGCGAGCAGATGCAGACGACGATGGAAGAGTCCGCCGGTATCTACCGCAACGGTCCTGCCATGACAAAGGGCGCGGACGTCCTCGGTGAGCTGCAGCAGCGGGTTCGGCGGGTGCGCGTCGCAGACCCGAGCCGAGCGTTCAACACCGAGCTGGTGGCGGCGCTGGAGGTGGCCAACATGCTCGACGTCGCCGAGTGCATGCTCCAGTCCGGGTTGCAGCGCGAGGAGTCGCGCGGCGCACACCAGCGCACCGACTTCCCAGCACGGGACGACGAGCGCTTCCTCACCCACCTGCTCGTGCACCGCAACGCCGACGGGACCGCGCGTGTGGAGCGCCTTCCTGTGACCATCACCCGGTGGCCGCCGGGTGAGCGCAAGTACGGGAGGTAGGCGCATGCCCGACACCATCCGCCTCCGTGTCTCCCGGTACCGGCCCGAGACTGATCCGACGCCGCACTGGCAGGACTACGACGTACCGCTGCGGAGGGACTGGACGATCCTCGACGGGCTCAACCACATCAAGAACCAGCTCGACACGACCCTGTCGTTCCGATGGTCCTGCCGCATGGGCATCTGCGGAAGCTGCGGCATGACGGTTGACGGCGAGCCGCTCCTCACCTGCGGCACGTTCCTGAGCGACTACGCACCCGGCCCGATCCGGGTGGAGCCGCTGAACAACTTCCCCGTCATCCGCGATCTCGTCGTCGACATCACCGACTTCATCACGAAGCTCCCGCGGGTGAAGCCGTGGATCATCCGCGACGACGAGCTGTCGCTCGACGACGGCGAGTACCTCCAGACCCCAGAGCAGCTCGACGCGTACAAGCAGTTCAGCATGTGCATCAACTGCATGCTCTGCTACTCGGCCTGCCCGGTGTACGGGCTGGACCCGTGCTTCATCGGACCCGCGGCCGTCGCCCTGGCCGAGCGCTACGACCTCGACTCGCGGGACCAGGGCACCAAGGAGCGCATCGAGTTCCTCGTCGAACCCGACGGCGTATACGGCTGCACGCTCGTCGGTGAGTGCACCCGGGCCTGCCCGAAGCAGGTCGACCCGGCGGCTGCCATTCAGCGGTACAAGATCAAAGCAGCGAAGGCCTCCGTGTTGGCCTTCCTGCTGCCGCGTGGGGCCCGATGACCACCGACGTAAGGATGTATCGCCGCCCGATGCCGGTGTGGTGGTGGACCCGCAAGCGGACCTACTTCGTGTTCGTGATGCGCGAGCTGAGCAGCCTGTTCGTGGCGTGGTTCGTGGTGTACCTGCTGCTGCTCCTGCACGCGATCAGCCGGAGCGACGCCGCCTACCAGGACTTCCTCGACGAGGCGAACGCTCCCTGGGTCGTCACCGTCAACGTCATAGGGCTCGCGTTCCTCGCGCTGCACACGATCACGTGGTTCCACCTCACCCCGAAGGCCGTGGTGCTGCAGCTCCGGGGTCGGCCGGTCCCCGCCTGGCTGATCGTCTTGTCGCAGTACGTAGGTCTCGCCGCCGTCTCCGCGCTCCTGATCTGGCTGGTAACGCGATGATCCGTCCTCGGGCCGAGCCCTTCGTGTGGCTGCTGTTCAGTGCCGGCGGCGTCGCGGCCGCGGTGGTCCTGCCGGTCCTGGCCCTGCTGTTCGGCCTCGCCATCCCACTGGGTTGGGTGGACCGCCCGGACCATGACCAGCTGCTGAGGATCCTCGCGACGCCTGTTGCCTTCGTCGGGCTGCTCGGCGCGTTCGTGGTGATGTTGGTGCACAGCGCCCATCGCCTCCGGTTCACGCTCTACGACGGGCTGCAGATCAAGCAGCGCAAGACCGTCGCCGTCCTCTGCTACGGCGGTGCGGTTGTGGGTTCGATCGCCTCGTTCGTCGTCCTCCGCGCCGTCGCCTGAGCGGTCCCCACACCGCCGCAGGAAAGAGGCCGGGAGCGGGGCCTGTCGCGCACGATGTGTGCGCCAGATCGGCCGACCTGGAGGACGGCCGCATGATGTGACTCGACCGGCCGCCAGGTCACGCAGCCGAGAGCCCGACCGGAGCGCGCTCGCCAGCAGGAGCGAACGACAGGAAGGCATCGACCGGCTCGGGGGAGCGGTATCGGTTCCGAGCTCGCGCCGAGCTCCAAGGTGCGCCGTTGCCGATCCCGACGATCCCGTGCCCCGGATGATGCGGGCAGCACGGGGGGCTACGTCGGCCGCGGCGAGATGGAGTTCTGTACGGCACACACGGCAGGTCCGTACCGCGACCCGAACCTGCCCGGCGCCGGGTGCGGATCTGGACCCTCCCCGCCGAACCACAGTGGCGAACCGGCCATCGGTCCAGGGGGCTGCACACCACCCACCAACCATGCACGGACATATCGTCCTCGGCCGCCCGCCCTTGGCCACGGGTCCTCAGCTCTTCGGGTGCTCCACCGACGCGTCTGTCCCAGGAAACACCAGCGCCTCATGCCCGTCCTCATGGCGGACGAGGTACGGAGGAGCCCCGTCCTGCCCCCGAATCTCGATGATGTCGGACGTCTCGTCGGGCGAACCGACAACCCGGCCGTGCACGTGCAGCCGGTCACCCACCTCTGCGCGCATGGCATCTCCTCTCAAGGGGTCCCTTCCAGCAGCCTGTCCCTTCCGGCCCGGAAGCGGAAGACACGGAAACGGGGCATCGTGCATCTGCACCTCACCATCCAGCTGCGAAGGGCGGACTACCGCCGTGGGCGGGCCGCGGAATGTCGTTACCTGAAGTCCCGATCGGTCGCGGACGACCTCAGAGAACGGCCCGACCCTGTGTCGCTTCGGTGATCCCGCGGTGGAACCCCTGTGCGTGCCCGCTCGTGCACCGGGCTCCGGTCTCACGCGGAGGAAGCTTTCGTTCGGCTCAACTATCAAGGGCTTCCAGTGGAGGTGGCTCCTTCACTCTCAAGATATAGACGACAGGGGGGCTTGCGGCAAGGCCCCTCTCATGACGCAGAGTTCCCGGCCGTGCCATGAGGGCGTGTGATCGAGGAGGTCGACGGGGTGGACGTTGTTGTGGTGGGCGCAGGTCCGACGGGCATGATGCTCGCGGCTGACCTGTCGTTGACGGGGGTCGACGTGGTGCTCGTGGAGCGTCGCTCGACCTCGGACTTGGTGGGATCTCGCGCGGGCGGGTTCCACTCGCGAACGCTGGAGATCTTCGATCAGCGGGGGATTGTTGATCGATTCCTCAGGGAGGGCAAGACGCATCCGGTGCCCTACGCCGGAATGGCTTCCTTGGATATCAGCGACTTCCCGACTCGTCACCCGTACACGCTCGGGTTGTGGCAGAACCACATCGAGCGGATCTTGGCCACCTGGATCGAGGAGCTGAACATCCCGGTCGAGCGCGGGCGTGAGGTTACCGGAATGGCTCAAGACGATTCAGGGGTCGAGGTCACGCTGGACGACGGCCAAACGTTGCGGGCCAAGTACCTCATCGGCGCCGATGGCGGGCGAAGCCTGATCCGCAGGGTTGCGGGGATTCAGTTCGCCGGTTGGGAGGCGAGCATGAGCGCCCTCATCGCCGAGGTCGAAGTGACCGAGCCGACGCCGGTCGGCATCAAGTACGACGACCGCGGTCTTCACGGACTAAGCCTGATGGAGGATGGGCGGACGACTCGTGTTGTCACGACTGAGCGCGAACTCGACAACTCCAACGAACCCACACTCGATGACCTCAGGGCGAACTTGAGCGAGGTTTATGGCACCGACTTCGGGGTGCACAACGCGACATGGGTCTCGCGGTTCACTGACACCACCCGGCAGGCCGCCGAGTACCGGCTCGGTCGCGTGTTCCTGGCCGGCGATGCCGCACACATCCACTCTCCCGCAGGGGGTCAGGGAATCGGGCTAGGCATTCAGGACGCTGTGAACCTGGGTTGGAAGCTCGCGCAGGTGGTCAAGGGCGATTCACCTGACCGGCTGTTGGATACGTATTACGCCGAACGACATCCGGCGACGGCCCGCGCCCTGCAGTACACGATGGCCGCCAGCGCGCTTCAGCGCCCAGGCCCCAGGATCTCAGCGCTGCGCGACCAAGTGGACTGGCTCGCAAGTTTGCCCGACGTGCGGATTCATCTCGCCGGGCTCATCACGGGACTGGACGTCCACTACGACCTCGGGACGGGGCACCCGCTCCTCGGCAGACGAATGCCGGATCTCGACCTGATCGTGGGCGGTAGTCACGTTCCCGTGTACTCGTTCCTCCGCGACGTCCGGCCAGTGCTGATCAACTTTGCGGCAGCGGGGAGCATTGACGCAGGCTGCTGGGCGGAGCGAGTCCACTTGGTGGACGCTGAGTATCGCGGCGCCTGGGTGCTGCCGGTTCTGGGTCAAGTAAGCGCTCCCACGGGGGTTCTGATCCGGCCCGACGGGCACGTCGGCTGGGTGGGTGAAGGGACGACTTCCGGACTCGTGGACGCCCTCGGTCTCTGGTGCGGCCCTCAGCCCACGTAGCCGGAAGTAGCGCAGCCCCCCGAGGCACTCGGCCTACAGACATCGCTCGCCAGGAGCAGCTTCACGAGACGGTGGAGACCGCGACTGATCCCCATCCGCCGCCATGTGCAGGCCCTCGATAAGGTCCGACGCGACCGCCGCGTCCCCGACGTTGCCGGCACTCACGACCGTGTCGGTGACGATCTCAGTGTCCGGGTCGACCGCCGTCGCCGGCCTCACGCCCAAGGCCTCCAGGACGCGACCGGCGCGCCGAGCATCAGCCTCACGCGGCTTGCTGCACCAACCCGAGCGGCACCTCCCACACAGCGGCGTGCTGCTCGTCGACGAGGGCGGGATGGTTGGCACCCGCCAGCTCCAGCGGCTCCTCACCCTCGCCGAGCAGCAGGACTGCAAGGTCGTGCTCGTAGGCGACCGTCGCCGTCGCCGTCGGATGTGGGATGGTCGCTCGAGGGCACGGAAACCCGCCGGGCCGACCTTGGGGTAGCCGCGTCCGCGACCAGGCGCGCGGGGGTGCTCCGTTCAGAGGTCGAGGACCCGCGTCTCGCGCGGCCGAAGGGGACGGGGCCAATCGAAGGCCGATCAGCCGTGTGGGGCATCCACTGCGGCGATGACACGGCTCAGTCTGTGGTGCAGGTCCATGAGCTCGGCGAGTGGCAGCCCGAGCCGGGCGACGACAGCGGGCGGGATGAGCTCTGCCTGGTTGCGCAGCTCCCTCCCGGCCTCGGTGAGCTCGATGTCGAGCACCCGCTCGTCGGCGACGCTGCGCGCCCGGGTCAGGTAGCCGAGCAGCTCCAGTCGCTTGAGCAGGGGCGACAAGGTCGCCGGGTCGAGGCGCAGCGCTGCCCCGATGTCCTTCACCGACCGTGGCGCGCGTTCCCACAGGGCCAGCATCACGAGGTACTGCGGGTGCGTGAGCCCCAACGGTTCGAGCAACGGCCGGTACACCCCGATGACCGAGCGTGACGCGACCGCCAGCGCGAAGCAGACCTGCCGCTCCAGGGTCAGGGGGTCTTCGAGCTCCACGGTGTTGCGCACCTCACGTCGTCCCATGGACACGAAGACTACCCTCCGGACTATTCATTCGTGTACAGTTTTTGCGTACACAAACTAATGAGGAGAGCTGATGGGTCGCGAGGATGTCTTGGTTAGCGCCGATTGGGCGCAGGCCCACCTGACAGACCCGGAGGTCGTCTTCGTCGAGGTCGACGAGGACGTCTCCGCCTACGACACCGGCCACCTGGCCGGCGCCGTCCGTCTGGACTGGGCCACAGAGTTGCAGCAGCCCGCCATCCGGGATGTCATCGACCGCGCGGGCTTCGAGGCGCTGCTCAGCACCAAGGGCATCAGCAACGCTCACACCGTGGTGCTCTACGGCGGCAACAACAACTGGTTCGCCGCCTACGCCTACTGGTACTTCGCCCTCTACGGACACCGCGACGTGCGACTTCTCGACGGCGGCCGCAAGACCTGGGAGCTCAACGGGCGCGAACTCGTGACCGATGTCCCTGTGCGAGCGCGTACGAGCTACGTCGCCAGCGAGCAGGACCTCAGCCTCCGCGCCTTCCGCGACGAGGTCCTCGCCGCCATCGGCACCGCCAACCTCGTTGATGTCCGCAGCCCGGACGAGTTCAGCGGCCGGATCTCCGCGCCCGCCCACCTGCCCCAGGAGCAGGCCCAGCGCCGCGGCCACATCCCGACCGCGATCAACATCCCGTGGAGCATGACCGCAGCCGACGACGGCACCTTCAGGAGCGACCAGCAGCTGACGGCGCTCTACGCCGAAGCCGGCCTGGACCCGGCTAAGCCCACCATCGCCTACTGCCGTATCGGCGAGCGCTCTAGCCACTCCTGGTTCGTGCTCCGCGAGCTGCTCGGGCACACTGACACCAAGAACTACGACGGCTCCTGGGTCGAGTATGGCTCCCTCATCGGAGCCCCGGTCACGAACCCAAGCTCATGAAGCGACGTCGCCCGCCAGGACAGCGGAAGTGGTTCGAGCAAGGGCTGTTCATGATCATGGGACCGGCGCAGATCGGGGATCCGAACGCGCCCCTCACCTACGAGCCACCCGCGGCCGACCTGCTCTGCCACAAGTGCGGGAAGCCTTGGGATGACCACCGCGTCGCTCGAACGCAGGACACGACCATCGCCCACTGCCCGGCACCGCGGGTCGCGTCGCCGGGAGCGGTGTAACTCGTCGCGTGTTGCTCTGCGAGTGAGAGTAGCCATGCCGTGGCGGCAATATCCTTCCTCGGGGTCGTGTCAGGGGTGGTCTCTTGGGGTCCAGGATGGTCGGGGCGGGTGGGTTGAGCAGCGCCATGGACTCCTCGGACAGGTAGCGGCGGTCGCTGTCTTGCCATTCGTCGTGGGCCTCGATGAGCACGCAGCTCGACAGCCTCTGTGGTCGATCCGCAGGTGGAGTTGGCGGCCGCTGCGGACGAGTTGCGCGGCGACGTCCAGGACCCGTTAGCGGCCGTGGGTCCACGGTCAGATGGCGGATGGTGCCGGGGGCGATGGTGGCGGCAGGGCCGGGGTCTACCGTTGATCCGGCCGGGCTCGTTGACCTGTCGGTGTGGATGTGCGGGAGGCTGCGGCTATGTCGGACGCCCGTCGAGGCAACCGGCTGGACGAACCCTTGCTCGCACCTGGCATGCCGCCGCCGTTGAGGAGAGTGTCTTATGGAACCCGACCAGATCGCCTCTGCCCGTCTCGCCGAGGTCGGAAGGGTGTGGACCAGCGATCTTTCGGTGAGCGAGTTCGCGCTGCTCGACGCGGCAGAGTTCGAACCGCTCGAGTTCGTGATGGGCAGTTCGGTGTTCCACATCGGCTGGCAGCAGCAGAACCTGCGGCAGAGCACGGAGCTGCAGGTTCTCTCGCAGGCTATGTACACCGCGCGGAGCAATGCGATGCAACGGATGCTCTCTGAAGCAGCCCAGGTGCAGGCCGACGGAGTGGTCGGCGTGCGTCTGTCGTTCCGACAGCATGGGCTCTCCCCTGAGCACATCGAGTTCATCGCGGTCGGGACCTCTATCCGGCACAAGACGCAACCCGGCTCGTTCCGCCAGCCCAACGGCTCGCCCTTCACCAGCCACCTCAACGTCCAGGACTTCTACACGCTGCTGTCCACCGGACATGCCCCCACCTGTTTCGTGATGGGGGTCTGCGTCTATCACGTTGCGGCGCAGGGCTTCATGCAGTCGCTGAAGCAGATGGGGCAGAACGTCGAGATGCCGCAGTGGACGCAGGGCTACTACGACGCCCGCGAGCTTGCCCTCAGCCGGATGCAGGCCGAGGCCGAACGGGCTCAGGCAACCGGCGTCACGGGTGTCGAGTGGTCCGCACAGGAGTGGATGTGGGGCGCCCACACGCTGGAGTTCTTCACGTCCGGTACGGCGGTCCGGAAGCTCGGCGACCGTTCCCCGATCACGCCGTCGATGGTTCTCCCACTGCGGTGACCGCCTTCGTCGATCCCACCGACAGCGCCGCCGTCGAGCAAGTGCTGCGCGCGGCCCTCGCCGGCATCGGCCCGGCTGGGCTGCTGTCCGAGCTGTCGTCGGTCTTACCCGTGCGTCTGGGCCGCGAAGGTGGCCTCTTCCGCCAGGGCCAGCCCACCGTCATCCAGGTCGGTGAGGAGGCGCTGAGCATCCCTGCCCGCGGTCGCCCCGCGCTGCAGCACGTGGTCGGTGGCGTCGTCCTGTCGTCCGACGAGGTTGCACCCAGTGCTCTGCCAGGGGTGCTTGCCGCGCTCGTCATGCGGTCCCTCGCCGAGACCGGAGCGCATGACGCCGCGTCGGTGCTGCTCACCTCGCTCCGCGACGCGCTGGCCGCCGGACGCTAGGACTCCAGGGCGGTCGTCTTGAACAGCGGTCAAGTTTGC
>JAOPVP010000003.1 GCA_025966135.1 Frankiales bacterium
GTGGAGCTGAGGGGACTCGAACCCCTGACCCCCACACTGCCAGTGTGGTGCGCTACCAGCTGCGCCACAGCCCCGTGGTGCTCGAAGCACTCTACAGGGAATCGCGACCGGCTCTCAGGCTGCCCCGGTCGGCGGCCCGAGCAGCGGGCCGAGGCCGGTGTTGTGGCGCTCGAGACGCCAGCCCCGGTGGTCCTCGACGAGCGTGGACCAGCAGGTGTTGCCCAACGGGGCCAACCGCCACCAGTCCTGCGCCGGCAGCCCCGTCATGGTGCCCACAAGGGCGCGGGCGGTCCCGCCGTGGGTCACCAGCAGCAGCGCGTCACCCTCGGCGAGCTGCGGCAACCACTCCTCGAGCGAAGCACGAGCGCGTACGGCGACTTGCGAAGGCGACTCGCCGCCCACGGCGAACCCCTGCCAGCGCTGCCAGGCGGCGTACTCCTCCGGCCAGCGCTGCACGATCTCAGGACCGGTCATGCCCTGCCACTCGCCGAAGTGCGTCTCGCGCAGCCGCGCGTCGAGGTGCAGCGGGAGTCCGACGTGCTCGCAGACGGCCTGTGCGGTGTCCCGGGCCCGGGACAGGTCGGAACTCACGACCAGCGCGGGCGGGTCGGACGCGAAAACGGTGCCGAGGGCGTCCGCCTGGACCTGTCCGAGCTCGTCCAGCCCGACATCGAGCTGGCCCTGGATGCGGCGGTCGGCGTTGTGCGCGGTGCGCCCGTGCCGGAGCAGGACGATGCGACGAGCGGTCAGTTCCGGCCGCCCGCGCGCTCGAGGTCCGCGTCCACGAACGGGATCACGGGGCAGTCCTTCCAGAGCCGCTCCAGGGCGTAGAAGACCCGCTCCTCCTGGTGCTGGACGTGCACGACGAGGTCACCGAAGTCCAGCAGGACCCAGCGGCCCTCCTTCTCCCCCTCGCGCCGGACCGGCTTGGTGCCAAGACCCCGGAGCTTGTCCTCGATGTCGTCGACGATGGCCATGACCTGGCGGTCGTTGGGTGCCGAGGCGAGCAGGAAGACATCGGTGATGACGAGCTGCTCGCTCACGTCCAGGAGCAGGATGTCGCTGGCCAGCTTGTCAGCTGCGGCCTGCGCGGCCGCCAGCCCCAGCTCGACCGCGCGCTCGGTGGCAGGCACTCGTTTCTTCTCTCAGCAGGGTCACCCGCCTCGGTGCGGGCGACCACCCCAGGCTACTTGGCGGTGAAGTCCTTGCCGACAATGACGACAACGTCCGCAATCGTCCCGATCTGGTCACTGCTCTGGACGCTGGACTCGGGCACTCCCAGCGCCCTGGCAACCCGAGCGCCCAGCGCGCCGGCCGCGGTGGTCGCATCGGGGACGAGGACCTGCGTCTTGGCGTGACCGAAGGTCGGTGCGTTGCTCGACCCCACGAACACGAATCCGGCAGGCACCAGCTTGTCGCGGACCTTCTGTCCGAGCCCGGGTGTCCCCACCCCGTTGAGCACGAGGACACGGTTGCCCGGCGTCCGGGAGCCGGGCGGGATCGACTGGGCAAGCACGTCGTCCACGAGGCTGCGGGTAGCCGGCGCGTCGATGCGCGAACGAATCTCGTCGTTGCCGGTGTCCACCTTGATCACGGGCAGCGAGCGGTACTGCAGGTTGCTCGCGTCGTCGTCCTTCTTCAGGCCGGTCAGAAGACTGCTGACAGCGGAGATGTCGAGGGTGGGCTGCGAGCCACCGCCCAGGGACGCCAGGAGGGTGTCGGGCTTGCCGGGGAGCCCGTTGAGCATCGCGTCGAGCACCGCCTGCAGGCGGGTGAGACGGGTCTGCTCCTGCTCCGAGGGGCCGAGGTAGGTGGCGAACTGGAGTGCAGCAGTACCGCTGAGCGTCTGCGCACCGGGCTGGATGAGCACGGTGCGGCCGGACATGACGGGAACGTCGACGGTGACCTTCACCTGGCCGACCTGGTCGACCAGGCGGCTGAAGGTCGAGCCGTCGAGGACCCAGCTGCCGTCGATGGTCACGCCCATGAGGTCCGCGAGCGCATTGCGGGATGCCGTTACCGACGCGGTCCGCAGCGCCTTCCCGAACGGCACGCTGCCGCCGCCCGGCACCGTGGCCAGGACCTGCTGCGGGATCAGCACGACCGCGCCCATGCCGCTGGCGGGGTCGTGCGCGAGTAGCGCCGATGCCGCGGCGGTGCCGTCTGCCGCTCTGATCTGCAGCAACAACGTGCGCTGGGTCCGGTCCGGGGTCGCCTGCTTGTTGCCCGAGCCGCCGCCGTTCTTGACGAGGACGACGGTCACCAGCGCGAGCAGCACGATGATCGCCGCAATGGCAGCGCCGGTGAGGCGCAGCCGACGCTTGCGGCGCCTCTCGCGCAGCTCGGCCCGCCTGCCGAGTCGGGTCCCGACGGGATCCAAGGTCACGGCGCTCTCCGAGGTGAGGGGCTGCCCCGGTAGAGGTGCCGCTTTTCGATGTACTGCACCACCCCGTCCGGGACGAGGTAGTAGACCGGATGGCCGCCGACGACGCGCGCCCTGCAGTCACTGGAGGAGATGGCGAGGGCGGGCACCTCGAGCAACGTCACTGCACCCTCGGGAAAGGCGCTGACGTCGACGGGTCCGTACCCGGGTCGGCTCACCCCGACGAAGTGGGCGAGCGCGAACAGATCCTCCGCCGCGTGCCAACCCAGGATCTGCGCGAGTGCGTCTGCGCCGGTGATGAAGAACAGGTCGGCGTCGCCGTGCGCGCTCTTGAGGTCCTTGAGGGTGTCGATCGTGTACGTCGGACCGGGCCGGTCGAGATCGGCCCGGCTGACCGAGAAGCGGGGGTTGCTGGCCGTCGCCACGACGGTCATCAGGTAGCGGTCCTCTGCGGGGCTGACCTCGCGGTCGGTCTTCTGCCAAGGGCTGCCGGTGGGGACGAACACGACCTCGTCGAGGTCGTACCGGTCGAGCACCTCGTTGGCCGCGGACAAGTGCCCGTGGTGGACGGGATCGAACGTCCCGCCCATCACCCCGATGCGTCTGCCCACGCCTCGCAGGCTAGCCGTGGAGCGCTCAGACGAGGCGGCGGCGCGCGAGCCGCCACCCGAGCCGCAGGACCACGAACCCGAGCGCGACCAGCATCACGACGAGCAGAGCGCGACCGCTGCGGGCGATCAGACCCTCCACCCCGCTCGTGAACCCGTGTGTGGCCCGATCCCATGCCGTGGACAGCCCGTTGGGCGAGGACGCCTTCCCCACCGCCGGCGCCTTCTCGCTCACGGTGACGGTGAGGGTGGCCAGGTCGCTCTGGTTCTGCAGCAGCCGGCGCTGGCCCTCGAGCCGGTCGATCTGGCCCTGCACGTCGTCGACCCGCTGCTGGACGGTGAGCGTCTCCCCGATGGTCCTGGCCCCGGCCAGGATCGTGAGGAACCGGCTGCGCGCGGCCTTGAGCGAGGCGATCTGCGCGGCCGTGTCGGCGTAGGTCGCGGTCACGTCCTTGCCGCTGGACTGGACGCTGACGACCTTGGCGCCGAGCTTCTGGACCGCCGTCTCCACCGCCTCGAAGGAACCCACCGGCACCCGCATGGTCAACGTCGCGCTGGGGTTCTCACCGATCTGCTGGCTGCTCTGGTTGGAGATGTAGGCCGGCGCGACGACCAGGCGCTGCACGCTGCTCACGACGCTGCTCACCTTGCCGCGGTCGGCCAGCAGCGTGACGGTGCCGGTTTTCACGACTCTGCTGTCTCCTCCATCGATGACCGTCGCGCCCGTCCCCGTCGTGCTGGCTGAGGAACCAGCAAGGCCGCCCACCGACGCCGGCGCCAGGCCCGGGGCAGCGGCACCGGCTAGGCCCCTTCCCCCGGTAGTCGCGGAGTCCCGGGGGATCGCGGGGAGGGCCAACCTCTTGACCGCAGCAGCCGCCTGCTGGGTCCGATGGCTTGAGCTGCCGACGTTCTGGGCCAGTACCGCGGCCACCGCGATTGCTGCCGCGGCGGCGGTCAGCTGGACGCCGCGGCGGCGCAGCCACGGCCGGGCCGGGATCGCGTCGGCGAGTTCCTCGAGCACGAAACCCGGTCCCTCGTCGGGGACGTCGAACGCCTCCGCGGCCTCCCCCAGCAGGCGGGTCAGATCGTCGTCGGTGAGCATCGGGATCACTGCACTGCCTCCTGTGGCGCGGCCCAGGCGACCAGCCGGGGGTCGAGGGCGAGCCGCTGCCGAGCGTCGTACAGCCGGCTCTTGACGGTGCCGGGGCGGCGATCGATGGCGACCGCGATCTCCTTCTCGGACAGGCCGGCGTAGAAGCGGAGCACGAGAGGCACGCGCAGTGACTCGGGCAGGTCCGCGAGTGCAGCGACCATGTCGCCGGCGAGCTGCGAGTGCTCGGCGGCAGCGTGCGGGCTGGGCGACCGGTCCGGCAGCGACTCGAGACCGAGGTCCCCGTCGTCCTTGCCGGTCCGCGACCGCTCGCTGCGGATCCGCGAGACGCAGGCGTTGACCACGACCCGGTAGAGCCACGCCTTACGGGCCTCCCCGGCCGGGATCGCGTCGCGGAAGCGCCAGACCCGCAGGAATGCCTCCTGGACCGCGTCCTGCGCCTCGATCGGGTCGCGCAACACCAGACACGCGGTGCGGTAGGCCGTTGCGTAGTCGCGCTTCAGCCAGGCGTCGAGCTCGTCCACCGGCCACCCCCTCTGGCTCATCAGACGCAGCGGGCAGCGGATCGGTTCGATCAGCCCGCCGCCGCTCCTGAGGCACCGACCTCGCGGAACCCCAACCGCGAGTAGACCCGGGCCACCAGGTCGTCGGCCGCCGACAGCCAGAGCAGCCTCGCGCCCCGCCGTACGGCGTCCTCCGCAAGCAGCGCCGTGACGGCGGCACCCAGACCGCGACGGCGGTAGGCGGGCAGGGTCGCGACCCCCGTGATCTCGCTGACCCCGTCGACGAGGGTGTGGCCGCCGCGGGCGACGGGGTCGCCGTCGACGTACACGACCGCCACGGTCGGGAAGCCTCTTGCCGTCCGCGCACGGCGCCGCGCCAGCTGCTCCTGGTCGCGCTCCGTGGCTTCCTCGAGCGCCTCACCGCCGGTCGGGCCGACGCTGGTACCGGCGTGCGCGAAGCCCACGGCCGCGACCGCCTCGATGCGGGCGAGGTCATCGTCGGGCCCGACCAGCCGCACCTCCGCGACGGACGCGAACAACAGCAGCTCGTCGGGTTTCGCGACCAGCAATGGGTGCTGCTGCACGGTCAGGCCTTCCGACGCAGCGAGCTCGTCGACGCCGTCCGGACGACCGACGACCCACTCGAGGCTGAGTGGCAGGCCGAGCTCTCGCTGGCGGGCCAGCACCGCGCGCAGGTCGCCCCGGGAGACCGGCCCCTTGCCGGAAGGCCTTGCGTACCAGGGGTGGTAGGACTGCCGGGTCGGGACGAACAGGCGGAGGGAACCGAACTCCTCGACGGTGGCGGCAGACCGGGGCGCCGCGTCGCAGTAGCGGTCGACCTCCACCAGCTCCGACATCGCGCTGTGCGCCTCTCCTCAAGCCTATTGGGGAAGGATCCGCTGGACGAAGTCTTCGAGCTGCACGGCGTTACGCACCTCGACCATCTCGATCAGGCCCTCGTAGGCACCGGTCGCGCTGTCGCCACTCCCCCAGTACGCCGACGGCTCCGGGTTGAGCCAGTAGGCGTGCCGCGACCGCTGCACCAGCTGCTTGAGCGTCTGCGCGCCCGTCGCGCGGTAGTTGTTGCGGGCATCCCCCAGGATGAGCAGCGAGGTCCGCGGACCGACCGCCTCCGGGTAGTCCTCCGCGAACTTCTCGATCGAGTGGCCGTAGTCGCTGTGGCCGTCGAACCACACCAGTTTGGCTTCAGAGCTCATACGTGCCAGGGCATCTGCCACATCGCCACCTGGGGTGAAGTAGTCAGTCACCTCGTCACAGGTGTCGATGAAGGCGAAGGCCCGCACCTTCGTGAACTGCTCGCGCAGGGCGTAGGCCAGCATCAGCGTGAAGTGCGCGAAGCCCGCCACCGAGCCGGACACGTCGCACAGCACGACCAGCTCCGGCTTGTGCGGCTTGTGGGGCTTGTGGTGGGTCACGAGCGGCACGCCGCCGGTCGCCAAAGAAGCCCGGACGGTACGACGGAAGTCGAGCTTGCCCGTCTTGCCGAGGCGCCGTCGGGCGGTGAGGCGGGTCGCGAGGCGCCGGGCCAGTGGGAACACCTGGCGCCGCAGCTCGGCCATGTCGTTGCGGGAGGCGCGCAGGAAGTCGACCTGCTCCGCCAGGGGCTGCACCGCCGTCTTCGAGATCTGCTCGGTCCCGCGGTCCTCCGCGAGTCGCCGGCGCACCTCGGCCTCGACCATCTCCTGGAACTGCTTGATGCGCTCCTGGATGGTCTGTCGCGCGACCTTCTCCGCCAGCCCGCCGCGGTCCTGACCCTGCAGCATGGCCCCCAGCAGCGAGGCCATCAGCGTCTCCGGGGAGAGCTGGCGCAGCACCCGGTAGGAGAACCACGACTGGCGGCCCGGGGCGGTGTCGGCACGGCCGAGCCCCTGCACCACCTGGCGGGCGAAGCGGCGCATCGCCTCCTCGTCGCCGTCGAGCAACAGATCGCGCAGCGCGTCCCGGTAGGCCTCCGGTTCGAGCGGCTCGCCCTCGCCCGGCTCGCCGTCCCCAGCCAGATCCGCCTCGATCTGCGTCGGGTCGCCGGTGACGGCGGGGAACCAGAGGTCGAAGAGCATGTCGAACGTCGTCCGGTGTGCAGGTCGTTTGAGGACGCAGGCGGCATAGGCGGCCCGCAGGGCCTCGCGATCCAGCAGGTCGATCGCGCCCATCGCACGGGTCGCGTCAAGGACCTCCGCCAGGGAGACGGTCAGGCCGGCCGTGCGGAGCGCGTCCAGAAACGCGATCTCGCGGTCGAGCAGCCCGCCCGCCATTAGTTCAGCTTCAGCTGCGTAGCGGCCCGCTCGTGGTCGCTCGCATGCTTCAGAACGACCCCGAGAGTGCTCTTCACGGCCTCCTCGTCGAGGGTGTCGAGACCCAGGGCGACGAGGGTGCGGGCCCAGTCGATGCTCTCCGCGATGGACGGGGACTTCTTCAGCTCCAGGGCGCGCAGCGCCCGAACCGTGCGGACCAGCTGGTCGGCGAGCTGCTCGGCGACCTCCGGCACCCGGGACAGCACGATCGCCTTCTCACGCGCGGCGTCGGGGTAGTCCAGGTGCAGGTAGAGGCAGCGGCGCTTGAGGGCCTCGGACAGCTCACGGGTGGCGTTGGAGGTGAGGAACACCAGCGGCCGGCGAGTTGCCTCGATGGTGCCGAGCTCCGGGATCGTCACCTGGAAGTCGGAGAGGACCTCGAGCAGCAGGCCCTCTACCTCGACGTCCGCCTTGTCGGTCTCGTCGATCAGCAGCACGGTCGGGTTCGGGTTGCGGATCGCCGTGAGCAGCGGCCGGGACATCAGGAACTCCTCGGCGAACACGTCGTCGTGGATGTCGTGCCAGCTGTCGTCGTCCTTGCTGGCCTGGATGCGCAGCAACTGCTTCTTGTAGTTCCACTCATACAGCGCGCGCGCCTCGTCGAGACCCTCGTAGCACTGCAACCGGATCAGCTCGCTACCCGTCGCGGTCGACACCGACTTGGCCAGCTCGGTCTTGCCCACCCCGGCCGGGCCCTCGATCAGCAGCGGCTTGCCCAGCCTGTCGGCGAGGAAGACGGTGGTGGCGATCGCATGGTCGGCGAGATAGCCAGCCGCACCAAGGCGCGTCTGGACATCGTCGACGGTCGCGAACTGGGGCTGCAGCACGGGCTCTCCTCGCTTGGGACCGAATCCCATTCTGTCCTATCGCGAGTTGCGCACGTCGACGGGCCTGTCTTCTGTCACTGGCCAGGTCTAGCGTCGGCAGCGATGGTCCTTCAACCCCTGGAGCGAAAGTCATGCCTGAGAAGACTTCCTACCAGCCCGGCGAGCCCACGTGGGTCGACCTCGCCAGCCCCGATCTGGACGCTTCGATCGCCTTCTACGGCGGCCTCTTCGGCTGGCAGGCCGAGAAGAGCGACGACCCCCAGTACGGCGGCTACACGACCTTCACGAGAGACGGGAAGTCCGTGGCCGGCCTCGCGCCGCTCATGGCGGAGGGCCAGCCGCCGGTCTGGAGCAGCTACGTCTCGGTCGAGGACGCCGACAAGACGGCCGCCATCACCGGTGACAGCGGTGGTCAGGTGCAGGTCCCGCCGATGACGGTCGGCGACATGGGTCGGATGGCGTTCCTGTCCGACCCGTCCGGGGCCTTCATCGGCGTCTGGCAGCCGATGCAGCACATCGGCGCACAGCTGTTCGGCGACGAGGGCACCTTCTGCTGGACCGAGCTGTCCACGCGCGACCAGGCCGCGGTCCACCCGTTCTACAACGCCGTCTTCGGCTGGGAGGCCCGCGTCAGCCCTGGCTACACCGAGTACCAGCTCGGCGGCGAATCGGTTGCCGGGTGCATGGACATGCCTGAGATGGTCCCCGCGGGGGTGCCGTCGTACTGGATGCCGTACTTCGCAGCCCAGGACCCGGCCGCGAAGGCGCAGGAGGCCGCCGGCCTCGGGGCCACGGTGCTCGTGCCCTTGATGGAGATGGACCAGGTCACCTTCTCCGTCGTGCAGGACCCACACGGCGCCCCCTTCGGCCTGCTGAACGTCAAGCAGTGATGCCGCTCCGGCCCTGATACCCATCCGACCTCGACACCTCTCCGACCCTGATACCGCGACGCGTCCGCATCCTCGTCCTGGACGATCGCGGGCGACTCCTGCTGCTCCACGTCCGAGACCCGGTCGACGGGCGCGAGCACTGGGAGCCTCCAGGGGGCGGGATCGACGCGGACGAGACACCGCACCAGGCCGCCGTACGCGAGCTGCGCGAGGAGACCGGGCTCCAGCTGCCTCTGACCCAGGAACCGGTGCTGTTCCGGCGGCGCTACCGGTGGAAGGGCGAGGACCGGGACCACATCGAGGCGATGTTCCTGGCCGAGGGGTCCGGCGACGTCGTGCCGCACGGGTGGACACCGAGCGAGCAGGAGTCGATCCTCACCTGGGGCTGGATCACCCCAGGCGACGACCCGGGCGCCCCGGTCGAGCCGCCCGACCTGTACAGGTTGCTGAACCGGCTGCGCGACTAGAGTTGTCCCCATGAGAGTTGCCTTCCTCGGCCTGGGACGGATGGGCACGCCGATGGCGGCGCACGTTGCCCGCGCCGGCCACGAGCTCACCGTCTGGAACCGCACCCCCGGCAAGGCCGCGCCCCTTGTCGAGTTGGGCGCGACCGAGGCCAAGACGGTCCAGGACGCGGTTGCCGGCGCCGACGTGGTTGTCCTCATGCTCTTCGGCCCGGATGCGGTCCGCGCGGTCCTGCCGGAGGTCGTGAAGCACGCCTCCGGTGCGCTCGTGGTGGACGCCTCGACGATCGGCCCGGACGCCGCCCACGAGTTCGCGAAGGCCTGCGCCACCGCCGGGCTGCGGTACGTCGACGCCCCGGTTGCCGGGTCGGTCAAGCCGGCCACCGACGGGACGCTCGGAGTGGTGGTCGGAGGTTCTCCGGAGGACTTCGCCCAGGCGAAGCCGCTGCTCGACCTCTGGGGCGACCCCGAGCGCGTCATGCGCGTCGGGGATGTCGGCAGCGCCAGTGGCCTGAAGCTCTGCGTCAACCAGGGGCTCGGTGTGATGGCCGCCGGCCTGGGCGAGTCGCTCCGCCTGGGCCGTGACCTGGGCCTCGACCGCGACCTGCTGCTGCAGGTGCTGTCCCAGACCGCCTACGGCTGGTACCTCGGCCAGAAGCGGCCGATGCTCGACGCCGACGACTTCAGCGGCACCACCTTCTCGGTGGACCTGATGGCCAAGGACCTCGGACTCGCCGTCGAGGCCGCCGACAGCGACCTCGAGGTCACCCGCGCCTGCCTCGATCAGGCCCGCCGGACCTTGGCTGCTGGCCACAGCGGCGATGACTACGCCGCCATCACCGGCCACATCGCCCACGAGGGCGAAGCCGGCTCCTCCTAGCCCCGTTCAGCAGCTCGAGAACTGGTAGGCCTTGCCATCACGGACGACCTGGTGGCGCTGGTGAACCGTCGATCGCCCTCCGGCGATGGTCGTCACGTCTGTCACGTAGATCCGGCCTTTCGGGCGGAGGATGCTGACCCCGCGCGAGGGCAGCGTGTAGCCGGGATCGGGCGTCATGGTCGCAAGGTTGGGGACGAAGTCGAACCTCTTGGAGGACGGCAGCGTCTTCGCCCCGGGCAGGATGGCGTTGACACATCGCGCGAAGCTCACGGCCCTCCGGTCGCCGGGGTACTGGGCGGCGACGACGGCTCGGACCCCGTCGTCCGGCGTGAGCGCAAACGCGCGCGTGATGGTGCTGTACATCGAGGCGATGAGAGCCGCATCGGCGGCCTGCAGAGCCGTGTGCGGTCCCGCGGACATCGGCTCCGGCGACGTCCTCGGGGCGGCGGTCGTGCTCGTGCCACCCGTCCCGCTGCAGCCGGCTGTCACCGTCACCACAACCGCCAGGGCCACGACCACCGCTGTTCGCCTCACCGCTGCGCTCCTCGTCAGGTGCCTGGGTCGGTGCAGCGGAGGATCTGGCGTTCTCGGCCAGCACCCTTGCCAGCACGCTTGCCAGCACCACTGTCGGTGCTACGAGCGTTCGATCCGCAGCGTATTGCCGGCCGGACGGACAGGAGGGCGAACGGCGCAACACACACGTGAGGATGGGGTTACCTCACGAAGTGCTGGCACGCAGTCGTTCTCGTCAGCCGCGGACGTGGCCGTCTCCGGTCACGACGTAGGTCGTGCTGGTCAGCTCCGACAACCCCATAGGCCCACGCGCGTGCAGCTTCTGGGTGGAGATGCCGATCTCGGCACCGAACCCGAACTCGCCGCCGTCGGTGAACCGCGTCGAGGCGTTCACCATCACCGCCGCGGAGTCGAGTCCCTTCACGAAGCGACGTGCCTCGTCCACGTCGCGCGTCACGATCGCCTCCGTGTGGCCACTCCCCCAGCGCCGGATGTGCGCGACAGCCTCGTCGAGGCTGTCGACGACACCGACGGCCAGGTCCAGCGAGAGGTACTCCGCCGCCCAGTCCTCGTCGGATACGGGCACCGAGGTGGCGTCGTACGACGATGCGCGAGCATCGGTGTGCAGGGTGACCCCCTTGTCCTTCAAGGCCTTGACCGCGAGCGGCAGCAACGTGTCCGCGACCTGCGCGTGGACGAGCAGGGTCTCGGCCGCGTTGCAGACCGACGGTCGCGTGGTCTTCGCGTCGATGATGATGGCCACGGCCTTCTCCAGATCGGCCGAGGCGTCGACGTAGACCGTGCAGTTGCCGACTCCCGTCTCGATGACGGGCACCTGCGATCCCGTCACCACCGACTGGATCAGACCGGCGCCCCCGCGCGGGATAAGGACGTCCACGAGGCCGCGCGCCTTCATCAGCTCCTCGACAGAGCTGCGGTCGGTCCCCGGGACGAGCTGCACGGTGTTCGGCGGGAGCTCGACGGCGGCGGTGGCGAGCACATCGACGATGGCGGTGTTGGAGCGGTAGGCAGACGCCGAGCCCCGCAGCAGCACGGCGTTGCCGCTCTTGACGCACAGCCCGGCGGCGTCCGCGGTGACGTTCGGCCGGGCTTCATAGACGATGCCGACCACGCCGAGGGGGACGCGCACCTGCCGCATCTCCAGGCCGTTGGGCAGCGACGAGCCGCGCACCACCTCGCCTACCGGGTCGGGCAGCGTCGCCACGTGCCGCAGCCCGTCGGCCATCGCCCGCACCCGGGCTGGGTTGAGAGCCAACCGGTCAAGCATCGCCTCGCTCATGCCGGCGGCGCGGCCGGCGGCCACGTCCTCGGCGTTTGCGGCCAGGATCACCTGCTCCTCCGCGACGAGCGCATCGGCCATCGCCAGCAGCGCGGCATCCTTCTTGGCACGGGTCAGGGGCGCCAGCGCAGCAGCCGCAGTCTTGGCGCGTCGGGCAGCATCGAGGACCTCGCTCATGACCAGAAGGGTACGGCGATCGCCCCCCTTGCGTCCGTTCGCGTCAGCGGCCGCCGTGTGCGCCTTCAGCAGACGCCACGCGGGCGTGGGGAGGGCGACGCGGGCGTCTCGGTGCCAGGCTTGCCCCATGACGATCTCTGACGCCGATCTGCCGCTCCACACCCGCCCCGAGAAGGGCGTCTGGAACGGCCTCCGCAAGAGCCAGGACGACCTGACCGACGCCGTCACGGCCTTCGCGGGCTCGCTGTCGTTCGTCTACATCCACATCGGCTGGTTCGTGCTCTGGGTGCTGTGCAACGTCGGGATCTTCGGCGCGTCGTTGACGTTCGACGGCTTCCCCTTCGGCCTGCTGACGCTCATCGTCAGCCTTGAGGCGATCTTCTTGTCGACGTTCGTCATGATCAGCCAAAACCGGCAGGCCGCCCGGGCCGACGTACGCGCTGAGCTCGACTTCGAGACCAACCTGCGCTCGGAGGTGTGGTCGGTCCACATCGGCCGCAAGCTCGGCCTCGACCCGGCCGAGGTGGAGGCGCACGTCCAGCGCCTCACCTCCGCGGCCCAGGGCGGGCTCACGGACGGCTCCGCACAGGACGTCGACCCCGCCGAGACCTGACCCCGGACGTCCGCTCGGGTGCACGGCCGACCTGCGCGGAACAGCAGACGTAACGAGGGGCTACAGGACGACGAGGTCGTCGCGGTGGACGACCTCGCGGAGGCCGGACTCCCGCGTCGACCGGCCGAGGAGCGCCGGCAGCTCCGTCGCGTCATAGGCGACCAGGCCGCGGGCCACCGCCACGCCGGCGGTGGAGACCAGCTCGACCGGGTCGCCGGCGACGAACGTCCCCTCCACCGACGTGATCCCGGCGGGCAGCAGCGACAGCCTGCGCTGGCAGACGGCCTGCACGGCACCGTCGTCCAGCACCAGCTGCCCGCGCGGGGTGGAGGCGTGCGCCAGCCACAGCAGCCGCGCTGACATCCGCGAGCCGGTCGGCTCGAACCACGTCCCGCCAACGCCCTTCAGCAGTGCCGAGGCGGAGGCCGCGGCCCCCAGCAGCACCGGGATACCGGCTGCCGTGGCGACCCGCGCCGCGTCGACCTTGGAGACCATGCCACCGGTGCCGATCGCCGAACCCCTCCCGCCGACGGTCACGCCGGCCAGGTCAGCCGCGGTGCGGACCTCCTGGACCAGGGAGGCACCGGGTCGGCGCGGGTCTCCGTCGTACAGGCCGTCGACGTCGGAGAGCAGGACGAGCGCGTCCGCCCGGATCAGGTGCGCGACGAGGGCCGCGAGCCGGTCGTTGTCGCCGAAGCGGATCTCGTCAGTGGCGACAGCGTCGTTCTCGTTGACGACCGGCACGACGCCGAGGGCCAGCAGCCGCTCGAGGGTGGTCTGCGCGTTGCGGTAGTGCGCTCGCCGTACGACGTCATCCGCGGTGAGCAGCACCTGGCCGACCGTGCGCCCGTGGCGGGCGAAGGCCAGCGAGTAGCTGTGCACCAGCTCGGCCTGACCGACGGAGGCCGCAGCCTGCTGGGTCGCGAGGTCACGCGGGCGACGGCTGAGCCCGAGCGGCGCGAGGCCGGCGGCGATGGCGCCGGAGGAGACCAGCACGATGCCCGGTCGCGCGGCGAGGGCATCGACGAGGGCGTCGAGGCGGGAGCCGTCGAGGCCACCCTTGGCCGTCGTCAGCGAGGAGGAGCCGACCTTGACGACGAGGCGTTGCGCGTCCGCGACGGCGTCGCGAGTCACCCTCCCGATGGTCACGCGGGAACCCTAGGACTCGTCGTCGTCTTCGATGTGGATCTGGTAGCCGAGCCGCTCCGCGCGGCGGATGTCCTTCTGCAGGCGGCGCTCACCGGCACGGACCCGGTCGTCGTTCTCGAAGCGGGCGTCCTGGCCACGCATGCCCGAGGCGAACTCCTCGGCGAGGGTGGGCTGCCAGTCGAACACCACGTCGCCGATCTGCACGTCGACCCCGGGCGTGGCGCCGGCCGCTGCGAGGGCCTTCTCGACACCGAGACGGGCCAAGCGGTCGCCCAGGTAGCCGACCGCCTCGTCGTTGTTGAAGTCGGTCTGCTCGATCCAGCGCTCAGGCTTGGCTCCCCGGACGACGTAGACGTCGTCCTCCTCGGTGACCGTGAAGCCCAGGTCGTCGACGGCGGTTGGCCGCAGCACGATCCTGGTGGCCGCCTCGAGCGGCTTGGCCGCGCGGTCGGCCTGGACCACCTCGGCCAGGGCGTAGGTGAGTTCGCGCAGGCCCTCACGGCTGACCGCGGAGACGGTGAACACCCGCAGCCCGCGCGCCTCGAGGTCGGGGGTGACCAGCTCGGCGAGCTCGCGAGCCTCGGGCACGTCGGCCTTGTTGAGCACCACCAGGCGCGGGCGGTCCGACAGCGACGTCTTGTACTGCTCGAGCTCGCTCTCGATCACGTCGAGGTCGGTGAGCGGGTCACGGCCCGGCTCGAAGGTGGCGCAGTCGATGACGTGCACCAGCACGCTGCAGCGTTCGACGTGGCGCAGGAACTCAAGACCCAGGCCCTTGCCCTGGGAGGCCCCGGGGATCAGCCCGGGGACGTCGGCCACGGTGAAGCTGGTGCCGGCGCCCTGCACGACCCCCAGGTTGGGGACCAGGGTGGTGAAGGGGTAGTCGGCGATCTTCGGCCGGGCGGCGGACAGCGCTGCGATCAGCGACGACTTGCCGGCGCTGGGGAAGCCCACCAGCGCCGCGTCGGCCACGCTCTTGAGCTCGAGGACGATGTCCTTGACCTCACCCCGTTCGCCGAGCAGGGCGAAGCCGGGGGCCTTGCGCTTGACCGAGGCAAGGGCCGCGTTGCCGAGACCACCACGGCCGCCCTGGGCGACGACGTACCGAGTGCCCTCCCCCATCAGGTCGACGAGCACCTCACCGTCCGTCGTGGTGACGACGGTGCCGTTGGGGACCGGCAGCTCGAGGGCCGCGCCGGTCGCCCCGTTGCGCATGTCCCCGGCGCCCGCCTTCCCGCTGCCGGCCTTCTGGTGGGGGTGGAAGTGGTAGTCGAGCAGTGTGGTGGCGTTGTGGTCCACCACCAGGACGACGTCCCCGCCGTTGCCGCCGTCGGCACCGTCAGGGCCGCCGAGGGGCTTGAACTTCTCACGCCGGACAGAGGCGCAGCCGTGGCCGCCGTCGCCGGCGGCGACGTGCAGCACGACGCGGTCGACGAAGGTGGTCACGCGGGCTCCTCAAGAAGCACGAAGGGCGGGTCCGGAAAGCCCGGCCCGCCCTGTCGTGGAGTGCTGTGGTGGTCGTGCGTCCCTTAAGCGGAGACGCTCACCGGGACGATGCTCACGGTCTTGCGACCGCGCTTGGCACCGAACGTCACCGCGCCGGGCGCGAGGGCGAACAGGGTGTCGTCGCCACCGCGGCCGACGAGGTCGCCCGGGTGGAAGTGGGTGCCGCGCTGACGCACGATGATCTCGCCGGCCTTGACGACCTCGCCACCGAAGCGCTTCACGCCGAGGCGCTGCGCGTTGGAGTCGCGACCGTTACGGGACGAGCTGGCGCCCTTCTTGTGTGCCATGTCGTCAGCCCTTCGCTGTCTCGGTGGAGATGCCGGTGACCTTCAGCTGCGTGAGCTGCTGGCGGTGACCGATGCGCTTGCGGTAACCCGTCTTGTTCTTGTACTTCATGATGTGGATCTTGGGCCCCTTGGTCTGGGCCACGACCTCGGCGGAGACCGTCACACCGGCGAGCGCGTTGGCGTCGCTGGTGACGGTCGCGCCGTCCACGACGAGCAGCGCGGGCAGCGTCACGGCCGCACCGGCAGCGCCGGCGAGCTTCTCGACCTCGACGGTGTCACCGACGGCGACCTTGTACTGCTTGCCGCCGGTCTTGACGATGGCGTACACGGGAGGGCTCCTTGCGATCATGGGGACCCGAGCCGCGACTGGCACAACACGGGGCGGCCACGTGCACGCACGCGACCGGCAAAGACTACCGGACGGGTTGCCCGGCCGTCGACTTCGTCAGGGCGTAGGCGCCCCGGTCGGGCGTGAGGCCGCCCGACGGCGCCGCTTGACGGGTACGGCGGGTTCCTCGGCCGGAGCGTCCCCGGCAGCCGGCGTGGCGGCGACGAGGTCGCGCGCGTCGAAGACCGGCACGTCCTCCAGGGAGGGGTCCGGCTGCTCGGCGAGGTCGGGCAGCACGTCCGGGTCGAGCGCGACCTCCTCGGCCTGCTCGATCGCATCCTCCACAGGGACCTCGAGGTCGGCCAGCGCGTCGGCCACGACCGACGGAGTCTGTTCCGGGCTCGTCGGCACGGGCTCGACCTCGAAGGCCTGCTCGACCGCGTCCTCGACCGGGACGGCATCGCCGAGCAGCTCGGCCAGCTCGCTCTCGGGCTGGACCGTCGCCGAACCTGCGCCGCGGCCACCGCGGCGGCGACGGCTCCGGCTGCCGCCCCCGCTGCCCTCAGCGGCAGGCGTCTCGTCGTCGGCAAGCTGCGGACCGGGCTTGGGTGCTCGCGGGCCCACCTTGGGGGTGCGGTCGCGCTCGCGCTCGGGGGCGCGATCGACCGGGTCCAGGTGGATCTTCACGCCGCGGCCGTTGCAGTACTCGCAGGTCTCGCTGAAGCTCTCCAGCAGGCCCTGTCCGACCCGCTTGCGGGTCATCTGGACCAGGCCCAGCGAGGTGACCTCGGCCACCTGGTGCTTGGTCCGGTCACGGCCCAGGCACTCGACGAGACGTCGGACGACGAGGTCGCGGTTCGACTCGAGGACCATGTCGATGAAGTCGATGACGATGATCCCGCCGAGGTCGCGCAGGCGGAGCTGGCGCGCGATCTCCTCGGCCGCCTCCAGGTTGTTGCGGGTGACGGTCTCCTCGAGGTTGCCGCCCTTACCGACGTACTTGCCGGTGTTGACGTCGACGACGACCATCGCCTCCGTGCGGTCGATGACCAGCGAGCCGCCCGACGGCAGGTAGACCTTGCGGTCGAGCGCCTTGAGCAGCTGCTCGTCGATGCGGTGCTCGGCGAACACGTCGCCGTTGCCGGCGAACTTCGACAGCCGCGGCGCGAGGTCGGGAGCGACGAACTCGACGTAGTCGCGGATCGTGTCCCACTCGCTCTCGCCCTGGACGATGAGCTTGGTGAAGTCCTCGTTGAAGACGTCCCGGACGACCTTGATCACCAGGTCCGGCTCGGCGTGCAGCAGTTTCGGCGCGCCGCCGGCCTCGGACTTGGTCTTGATGACCTCCCACTGCGCCTGCAGGCGACGGACGTCCCGACCGATCTCCTCCTCCGACGCGCCCTCGGCGGCGGTGCGGATGATGACGCCGGCGCCCTCGGGGACGACGTTCTTGAGGATGTTCTTGAGGCGGGTCCGCTCGTTCTCCGGCAGCTTGCGGCTGATCCCGGTCATCGAGCTCTCCGGCACATAGACCAGGTAGCGGCCTGGCAGGCTGATCTGGCTCGTCAGGCGGGCGCCCTTGTGCCCGATCGGGTCCTTGCTGACCTGAACCAGGACCTCCTGGCCAGACTTCAGCGCCTGCTCGATCTTGCGGCTGCCGGAGGACATGCCCTCCCAGTTGACCTCACCGGCGTACAGCACCGCGTTGCGGCCCTTGCCGACGTCGACGAACGCCGCCTCCATGCTCGGGAGCACGTTCTGCACCCGGCCCAGATAGACATTTCCCGCGTACGACGACGCGCTGGCCTTGGTGACGTAGTGCTCGACCAGAATGCCGTCCTCGAGCACCGCGATCTGGGTGCGGTCGCCCTTCTGGCGCACCACCATCTGGCGATCGACGGCTTCGCGACGGGCCAGGAACTCGGCCTCCGTGAGGATCGGGGCACGCTTGCGACCGGAGTCGCGGCCCTCCTGGCGGCGGACTCGCTTGGCGGCCATCCGGGTCGACCCGCTGATGCCGCGCACGCCGTCCTCGTCCGCGATGCCGCCGCCGTCCCGGTTGCGGGTGCGCTGCCGCGACTGGCCACCGCCCCCACTGGGCTCACGGACGTGCACGACCGTCGGGATGTCGTCGTCGTCCTGACCGCCGCCTACCCCACTGCCACCGCTGCGCCGGCGACGACGCCGGCGGCGAGTACCCGCAGCCGAGCTGTCCTCGGCGCCGTCCTCGTCGTCCTCGTCCTCGTCACCCTCGACGCTCCCGGCGTCCTCGGCGCTCTCGTCCTCACTGCCGGCCTCGCCCTCGGGGCGACGGCCCCGGCCGCGACGGCCCCGACGGCGACGGCGCGGGCCGTTGCCCGTGACGTCCTCGGTGTCCTCGGTCTCCTCGTCCTCGTCGGCGGTCGCCTCGAGGTCCCCGGTCGCTCCGAGCAGCTCCGACGGGCTGATGGCGCCGGCGGTGCCGGCCCGGCGGCGGGTCCGCGGAGCCGGGACCGCATCGCCCTCGTCGGTGGTCACGGCGGCGACGGCCTTCTTGGGCCGCGGGGAGCGCGCGGGCGCAGCGGTGACCTCGGGTGCTTGGAACGTCACCACGACGGCCGGCGCCCGGCCCCGGCGTCGGGTCGTCGGCTCCTCGGCGGGAGTCTCGGTCGAGAACGCCGAAGGCACGCCGAACACGGGGCTCGTGGTGACGACCCCCTCGGTGGCCTCAGGGTTGGCCTC